>CP048228.1:0-337706 GCA_020002265.1 Anaplasmataceae bacterium AB001_6
ATGATTGATACGAAAACTAAACAAAAAGAGAAAATTGTAAGCTCTTCACCACTAGATAAACAGCACGAACAAGGAAAACTTTCTGCAAGAGAAAGGATTGATCTGTTGTTAGATAAAGATTCATTCATGGAAACAGATGCACGCGTAATGCATAGATGTGCAGATTTTGGAATGGAAAAAAAAGGTGCCTTAGGAGATGGAGTAATAACAGGCATTGGCACAATCAACGGAAAAAAAGTAGCGATTGCATCACAAGATTTCACAGTTTTAGGTGGCTCACTCAGTGAAATGCACGGAAAGAAAATCTGTAAAATAATGGATCTTGCAATAGAAAATTTGTTTCCTATGGTGTTCATAAATGACTCTGGAGGAGCCAGAGTACAAGAAGGGATAGATGCTCTTTTTGGCTACGGAGAGATATTCTATAGAAACGTCCACGCTTCTGGATTAATACCACAGATATCAATTATCGTTGGCCCGTGTGCTGGAGGAGCTGTTTATTCACCTGCAATAACTGATTTCATCTTCATGGTTAA
This sequence comes from Anaplasmataceae bacterium AB001_6, assembly GCA_020002265.1. Lineage (NCBI taxonomy): Bacteria > Pseudomonadati > Pseudomonadota > Alphaproteobacteria > Rickettsiales > Anaplasmataceae > Candidatus Mellornella > Candidatus Mellornella promiscua. The sequence goes on from CP048228.1 coordinate 537, forward strand.
AAATACTTCGTACATGTTTGTCACTGGCCCTGAAATAGTTAAACAAGTAACGTTTGAAGATATAACCAAAGAAGAATTAGGAGGCTATAAAATCCACTCTGAGAAAAACGGTGTGGTGGATAAAGTATTCAACAATGACCTTGAAGCTATGCTCAGCATAAGACAATTCATGAAACATATTCCTCAAAATAATACTGTAAAACAGCAAATATCTAAAAAATATACTGATAATGGTAAATGCAGCAAATGGCTAGATCATTTTATGCCAAAAGAATCATCTATTGTGTATAACATGAAATCCATCATAGATGGAATATTCGATGAAGATAGCTTTTATGAAATCAAAGAGTCTTTTGCAAAAAACTTAATTGTGGGCTTTGCAAGAATAAATGGCTGTAATGTTGGAGTTGTAGCCAATCAATCCAAAGAGAGTGCTGGTTGTCTTGATGTAAATGCATCGTGCAAAGGCGCAAGATTCATAAGATTCTGTGATGCTTTTAACATACCTATAATATCACTTGTGGATGTTCCTGGTTTTCTTCCTGGAAAAAAACAAGAAACAGATGGTATCATCAAGAATGGTGCAAAGTTGTTATATGCTTATGCGGAATCCACAGTACCAAGGGTAACAATTGTGACACGTAAGGCTTATGGCGGTGCATATATAGTTATGGGTTCTAAACACTTAGGGAATGATATAAACTTTGCTTGGCAACAAACAGAAATTGCAGTTATGGGAGCCGAAGGAGCAGTGAATCTCTTATACAGAAAGCAATTGAAAGAAAATCCTGATCTTAAAGAGGGCCTTTTAAAAGAATATAATAACAAGTTCAGTAATCCAAAGATTGCCGCTGCCAGGGGTTATATAGATGACATAATCTTCCCAAGTCAAACAAGAGAAAAAATAATAAACAGCTTATACATTTTACAAGATAAACAACATAAGAGAATAAAGAAGAAGCATGGGAATATCCCTCTTTAAACAATAAATACAATCCTCTACTCCTGTTCTATGGAACGTAGAAAACAGAAAAGGATTATATTTTCACCATTCTTATTCATTATATGATAGATATCTATTTACCTTTGCAAAGCAGGCCTTTGTATTAATAAAAACACAAGCTATTCATCTTTTGAGAGCATTTTTATAGCTCATGGAAAACTGATTCTTGTTACACAATTAAGCTTGCACCAAACGTAATAATCTTTCCATCATCTCATCTGCTTGAGACAACAATGCCACTCCTACATTGGTAATATGAGAAATATTTAATATCCTCATACTTTCTGCATTCAAATCAACATTAGATTTTTCATACGCTCCAACACTAAGAGTACTCCCGCTGTCTGCTACTGTAGATATTCTAGCACTACCACTTTCTGAAGATGTATAATGCATTCCATTATTATCAAGTATTAATCCTTTAGCATTATTGAAAGTAGCAAGCGGAACTCGATAAACAGATCTTCTAGCAGAATTAGTGAAAATAGCAGTAATTAAGCCATCTTCATTTATTTCAATATTTTCCATTTCTCCAGTAGGATAACCATCAATTTGTGCCTTTCTAAGGTACGAATTATCTGCTGCAAATTGTCTTATACCGGCAGTTTGTTGATATTCTAAAGGCGCATCATCAGGAGCTGCTTCAATCCAAAATTCTATCTCTGAAGGGTTAGCTCCATTCGTCCAAATAATTGGAAAAGTAAATTTTCCATCATTAACTGTTGGTGGTATATTAAAACCTGGAATACTACTAGTTCCGTCTTGGTACATACCATCCCCTCCAAAATTTAAACTACCATATGCTAACAATCCATCGCCGTTAGGGCTCTCAATTGATGTCTTATCATTTGCAAATATTTCAAAACCCCACTGATTGTTCTCAAATTTTACAAAAGACATATTCATATTATGTTTATCACCCAAGGAATCATATATGGTGAATTCAGTTTGATAATTGGGCTTAATAGCGCCTGAAATAATACTATAACCTGGAATTTCAGGATCGTACGATGCTTGTGTTTCCTCAGTTAGACCAAAAAATCCAACCATATCGCTTCCTATATTATCATCTGAATCTTTTTTATAGAAGATATCCCGTATATCGGATGCAGAAATAACAACATTCCCTTTTGAATCAATCTCAGAATGTACAACTAAAGAGTGATTAATTGCCTTATTCATTCCATCTTTCGTAGAGAATCTATTACTACCCTTCGATATATCATGTAAGCCTAGTACATTTACCAAATCACCAGCTTTCAATCCGGCATTTTTAGCAAAAGTATCTTGATGTCTTAGGCTATCATCTTGTACATTGATTTGGTGAAATTTATCATCTAAACGGTGTAATTTAGACCCATTATTTGTTGTTATCACCATGTTATTTGAATCTTTGCTCAACGTAACTGTTAATGCATTCTTAGAAAGATTTTCAACATTTTTTTTAAAACTAAATAAATCATGGAATGTATTTCCAACAGCATAATCATTAGTGTTAGGATTATATTGCACATTAAGAGTAGTACTTAAAAGAGAATCACCATGCCGGAAGATTTTACCCGCAGACGTACCAGAAATTTCTTTAAATCTTGATGCCCATCCATCTGATTTTCTAGCAATGCTAATATCACCGTGTGCTTCTACCATAAAATCTAGAGATTGTTCAGAACTTTTATTCATCAATTGGTATAAATCTTGCAAAGTAGCAAAAACTCCAGCATCTAGATCTGCACTAGCGCCAAAAGTTAAAGCAGATTTCTTCCCATTTTCTGTACTGATGTTTAAAGTATCACCAGCTGTAAGAGTTTGAAAAGTTATCCCTAAAACATCAGCTTCATGCCCATTTATACCTGTTACATATTCTAAAGCAGATGATGCATCACCTATAGTAATAAAGTTATCTGCCATATTAGACTTTAATAAACCAGCCTTATCTAACGCATCTTTTAGAGTATTCAAGCTATTAAATTCTTTTAATGATGCATCAGGAGATATCGCTTTATATGTAAATACCTGTTCTACACCCCCATTTACCATTACTTTAAGGCCATCTGCTTCTTTTTTTGTGATTTTTACTAAGGGATCATAACATCCTGCAACTTGAACTGCATCGTGAAAATTATTACGGAAGATATCATCAACCAAGACAGCACTTTTAACTTGAGTTATTGAATCTAAAGCTTCATCAGTTGGAATAATAGAATTCAAATGAATCGATTCATATCCCCCATAAGATATCTCTGTGCTATCAAAATTATCAAGAGAAACTCTTCCATCCGCACCCATGGAAGATGAAAAACCAATTCCTAATTCATTCACTAGCTTAGTAGCATTACCACCGTGATCTAAAATCGCCAAAACACTTACGTTATCCATATAATTGGATTTCATTTTGATTGTCATTTGATCTCCACTAAACGTGGCATCTAATTCGTCAACAGAATTAATAGCAGCTGTTAATTCCTTGATGGTGTCAAAATATCCCTTAGTTGCAATATCATCATCTGTATTCTTCGCCGGGCCTGCGACACTATTAACTGTAAATTTATGTTCAGAACCGTTGGAAAGTCTAATTGTAAAACTATCTCCATTATTAACACCTGCCGCACCAGTAAAGGAGCTATCTTCATCTGTGATTACCCCCTCAAACATAGCATTCAGTTTGGAAGATACGATCTCATCTTTAGGAGATGAAACAATCCCAAGTGAATCCCGCAATGTAGCGTTGGAAACACCAATTGCTCTTCCAGAAGCATTTCGCGTAGCAAAAGCTATTGAATCATCACCATTATTTGAGCCTATAAATAATCTACCATTGTATACCCTTGCTGCCAGATTACTGGAACGATTAATATTGTTTACCAAACCTTCTAGATCAGAGAATCTGCTACCTGATCCACTACCACTAGTAGTATTAAACACAAATTGCTCTTCACCGCCTGTTTCCGTCTTGATAACTATAGTATCTCCATTATTAATACCAGTTAATGTATCTTGTGCATTGTTAACACCCAATATCCCATTTGCAAAGCCACTTGATGCAGCAATACCACCAAAATTTATCTTGAATTCATCATCAGAATTGGATAGAGCTAATTCGTCTCCAACAAAAATCTTAGAATTATCAGGTAAAATTAAATCTTTTGCACCGACATTATCATTAGCTGTATCAGAAAGCTTAACTGTTTCTCCAACACCTTTGGCATTTTCATCAGAGGCATTTAAATTCATATCAAATAGAACCCTTGTTGTAGCTTCCGCAGTAACGCCAACATCTGTGAAATTAACAGCTTCAGTGGAATCTATTGTAGAATAGGTTTGACCCTCTTCTATTTTCCAAGCACTTAGCTTTAAACCCTGATGATTAGTCAGATATTTTTGTGCATCAAGATTAAAACTACCGTCGCGTGAAAACCCCTTCTTTCCATCATCAGATTCTACAATCATCCATGATCTCCCAGTGACTGCCATATTATAATTATTAGTGGTAGTCACAATTGCGCCATCTTGATCAGCATTATATTCTTTTACTTGACGTGCACCTATAATATCTTTTCCACCCGCAATCAATAGACTATAGAAATCTGAACTTTTAAAAGCAACGGTATCCACGTTTGCTATATTAACAGAAGACTCTGCCAATTTAATATTGTTATCGTTAACAACTGAAGATCCCGTATTAAAAACATCTACTCTGGCCATAAAAACCCTCTTATCAAATAAAGTGCAACTGACTTTCTAGAAATTTCATGCCATTATCTAAAATGAACATGCTCTCCCCATCACCATTATTTAAGCTTGAAAAATCTACTCTAGATATTTTCCCTTCCAAGAGCCCAGATATTCTAGCGGGGTCAATTAACATACCCTTTTTATCATAGGCATCAACAGATATTTTATACTTTCCATCTGCAACTGGCTTGTCATCGTTTCCAAAACCAAGCCAAGAAAATTTATTTATTCCTTCATCTAGATCTGATAAAACACGATTATATACAACATTATCATGTTTATCAGAAACAGATATCGTCGCCTGTGATACTCCTGATGGCAAATCAAAAAAGCTGTCACTCACTTTACCATTCTTAACAAGAATATCATTCTCCACTCTAACATTTTGCCCTTGCATCATAGCCGCTCTTTGAAATAAAGTGTTCTGTTTAATAGTATCGGCAAGGCTTATCATAATATCATTTAGATTCTGCTTTGCTCCAATATCAGAAAACGAAACCATATTATCAACAAATTTGGTACCAAAATCATTACTACTGTTACCCTTATCACCAGCTAAAGGAATATCCACATTACGCATATTTGCTAACATAATTTGCATTAAACCCTTACGATCTATATCAATGTCATTATTAGGGCGATCATTGCGATGAGCACTATCATAACTCGATACTGGTGCAGCACTATTACGACTATTAATTGAATTGAAATAACTCATAAATCATACCGTGATATTAATAAAATTATCATTACAAAATCTGGATTGGTCAAAATCACTATAAGCCCTATGCTTCTTGTCATAAGAAACATAATTAAATTTCATCTTACGGAAACCTAATTTGGTTAATTCTTCTCTTATTTTATCAAAAAGATAAGAGACATTAGCATCAGCTTGATTTTCTCCTCTGAATATAATTGCCGCACTTCCGGGCCTAAAGGTGACAGTCATAAAACCCATATTTGAAATATCAGATATTGGCAATCTAAAATTTACACCATTATGAGATATTCTCTGATATAGATTTTTTGCATCGTTCATACCTGTTAAAAGCTCATTATCTTTGCCATAGTATAAAGAATATTTTAAAGAAACATCTTCTGATCCTTCAGTTGGCTTAATGCTTGGTAATGCATCATATACACCATTTGTATAATCAAGCACATTAAATGTTACAGTACATTCTGATTGATCACTTGGGCTAGCACAATCGGCAACACTAACAGTTTGAGATATCGGCAATGATTTTGAATCTGTATACAATGTTAAGTCCTTATCATTCTTTTCTGCCGGAGCAAATTCAAGATGACAATTTATACAATCAACATTAGAATCATCAGATACTACAACTTCTTTTTTCAAATTCACAAAAGATTCTGTATCTTCTGAATTTTCATTGATCACTAAAAAAGATTCAATCTTATTTCGGTAGATTTTACTTTCTGACTCATCTTCTCGTATTTTTTTATCAACAACTACAACATCAGCCTGCTTGTAATTTTGAAAAAATGCAAATTCCTCCTGCTTTACTTCTCTATTTAAAGCTAATTGGGTAGACAATAAATCATTATCACAACTATTCAATGATTCAAAATCAGCAGAAACATCAACTACCTTGTTTTCGCAAACCGGAAAAGATACAATACTTTTGATACTCAGGACATTGTTTAATATTGCAACATTTTTAACGGATTCATCTGAACAAGATATCTCTTCCTCAGATCGCGAATTTTTATCATCTAAATCAACAGAATGAACAAAAAATGCGTAATCACTTTTCTTCCCTTGTACAGAATCATCTAGAAACACACTCTGTATCGGCTCATCTTCCTCTTTGACTAAAATTCCTTCTTGTGCGGCATCATATTGCTCTAATTTTGCTAAAACATCAGAAAAAGAATTATTGATATTATCATCTAATTTCCTTTGTCCTTCCATATCCTCTACTTCCGTATCTTGCAAAACAGCTCTATTGCTATCTAGCAATAAAAGCTCATTAACAGCACTCATATGAAACCAATCAAAAACTCCTAATAACAATAGAGTTCTAAAATAGATTAGTTAAAAGATTATATTTTCTGCAATACACACAGACAATCCAAGATCAAATAAGAAAATTTAACAGATTATGTTAATAGCTTATTGATAATATATAAGAGCATAAGAGATTAATTACTCAATCTCTCTACGAGATCTCTTCTTCATCTTTGCTATAACTGTTTCACGATCCTTCACATTTAAATGATCGATGTATAAAATACCCTCCAGATGATCGTACTCATGTTGTACGCAAACTGAAGGAAGTCCATAAAATTTACCAGAACATAAATTATTTGCAAGATCATAATACTCAACATGCACAAGCCTTGATCTATAAACATCAGCATGAGCACCCAAAAGAGATAAACATCCTTCATTAAAAGGAATCTTATCATCAGATAAATATGTTATTTTAGGATTGATGAACACAGTAAGTTCATCAATAGAGTTACTATATCCTCGCGCTTCAAGATCACTATCAAAACAATGTCGCAAATCAACATTATGCTCTTTGGCATAATCTTGATTCATAGCACCTATCTTATCGATAACAAATAAACGCATTGCTACGCCAACTTGAATAGACGATATCCCAATACCTGGAGCGCTCTCATCTCGCATCTTATCTATCAGCAAATCTACAAATTTAACAAGTTTAGGATCATTAAACGACCTAACAGACAAAGATTTTTCCCTGAGAATAGCCTCATCTTCTTCTTTTAAAAAGTCTAAAAGATCTAGAGAATCAACATCAAGAGACACTAATTCACTTGGCAACATAACTCCTCTTAATTTTTATACAAAAGAAATTCACTACACTTCCTCTGAAAGCGTAGCATAGCACTTAAGCTTAACATATGACGTGAAAAAAACAAATATACCTATTTTATATACAATTTTCCCTGAAATTAACGCTTATATAGTGTTTAAAATAGGGATGTAAACAAAAAAATTATACTCAAATAATATATACAAATAACCATGAATCATTATTTCTGATTATTTAAGCAAAACAATTCAGCAACAAATTGAATGAGCCGTTAAATTTCAATGAAAAAACCCTATAATCAAATTATACTGGTGTAAAAAAATAATTTTCATAGACCCAAAACGCAACTTCTCCAAGATAATATTTAATCATACTATCTGAAGAAGAAGCACAATCTTCTGCATTATCAAAAAGAGGAAATAAGCCTGATCTATTATTATCCTTATCGATAAACAATCCCTTCTTAAGATCACCACGAGTTAAAGAACATGTAAAATCATCTTTTGGTAAATATTTAGCAATATCACCTGAAGAATTATCTGCACAAACTGACATCGAATCACAAACTTCAATTGTGAACAAAACATCTTGATCATCACCATCATCATCGTCATCATCGTTTATGTCATGGAAATTTTTAGTTAGTGAACAGTTAAAAATCGCAAATTCATGCTTTAACACGTTACTAGGAAAAAAGGGCATCTCTTTCTTGACACCGAGTATAAACTTAACATCATAAACACTGCAAGAAAACGTAACCTTTTGTTGAGATATTTCGTTACCAGAAAATTCCGTACATCGTGCTACATCTTTTATGCGAACATCAATTTCTTCAGCTAAAAATTCTTCTTTTTCTGGCCAATTAATGTTACAAAGCCAAAGTATATTCTGACGAATTTTCGAAAAAAAATCTGCAGGCTTTATATCTTGCTCTACGAAAAATCTCATCAAAAATCCACTGGATTCATTTTCGCCCTCTTGTCCAGAAAGATTATCATTAAAATGTGATAAATAACTTATTTTTACTGTTCCACCATGCTTATCTTTAAAATATAACATATTACTTCTATATCAAAATTAGAATAAATATTCTAATTCTAGCATGATATCAATCATAAAACTATCTATTCATAAGCAATCCATAAATAAATTATCATAGAACAAAAATATAGCTTCTCCGAGTGTAAGTGCATCTATTGCAAAATTTATATCACCATGATATTCACTCTCTTCCCAATCTGTAGGTTCCACATAAAAATTCAATTCTTGTACTACATCGCCATCATTCTCTTTCATGAAACCATGATCATAACTTATATTTTTGAGATCAACTGCAAAACGAACATCATCATCAAGCATCTTGGTTAACGAACAGTCAAAAGCTATAATTCCCCTTTCTGCTATTTCTCCGTCATAGCTAAATATAACATCGTCAATTTCACAAGAGAAGGTAATCTTTTGGTGAGCATCACCTTTTTCAGAATACATCATAGATCGCTTTATATCATCCATAGATATCATAATCTCTCTAACTAAAAAGTCTTCTTTATTCTCTGATATTTCTTCAAATAAACGCTTCATCTTTTCAGTAAGCACAGAATTACAACCTTTTATACACAGTTCATCCATACACTCTACAAAAAATTGTACTGAAAAATTTGCATTAACAACTTCTCTCATATTTTCATTGAGACTAACAGAAGAATTAGCTGATTTCCTCACAGTTATTATGTCTCCATTTTCATTTCTGAAATATACCATAATTTATATAAAACAATAACAAATTATTAATATTTATAGCATATTATCAATCATAATGCTGTTTATTTATTAAATAATTCATAATAAATCTATAATCAGATTATCATAGATCAAAAACATAACTTCCCCAAGAGCATGTGCATCTTCTGCAAAATTTTTATTGCTATTATATTCAGCATCATCTATATCAGGAAATATCTCACTCCTCAAACCTGTAAGACCAACAGAATAACTAAAACCATTATCTATGGTATCAACATCCATTGCTGCAATATCACTACCATCTTTATTGTCATTTTTTGTTTTGGACGCATCAATTGTATCTCCTTGATTACATTTTATGTTTTGGACATTAACCATGAATTTAACATCATGAAGGCTATTAAATTCCTTAATTAACGAACAGCTAAAGGTTACATTTTGCTCTTTTACTACATTTTTCCCGTTATAGTTAAATATAACATCGTCAACACTACACAAAAAACTAACCTTTTGCTGGAAATAAACGCCTTCGTCGTAACACATCATAGATTGCGTTATATTATCCATAGATATTACAAGCTCTCTAGCAACAAAGTCTTCTTTATCCTCTGGCAGTCCGTCAAATAAACTCTCCATCTTTTTAATTAATACATGATCATAATCATTCTCATAGAGAATACTCTTAGAGTCTACAAAGAATTTCACTGAAAAAACTATATTCTCAGCTTTGCCTTTCATTTCATCAGATGTAATAGAATAACGTGATGACTTTCTCACACTTATTATTTCTCCATTTTTTCCCTCAAAATAAACCATGATTCCTATATTAAAATTAAAATAAAATAACAGTCATATCAAAATCTCTATCATTCCATCTTCGATATAACAAAAACCATTGCAAATGAAGCTAAAATTTATAAGAAATTCTCATAAACCAAAAACTCAATTTTTTTATGGCCTACACATTTGTAGCTGATCTATCTCATAACTAGAAGCAAAAAATAAACTATGTACATCATCATTGATAATAAATATTCCAGATTCAAAAGAACTTTATATCTCTTATTCTAGCTGCAAAAGAAAAACACTGTAATTAGTAGAATTATCAATAGCATCAGAGCTTGCACTTATAATAAGTCTTTATTTTTTGATTAATAAATCCAACTTGGAAGATGAAAATTTAACACCTGTTAGATTATATTTGAAATGATTGAATTCAAATTCACGGATAAAATACAAGAAATCTTTTACCGAAGATCCTTATTAGCAAAAAGAATCACAGATTAATCCTTGTTATTTATGAATATTGTAACTTCCCTGGAGGCAAAATCTTCTTTATCTCCTGATTTCTTTTAAAAAAATGATAAATCTTTTTAGTAGACACAAGGCTAAATTTTTATAATCTACAGAAAATTCCAATGAGAATAACTCTACCTTTACCTTGTTATTCTCACCCCTATATCAAAATCAAACAGTAATCACACTGAGGATTTAACAAACCTACCTTCCTTCAGTGTGATCAAGGCATCTATATTATGTTATGATACCTGTCAAAAAATCCTCATAGACTGAGAATATAATTTCTCCAATAGTGTCTATACCAATATTAAGATGAATTTCTTCATCATTACCAGAAGTAATCAATAGATTAGATATAGCATCACTGTCAGCAAACATCCCATCCTTGAAATATTCATGAGTAATAGAATATTTAAAACCTTCTGCTACTGGGAAAGCAGCAGGTGTAGTACCCTTGCTAGCTATCTTGAGATCTCCCTCTGTTCCAGTACTAGATTTTAAATCTTTGATTCCCAGTTCTACAGTAACTGTGTCATTAGGTTCTGAATAAGACCTAGATAAAGTGCAATCAAAACTTGCAAAATCATACTTTGTTATATCAGACAGATTCCAAGACATTCCATCCTTAATACCATCTTTGAACTTAATATCATTGATATTGCAAGAAAAAGTAATATCCTGTCTAAACGATTTATCATCTTCACTGAAAAACTTTATAGATTTTTTTTCATTATGTATAAAAATCACCCAATGCCTCTGAAGAAATCCTTCTTGCTTTGTATTCCAATCAAAATAACACACCTTCTTTCTGTTATGATCATCACAAACTGCATCACCATTTTCACGCTCTGCAAAGAACGTCAGGGAAAAGTTTTGGGGGTATCCATCTTTGATATCAGTACCCGAGTCGTTGTTTTGAAATGCTTCTCGCACATTCATTATTTTTCCATTATGATCTTCACTCTTACGACATTTATAAGTAAACATATCCTTCTATCCCAAAATTAAAATAAAAATTTTCCTTAATATAACACATTTAACTGTCTATATTAATAAGCCCTCAAAGAAGTTTCCATAAGCCAAATATGCAAGCTCTCCAAGAGATTCTTCACTTACAAGACGGCCTACTTCATAGTTTGCAGAAATAGGAAATAACTCAGATAGACCCTTCTCACTTTCAGCAAACATTCCATCATCCTTAAAATCTTTATCAGTCACAGAGTAAATAATATTGTCTTTTTTATGCTGATCTAAGAACATAGACTCATTCAGTTCCTCTCCTTTTGCAGTAAAAGAAAACACATTTTCCATTTGCATTATAAAAGGAGTAGTAGTAAAAGGAGCATCGTCAGATGTCTGATAATTTTTAATTAATGAACAATCAAATTTTGTTAACGCATATGCTTCCAAAGTACCATTATCCTTATATAAATTCTCATTAATTGTACAAGAGAAAGTAATTTTTTGCTGCCATGAATTATCCCCATCATTAACAATATATGGCAATATCTTTATATCTCTCATACAAACTTCAATCTCTTTGCTTGGAATGGATTCCTCTATACTGGTCTTTCCCCTACCAAAAAAGCAAGATATTTTGTTAATAAGATGATAACCAAGTCCAAACCAGCTATTCGTATTATCTTTGTAAAATTCTACCAAATAAAGGCTTTTACCCGTATTTTCATCTCTATGAAAAGAACTTGATTTTTCGTACAAAACCTTCTCTTCCTTATTTTTAAAAAAATAAACCATATCCTTTTATACCAAAATTAAAATAAATAATAATCATACTAAAAACTTAATGCATTCGCTTGCATTATCAAAAGCCCTAAAAATAACATCAATTAAATATTTTTTTGAAAATTTTATTGCAATAAAATCATTTATATTGATATGCAAGATTTTTCACGCTATCACTAAAGTGATCATAAAGATAATGTATCAGAAACAAGAAATCTCTTTGCGACAAAATTGCCTGAATAAAAAATAAATTAGGATAGCTAATCATTACTTATTTCATCTATAAAAGAAGCAATAACATGTTCATCACATAATTGATAAACTCCAAGCAGAACACTAAGATTCTTTCTAACCAGATCTCCTATTGTAAACTCAAACACAAAAATATTACTTTCTGCGTTCTAAGTAGTATGCCTCCTCTATTAGTACGATCTTCCTTATCATAACATGTGTTAAATATTAAAATCAATTTATCCATAAACAATTGTATTTTTCATGATATATAAGAAAAAAAGCCATAAATACTACCATAAGCATTAAAAATACATACTAAGCATACATCTCTCTCAGAAGCTGAGAATGTACATTTTTTGCTACTTCTCTTTTTGAAAGATAGCTCACAATACCAGTATAAAAACAAATTGTGGTTAATAATTTTATATCTTATACTATAGTTTTTTGATAAAAAAAAATTATAATTGCGGTAGGTGAATGCAAACCTGATGTGCCTTTGTGGTGGAATTGGTAGACGCGATAGACTCAAAATCTGTTGTTCGCAAGGACGTGCTGGTTCGAGTCCAGCCAGAGGCACCATGCATACCTTAAAGTAAATCTCTTATTTCTTCTCTTTCATTTTAAGCAGATAGGTGATTTTCATACTACTTTGTTTGCCATGAATAGCACGCAAAACAAAAGGGATATATCATATATACAGAAAGAATAACAACTTAAAGCAAAGAATAGATTGGATAATTATTCATGTAATATTTATCCTTATCTTCGACAAATTTACATATATCAAAATATGATCTAATCATCTTCTGTAAAACGTATAGATCATTAGAATTTTGGAAGAACTTTTTACAATTCTCAAGCAGCAAATTCTCCGACGGAAATAAAAATTCTTCTATTAAGCCATAGCCATGCATAATAATTCTGTGTACTACACATTGCAACATATAATTGTATATACTTTCCTTTTCACTTTGATAACTTATTGATGGCATAATATAAGGTATCCCAGATTCCGATATACTGCGCAAAATATCTCTGAAAATAACAATCCCATTATTCCTTTTAATATATAGCGCTCTTCCTACAGAACCATATGATAAAGCTATCACTGATTTATCTGTTATATCGCTTACAAAAGCAATTTGTGATTCCGTCAGTGCATTGAAATTCAAAACAAAAGAACGAGAAATTACTGTATCCAACACCCTTGATAGATCGTGACTAATGATAACTACCATAACATTCCGTGGAATACCTTCCAAAAGCTTTAATAAAACTTTCTGATTTCTTTCAGGCATCAGGTGAAAATTATCAAACATTATAAACTTGCGTTGTTTCATATTTGCAAAGCGAAAAATAGAATATGTAAAATCACGTAATTCTGCAATACGCACACCTTTGCAATCCAAACAATGAACATTTGGATGATTTATATCGTCAGTTTCTAATGCCCAACATACAAAAGATCTAAATAATGAAGCTTTGCCAATACCCTCTATTCCATTCCATAACCAAACAGATATTTTATCATAGTTAACCATAATGAATTTTTTCTGTTCTTTATGCCCAATTAATTTTCTATTGTGTACGATCATTGTGAAAAAATGTTAGAAAGTGTACTTTTTAAATCACCAGATTGCATCACAGATCTACCCATTACCAAATAATCTGCACCATTATCAAGGGCATCCTTGGGTAACATAACTCTTTTTTGATCTTGTATATCTCCTTGCAAATTTACTCTAATTCCTGGAACAACAGTTAAAAAATTTGCACCAAACTTCTTCTTAATGGAATTAGCTTCATATCCAGAACAGACTACTCCATCTAATTTACAACTATAAGATAATTCAGCAAGCTCCATGACATTATCTGCTACATCACCAGAAAGCCCAATAACTGATATATCATCTTTTTGCATACTAGTTAAGATGGTAACTCCTAGCAGTTTAGTTTTAACTGTACTATTTCTTATAATATCCACAGCTTCCCTTAACATTTTTACTCCCCCTAACGAATGTATTGTGAGCATATCTACATCATGTTTAGCTAAAACTTCCAATGCTCTACAAACAGTATTTGGGATATCATGCAATTTCAGATCGAGAAATACTCGTATATCATGCTGTCTTTTAAATTTTAAAATGCCATCTATTCCATATGCACAAAAAAACTGTAAGCCAAATTTAAATGCATAACATAAATCTTTAGCCTGTGTGATATAATCTTCAGCCAATTTTATATCACTAGTATCAATGGCTAGAATAATTTTTTCTCTACTTAGATATGTCATGTATTGTGCTCTGGAACGCTAAAATTGAAAAGAAATATTGATTAAACAACACGCAACGGGGCTATTAACAGAAAATAAAACCATTATAATCTATCCTGTACAACAAGAATCAACCTCATATTTCTGATTTTATTTTAGTAGCATATAAATGCAAGATATATTTCTAACTCCTAAAAATTTAACCATCCACATAATAGGCATAGGTGGAGCTGGAATGAGTGCAATAGCAAAAATAATGCTAAGCTACGGTTTTAAGGTACAAGGCTCTGATTTAAATACAAACAGCCCCTTTCTAGAAAACCTAGAGAAACAAGTTGAGCTATTTGATTCCCACGAAGCAAAAAATATCTTAGAAGCAGATATAGTAATATATTCAAGTGCAATAACTAATGGAAATATAGAAATACAACATGCTCAATCTTTGGGGTTAATTATCCTATCAAGACGCGAAACACTAGAATTAATATCCAAAAGATATAATAAAGTTGTTGCAGTAAGTGGATCACATGGAAAAACTACTGTAACAGCAATGATAGCAAGCTTGCTATCACCATTGAATCCGACCGTATTATGCGGAGGGGAAATGAGAGATTATCAAAGTAATGTTGTTATTCCAAAAGACAACAATAGAAATATCCTGGTAATTGAAGCAGATGAATCTGACAATACCTTCAATTTCATTAAGCATGATATATCAATCATTACAAATTGTAGCCCAGATCATCTGGATTTTTACGGCAATATGGAAAATTTAAAAAAGCATATCAGTCTTTTTATAAATACCACTAATGATGTAGTTTTCATTGAACAAGATACATCAAAAGAAATTTCCGTAAATGATGATAAAAATATCAAGACATATTCTCTAAATGATTCTAGCGATATATACGCTGTTCCTCTAAACAAAGAAATTCGCAATAATTTTACATTCTGCGATAAAGAAAACGGCAAAAAAATAGACATTCAATTTAATCTCAACGGAAAACATAATATCTTGAATGCTTTATCTGCAATATCAGTAGCATTGAGATTTGGCATAAAAGATGAAGATATACAAAAATCATTCAGAGAATTTACAGGCGTGAAAAAAAGAATGGATATATTGCTAGAATCTGAAGATTTATCAATTATTTATGACTATGCGCACCATCCAAAAGAAATTTTAAATACTATTGATGCAGTCAAACAAATCTATAATCACAATACAAAAATCATTGCTGTTATACAAATACATAAATTAGCGCGATTAACTAGTCTAAAACAAGAATTTAACAAGATATTTCAAAAAATAGATGTGCAAAATATTATTTTAACTCCAATATATGAGCCCAAAAAAACAAACAATAAAACAGAAAATGTACAATTAAATGAATTTTTCAAAGAAAATGAAGTTTTATGCATAATAAATTCTAACGAAGAAATCTCAGAATGCACAATCCAGAAAATACGTAATGAAAATAATTATTGCATAATATTTATGGGCGCTGGAGATATCAACAAATACGCACATGATCTAGTAAAAAGAATAAAACACATTGAAATCCCTAACTAAATAAGAAATAAATATAGTCAAAATAGTGTTTTATTAAAGTAAATTAGTGTATAATTCCTGTTATTGATTTAAGTAGTAGTATAAAGGTAAGATACTTCGGATTATGGCTAATACCAAAAGTGCAAAAAAAATGATACATGTCATAGAGAGACGTACGATAAGAAATAGAATGATTAAAAATAGGGTTAAGACCATAAAGAAAAAATGTGAGCGAGATATTTCAATTTGTCTTGATAATTATTCTGCAGAAAATCAAGGAAAAGCTGTAGATTCGTTCAGAATAGCGCAAAAAGAAATTCATAAATCTGTTACAAAAGGCATAATGCATAAAAATAAAGCAGCAAGATTAGTAAGCAGAATGAATAAAAGACTAAAAGATGCCGTTCTACAGACAAATAAGGTTGCTTCATAAGCAGCGTTTGCAATTTGAGATGTCATCATTAAATTAATTAAATATTAATCAAGCTGAACAATTGATTTGTCTGATTTCTGTTCTCTTATTTTGCTTGTAGCAGGTGGTTTGATGTCTAGCGATAAAAAAAAGGCTGTTCTGTTATTTAACCTAGGAGGGCCTGATTCTCTAGATTCAATTGAAAGTTTTCTGTTTAATCTGTTTAATGATAAATACATATTAACTATCCCAAAGTTTTTCAGATTTATCTTAGCAAAAATAATATCAAAATCTCGGAAGAAAGCTGCAACGAGTATATATAATAAGATGGGTGGAAAATCACCGATTTTAGATGAAACAAAATTACAGGCCAAAACTTTAGAATTAATGCTAAACTTAGGCAAATCTGCTGAGTATATTCCTCAATACAAGGTTTTTGTCGCTATGAGGCATTGGCATCCGTTTTTTAAAGAAACAATCCAACAGATTAAAAATTTTGATCCAGATGAAGTTTTTGTTTTGCCTCTTTATCCACAATATTCTACAACCACCACACTCTCTTTCTTAGATGAATACTTATCTTTAATTCCTTATAAAACGACTTTATGCTGTTGTTACTATGATAATGAAAAATATATTCAATCATTAGTGGAAAAAATAATACCTTTTTATAAAGATGCCTTCAACCATGGAGAGCCCATTATCTTGTTTTCAGCACACTCTTTACCACTTAAAATAGTAGAAAAAGGCGACCCTTATCAGTGGCAAATTGAACAAACTACTAAGCTAACAATGAAACAACTGGAGCGTCATTTTTCAAATATAAAATACAAAATATGCTATCAGAGTAAAATTGGCCCTGTAGAGTGGCTTTCACCAAATACAGAATCTGTATTAAAAGAAATTGGAGATACAATGCCGGTAGTGATAGTACCTATATCTTTTGTTTCTGAACATTCTGAAACACTTGTCGAACTGGATATAGATTATAAGCCACTGGTAAAACATTATTACAGAGTTCCAACTGTCAGTACAAACCCAACTTTTATAGAATCTTTGGCTGATATAATAAAGAATAAATCATGTAGATCATCATGCCCTAAACAACATACACAGTGTTGGCAAAAATTCATGATGCACTCTAAATACAAAAAATAACATATTCAGCAGAATATAAAATAGACTGAAAAATAGCATCAATAAATGGGACACTAGCCAACCCAAATACAGAGCTATTTAATTAGAAAAAATAAACAAGATCAAATAAAGTTATGCTCTTAAAGGCAATATATGCATAAATTTCTAGATGTAAATAACTTTGATCAATAGATATAACATCATGATATTTATCAGAAATATAACATGAAACTAAATATATAAAGTTTTCACAGAAATAAATCTCAATCTATGAGCTCTTTTTGATAAACCGACTGATCAATAAAACTCTTCAATCTTAATTTAACAAAAGACATTCCTTCTGCAATATCATTAGATAACCAATCTATCTTATCTTTGTTTAAAGAATATCTAATATATTCGCTATCAGTAGTGATATATCTATCAACATTCTTTTGCATATTTACAGCCCCAACGGAAAATATGGCAGGAACACTTTGATTTCCAGTGCTAAAGTTACGGTAAATTCCATTTCCAGATTTATTCCATTGAGAATCATAGATTGTATATTCTAGCTCTTGTACAAAATCACCGCATAATAAAGCCATTGAATCATTTACTGCAAGGTCATTTATTATAAATCTATCAGAAGAAAAAGATAATTTATTTTCTTCAATGGATAAAACTCTAAAATCTATATTAATAGAGTCAAAATTACGACTATCTATATCATGATCCATAAAGAATTTATCGGTCAGCAATAAATCATTGTAGAAATTAGTAGTAGAGACAGAAAATATTGCTCCTTTCCCTACTCCATTTAAAGCTATATTAAACAAAGGATATTTACTATGACCAACTATGAAATCTAAATTTTTAACAATGTGAAGGCTCTGTTCATTATATTTATTCTTTGCATATATAACATATTCAATATCAACCTTATCTCCACACTTTATATAGCCATCTTTCCTAGTTTGCAGAACCTGCATACCAAAAAAATTTCTCTTAAATCTACTATCAATAAAATAATTATAGAAACTATCTATATTGACATTCCTATATATATACTTTTCAATGAGAGGATTTAAGACATTAATCGCTATAACTTCAAAAACGTTCTCAGGGATGATAATCATTCCATAGCTATTTTTCTTTTCTCGATCCACGGAGTGTATAAAATATGCCAACAAGCATATGATAAAAAAGAAAAATAACAAATAAATTACACCTTTTATAAAAATTGCCTTGGGATTGACTTTAAAAAGCAAATTAAATTTCATACAAAAATCACCTTTTTAAAATTTAAAGTAGATATACACAACCTACAATTCACATATTGAGCAATAAATGCTCAATAATCAGCATAGTAGAATATATTTCTCAAAAATATCTCAATTTAGATAATCTAATAAGATTATCTCTTACATTTTGCATATATGAAGATATATATTATCGCACATAAATTACACATGCACTGAATATATCATATGTTATAAATAAGCTCTATTTTTTATAAATCTTACACAAGATAAACAAATGCAATATTTTGGAATAAGAATACAATTTGTACAGTCTATATAATATAATTGCTTCATTAAGGTCGAATAAAATCGAATGAGCAGTATTTTGCTAATTAAGAAAGTGTTTCACATGAAACAGAATTAAATATTAGATGGTGTAAAATATTGAAATATCAAAAAAGTATTTTTATACTTTTTGGTATTAATATCACAATCGACTTGTTGCTAAACAAAGTTTCACGTGAAACAATAATAATTATTTTCAAGGTTCATAAAATGACTGATCAAAAACAGGGCATGACTATATCAATAGTAAATCAAAAAGGTGGAGTGGGCAAAACCACTACTAGTATTAATCTAGCTACTGCATTTTCTGTCATTGATCGCAAAATTTTATTGATAGATTTAGATCCTCAAGGGAATAGCAGCACCGGCATGGGAGTGGAATATTCATCAAGAGAACATAGTGTGTATGATATTTTAATCAATGGGATTGATCCAAGATCAGCTATTCAGGAAACTTCTGTTCCTAATTTGGATATAATAACATCTACTGTGGATTTATCAGCAGCAGAAATAGAGTTAGCAAACGATCAAGATAGAGAGTATATACTAGATGAGATATTGAAAAAAATAAAACCAAAGTATGATTTTATTTTTTTAGATTGCCCTCCCTCGCTTGGGTTGCTTACTGTTAATGCACTTACCACGTCAGATTTAGTGATAATTCCAACACAATGTGAATTTTTTGCTCTAGAGGGTTTGAGTCACTTACTTAAAACGATTAATTTAGTCAAAAATAATTTAAATCCTAAACTCACTTTGGAAGGCATTGTACTAACTATGTATGATAGACGTAACAGATTAACAGAATTAGTAGAAAAAGATATTAGAGATTATTTGCAAAACAAAGTATACGAAACTGTAGTTCCCCGAAATGTTAGATTATCTGAAGCACCTTCACACGGACAGCCTGCTATTATATACGATACAAAATGTTCAGGAACAAAATCATATTTGAGATTAGCATATGAAATATTGGAGAGAATCGCGAATAACCTAGATAATAAAGAAATTGAATATTCAGAATCTAATTCTGTGAAAGAAGAGGATCTGGTGTAAGCAATGGGCGCTAATTATTTTCTAATATTTAGTTAAGAAAATTTTTATAAATTATTTTTATTAATGAGATTAAATATGAATACAAAAATCAAGACAAAAGATCGGTTAGGAGGTGGCATAGCCACTCTTATTCCTAATAAATCAGATGTTTTTCTCGGTAAATCTAACGCAAAAATGCATAAAGTAAAGATGATTGATATTACCGATATATATCAAAATAAAGATCAACCTAGGAAGCATTTTGATCAAAAAAGTCTATTAGAGCTAGCTGAATCAATACAGGTGCATGGCCTTCTACAACCTATAATTGTAAAAGATATAGGTAACAACAAATATGAAATAATTGCTGGAGAGCGTAGATTTAGAGCCTGTAAATTAGCTGATATTACATCTCTCCCTAGTATAATTAAAACACCAAATAGTAGAGAGACTTTGGAACTTTCCATAATAGAAAATGTACAAAGAAGTGATTTGAATGTTGTTGAAGAGGCACAAGCGTATCAGAGATTAATAAATCAATTTGGATACAAACACGAGGACATAGCATCTAGAGTTAATAAGAGTCGTAGTCATATCGCGAATTTAACAAGATTATTGCTCTTACCGGAAAAAATTATAAAGCATTTAGCAAACAACGACATAACAATGGGTCATGCAAGAGCATTAATTAATGTTGATCAAAATGAGGAGCTAGTTGACATAATAATCGACAGCAATCTAAATGTTAGAGATACTGAAAAATTAGTGCAAAGGTATCTAAAAAGCGGCTGCATTGAATCTCAAGAGAATCCTACAATAGATATTGCAAATAACGATATAGATGGGAACCGAATAAGATTAGAAAGTACTCTATCAGAGAAGATAGGAATGCCTGTAAAAATAAATAATAATCATAAAAATATCACAATAAAATTTAAAACTTTAGATCAATTGGAATTATTAATAAAGAAACTAACAATATCATAGATCATAAAATATGATAGATAAGTCAATATTGACTATTACGATAAAAAATGTAGAATTTATTCGTTGAAGTAATGATACTCGGAGCATAGCGCAGCTTGGGTAGCGCACTTGGTTTGGGACCAAGAGGTCGGGAGTTCAAATCTCTCTGCTCCGATTCTTTTCTATTAATTGTTATGTATGAAGGTATATAATAATATTACACAAGCACGTTCTTTTGCGATAAAAGGCAAAATTCTGTTATCTTTGGATATGGGGCGCAAAAGGATAGGTATAGCCACTAGTGATATAGAACATGTTGTGGCATCCCCTCTTGAGATATATAAAAGAAGATCTTTAGAGAGTGATTTATTGTATATTAAAGAGTTATTCTGTTCTTTATCGGCATGTCTGTTGATTATAGGTTTTCCAAACTTACATTTTAGAAATGACGGCTGGCTTGAGCAAATCAAAGATTTTGCGAAAGACCTAAGCGTTAATCATGATATCCCATGTTGTTTTCAAGATGAGCATAACTCGAGTTCTGCGATAGTGAAAAGCAATAATCGCCCAAAAAAAAATGGGAAATATTATGATGATAAATCTGCAGCATTCATACTACAATCTTCATTGGAATTTTTATAGATTGATATAAACATGAAAAAGCTAGCAATTTATACAGCAATATTTATTAGTGTAATTGGCCTGTGGTTTTACAACAAACAGACACATTTTCTAAGAAATATGATAGAAAGTAGGCAAATGTCTAATATTTCCAGTGATAGTAACCAAAAGGTTCTAAATATATATTCCTCGAGGAAAGAAGCTCTTACAAAAGAAATTTTTGATGAATTCACAAATAAAACAGGTATAAAAGTAAACTACATTATAGATGATGCCAACAAATTAATCGCTAGAATAGAAAGCGAAGGTGAAAATACTCCTGCTGATGTACTATTGGTAGCGGATGTTATTAATTTACTCAAGGCTGAAGATAAAAAAATATTAGCATCAATCAATTATTCAAAAATAAAGACAAATAAAATACCCAACAAGTTCAAATCAGCAAAATGGCTTGCATTAACAAAAAGAGTAAGATGCATAGTATACAATAAAGATAATATTGATCCTAAGGACATCGAAAATTATGAGAATCTTTCTAACCCTATGCTCGAAGGTCAAATACTTATCACTTCATCAAATGTTGTTTACAATCAGTCTCTGCTTGCTTCCATCATAGCTGATAATGGAGAACAACGAGCAAAACAATGGACAGGAGGATTAGTTCGTAACTTTGCTAGGGATCCTAAAGGAGGTGAAACTGATCAGATAAAGGCAGTGATGGAAGGAGATGGTAATGTTGCAGTTGTAAATAGCTACTATGTTGCAAGAGTTTTTGATTACTATAGGCAAAAAGAAAAAGATATAGGAAAAAAGATAGGTGTTTTATTTCCTAACCAAGGGAACAGAGGATCAATGATAAATATAAGCGGCATAGGGATTATTGAGCAAGCAAAACATAAAGAAGAAGCAATAGAGTTTATAAAATTCATGATATCACCGGAGATTCAAAAATTTTATGCAGAGAAGAATCATGAATATCCTGTTGTAGATGGAGTAGAGATTTCTGATATTTTGAGATCTTTTGGAAAATTCAGGGAGGATAACATTCCTTTATACACGTTGAGAAAATATACCAAATCAGCAACTAGAATAGCAGATGAAATGGGTTGGCAGTAAAATATATTATATATAAATATTAAATTTTTTACTATTTAAGACAAAAATATGCTAAAATAGATCTATAAAGACGATATTTTATCAACAGATCTTCCCTGTATCGTTCTAAATGATTGTTAATTTTTGTTTCTTAGTGTATGAAAATAACCGAATATCGCAACCTTCCTGCGTTTTCTACTTTTATTTCTGCTATCATTTTATCAACCGCTCTAGCGACAATGACTCTTTTCGCTTTAAATATCGCGTTTGGTCATGCTGTTATGTTAGCGTGTGGTAGTTATATAACTACTTTTTCTTATAACGTTCTGAGAAAATTAATCTTAGGTTATGTCAGTGGAGTAATAATAAAAGAAATATTACCTGCATCAGAAGATAATAAATCTAAGAATGAAGAAGATAACAAACCCTCATATGACGACCTTGATCTTTTTGATGATGAAGAAGATAACAAATCCTCATATGATAGATTTCGTAATTCTATCTATAGTATTGTAAATGCATCTCTTTTTGCATCAATAATAACCTTTCTAGTTTTCAATGCCACACTTCAACACGCTATAGTACTGATATGTACTGGTTATATGATTTCCTTTGCTAGAGACATAATCAAAAAATTAGTTTCTGAGTATAATTATGAGAAAATATCATCAAACAAAATAATAGCTGAAATAGAAAATGTTGCTTCCATTACTGAAGCATATTTAGGCACCGCTTGTGATAAATTTACTTCTATTATGAAAAATATAGTGGATCTTGATCAAATAGCCGCTCAATTTACAAGAAAAAATATTGCTACTATTATGATTGGAAATACTGTTTCATCAACTTCTTCATCATTAATAGATTTGTTAATTTCAAAGATTAAATCTAACATTTCCATTGATTTAGAATTCAGTCATCACTTAGCGAAACTTTTTGCAGATATAACTACCATGTTAGCTACAACATTAGTCAAAATGCGTATTACTGGAGTATTGAAAGCAAAAATAACAGACAATGTGATGAATAATAACCCTCCTTTCATCAAAACGTATGCAAATACTTTTGCAGACAGATTACTAGATACCATTTTTATTATAGAGGGTCGACTTAAATCCGTAATGAATTTAATGTTAAAATGCATTACGCAGAAACATTCAGCATCACAGTTTAATATACAATGCGTTGATATTAATAATAATATTACCATAGATGAGACAATGAAAAGTGCTCATAATCTAACAGAGCTTTTACAAAATAGTGAAAGAATAAAAGGACATCCAGAAGATGATCTTTTGGACGGAACCAAAGGTGTTATATTTGCAGATAATGTAAACTACAAAGCCAATATATATGATATTGATAGTGCAAAAGAAGAGAATAAAAGTGTTGATTGCAATATGCAAGAGTGTTTAGAAGATATTGTTGAGATAAACAACGTTACAGAAAGTGCATCAACATTGGATACAGCACCATATTTATGATGCACTATATATTTTTTAATACGCAAGTATAATTCATGTTTTATACATCACTAGTATATTACTATGGTCACCACTTTAAGTGGAATGAAAAACATTTTATATGCTATACTCTCTTATATTGGTAGTAAGATAATGGATTTTGTTGATCTAATGTACGAGAATCAAAAAGAGGATAAGACTTTGCGTGACGTAGCAGCACAAACAGATATAGAAAAAGACAACGTGGAAATAAAAAATTTTGATGGCAAAAAGGTCAGTTTTCTCAGTAAAAATGGTAACTATACGAATTGGGTATTTGTACCTGATTTAGAAAAAACATTACTTTCACATGCTTTTATTGCCTTAAGACAATCTACTGACGTTAGCTATATCATAAAGAAATCTTTACGTCTTAGCGTTGAGAAAAAATCACATATTGACAATGCTGTAACTATAGAGAAAGAGAGTGTGCATGATACAAAAAGTAAAAAAGTGTCGGTATCGACGCAAACTGAAAAGCAAGATCTCAATGTCTTTCAGAAGAGTTGCTTTAAGTTAAATGACAGTAATAAAGATAAATTACTTATGTTCTATAGTGGACCTTTGAAAAATTGGGTGCATGTCCCTGATTTAAAAGTAAATTCAGAGAAATATGGCTGTATTATTTTACAAGATCCTAATGTTTTTGATTATGATATTGATACAGGGATAAAACACAAGCTAATTCCTGCCGTAATCCCAGCAATAAATAAGCAACACTCCCACTCCCAAAAAAAAGTAATGTTTGATCTTACACCTCAGGTTTTAAGTTCAAGAGGTAACAAAACATTACAAGTTATAACTGAAGATAAACCTGCAGAATTATCTAGCTCTGATGATGAGAAATTTCAAAAGCCTTCACAAGTAATGCCAAAAGGCAACTCCGAAGTTGATACAACACTGCAAAATACAAACATCCAAAAAATAGCAGCAGAAACAGAAGATTGGGTACTAATTTCTCAACCTTCTCTTTAAATAAAACTGCAATATTGTGATTTTAAAGCAAAAATCCACACGTTCATGTATCAATCGAAATGATATTTTCCAGATTTTGATACTATACATAAATAAGGAAAAGAGTTTGACATCACTTCAACAGCAAAATCGAGATTATATATTTAAATATTACAATTATTTTAATAGCACAAAGCTTAAATGAGAGTATTACTCATCTCACAATTAACACTTATTAAAAAAAGGAAGTAAGTTAAGGTAGTCTGTGTTTCACATGGTGGATTGGATAGATCTTACTCTACTATAAATTAGAAAGCATTACATTAAAAAATTAATATTTTTTCACCTATAATGTAAAAAAATGCTATAATTGCAATATACAATAATTATTAAAAATATAAATATGTCAAAAGATACACTACTTCAACATCTTAATTATGCTACAAGGGTGTTAGCAAGAATGACAATTGTTGCATTAACATTACCCAAATTTTTATTAATATCACTACCCGTCTCCCTTGTATCTTATGTAATAGATTCATTGACTGATAGAAATCAAGAGCAAACTTTAGCACAAAGATTAGGCACAGCAACATTGAATACTCTAAATATACAAATTAATACAATTGAAACTGCAGAAGATCTAATAGATAAATATCACAATCTAAATGTAGAAGATAGCAAAATGAGTACAAGCAAAAAAGAAGCTATGGGAATTCTTTCAAGTGCATTTCTAACTTCATTTACTGTTGCCACAACTACATTTATTGGTGCAATGCCTTTGATGATATTTACTGTAGGAGATCTAATCTCAAGAGAGACTCTGCAAAAAAATCAAGAAAAAACATCTGAACTAGATATTGAAGGTGAAGGATCTTTGCCAGCAATATCGTATAATAATAATGATGATGATAATCCTGAAACTCAAATAGAGGAAGCTAGAGCACAAACATTTCTTTCAGAGCTACATGCAGCTACTACAAGATTATTAAGGTAATTGCTATAACTAAGAGAGTAACAATTGATAAAAATAAAGAAAAATTCTATCAATTGTTATTAAGGTTTTTATTGATAAAACCTTTAATATTAGTAATATATTTAATAAATTAAGTTAATATTATCGCAAGATGTAAGTAAAAATACAAAACACAGCGCATGATATAGAAAAATGAGGTTTCAAATATGCCAAATAAAAGTGAAGTTTCAAATATGCCAAACGAAAATATAAAAAGAACTTCTGCAGATAATAATAACAATAGTTTAAAAATTAAAAAAGCTGTCACAGCAGCAATTTTCGCTGCAACAATAATCGGTGGTGCCTTAAGTTTAGCCCTTGGAGCACCAATCGTAGTATCTGCACTACTTATTTCCATAGGAGCAACTTTAACTACCCTTGGTATAGTGTCATTGGTAACATCTTATATAACAAGTACAGTAACTAAAGTAACAGATAAGATATCCGAAGATATATCAGAAAAGGCTGCAAAAATAATGGATGATATGGCTGCCCCTATTCAAGGAGTATTAGACGATATACATACTACAGCTAATAATGCAGTAGCAGCACAAAATGCTATAGGTAATGCTGCTGCAGGAGCTGCAGAAGCTGTAGGAGCTGCAGGAGCTGCTATAGGTAATGCTGCTGCAGGAGCCGCAGGAGCTGTAGGAGCTGCAGGAGGAACTGCTCCCAGATTATTAGCTCAAGGAATGCAGATTGCAGCAGGAGCTGCGCAAAATGCTTATCGAGGTGCTGCAAATTGGATTTGGGGTGGTAATAATAACGCAACAACTCCTAATCAACCTGTCGTTCCTCATGCAAGAGGAGAAGATCATCACTCTGCTGACTTTCCGTCATTAGCCCCTTCTCAAATGGAGATGTTAGATGATGCTATGCAAAGCATTTTGCCCGTTAATCCACAAGAAGGTTCGTCCGTTGATCCGCCTGCTGCTGAATCTGCTCGAATAGAAAGTATAAGACAACAACATAACAGAACTACACCCCAAAATTATGGAGCTGAAGGAAATCTCAATCAAGGAACGCAAAAATTTTCTCTTAATCTTCAAGAAAATGATAGACGCAATGAAGAAACTAATGCTCCTGGATTGATGGCAATGGGTATGCAAGCTATCGGGGGAATGATGCAAGGTGCATTTAACCGTCTATTGGAAGCTGGTGCCGCACAATATGAACCTCGTAGTCTAAGTAGTCTAGACATGGATGGTATAAGTTTTCTTAGTGATGCAAATTTATTAGCATCTATTGAGAGAGAAGAAGAATTTGTTGATGCATTAGAATCCCTAGATTCAACATCTAGCTTAGATTCGGATTTCGAGGCCATAAGTCTTAGCGAAGTTAACGAAATATCTGGTAGACAACAACCTATTAATGCACCAACAACACAGGAGCAAAGAGCAGAATTAAGTGATGCTATGCAAGAAGATTCCGTTGATCCAGCAGAAGTTTCATCCGTTGAAGAAGAAGTATTCCATTCTCTTGAAGAAAGCGTAGGAAGATCTTCTCAAATATCTCAAGGTTCTGGATTAGATTCGGATTTCGAGGCCATAAGTCTTAGCGAGATTAACGAAATATCTGGTAGACAACAACCTATTAATGCACCAACAACACAGGAGCAAAGAGCAGAATTAAGTTCTGCTATGCAAGAAGATTCCGTTGATCCAGCAGAAGGTTCATCCGTTGATCCACGAGAAGGTTCATCCGTTGATCAAGAAGAAGTATTCCATTCTCTTGAAGAAAGCGTAGGAGAATCTTTATACAAATCTGTATCTCAAGATTCTGGATTAAATTTGGATGCAAACGATGATCACAGAGAACCTGACAATTTCCTGTCAATAGACACTCCTCAAAGCAAAGAATCTTTATACAGATCTGTGTCTCAAGATTCTGGATTAGATGTGAATGCAAACGATGATCACGAAAGATCTGATAGACAATCACTAAACTCTAATCATTCTGCTCGGAGAGAATCTTTTCACATATCTCGATCTCGATCTCGATCTCAAGATTTTGAATTAGATGATGAAAATTTAGGTTCGAGTATCAGTATCGTAAGTCTTAGCGAAATTAACGCAATATCTGGTAGACAAGAACCTGTTAATGCACCAACAACACAGGAGCAAATAGCAGAATTAAGTGATGCTATGAAAGAAGATTCGTCCGTTGATGAAGAAGAAAGCAGATTATTTTCAAATCCTGGAGCTTTAGAAGAGGTAAGAGAAGCTAGATCTCAAAATGGGAACAGAACACATCCTCCTCAAATCTAAATAGATTTAGCAAAGTGATTTTGTTGTGTAAAAGAAAATACTCACTATACTATAATAAATAGAGAGAAGAAAGGAGAGGTTATTTTTCTATTTACAGATTTGTTTAAGTGACGGATAAAGGATGCATTAAGATCTTAAAGGCTACGCATAATAACCTAGATATTTCTCTTTCTATCCCAAAAAACAGGTTTGTTGTTTTTAGTGGGTTAAGTGGTTCAGGCAAAACTAGTCTTGTTTTTAACGTAGTTCATGCTGAATCCCAAAGACTTTACACAAATAGTCTGCCGGCATATATAAAGCAATTTATCCCAAAATATGATAAACCCGAAGTACAAGAAATATCGGGTTTATCGCCTACCATAGCAATTACACAAAATAAACCATCTAATAATCCACGCTCAACGGTTGCAACATCAACGGATCTATATGACTACTTAAGATTACTATTTGCAAGAATAGGCATCCCATATTCACCTGTAACAGGTAGACCAATAAAATCTCAAAATGTATCTGAAATAAAGAGAGATATTTTAAATGTAGCAGAAGGAACTAGAATGTTAATTCTAGCAGACATAGTAAAGAATAAAAAAGGAGAACATAAAAAAGAGCTCTATAATATCCAGAAAGAAGGCTTCATACGTTTTAAAATAAACAATACAATATACGAAGTTGAGGAAATTCCATCTTTAGACAAAAATAAGCATCACACAATTTCTGTTGTAGTTGACAGATTAATAGTTAGGAAATCTATCGAAGAACGCCTGACAGCAAGTATAGAAACTGCTCTAAAAATTGGTGAAGGCACTATTAAAGTTGATTTATTAGATGAAAATAAAAATTGCTCTAAAACGCTAATATTCTCTGAAAAATATGCATGTCCCGAATCTGATTTCTCTTTAGGTCCATTAACACCTGGTATGTTTTCTTTTAACAATTACGAAGGTGCATGTGAAAATTGTCAAGGACTAGGGAAAACGTATGCATTACAGAAAGAAAAGATGGTAGATGCCAGACTTTCAATAAAAGAAGGTGCGTTGAAAATATTAGAAAAAATCAAAGAAGAGCACCCTTCTTTAAGCAATTTATTTAAAGAAAAAATAATAGATATCGCAAGAAAATATCAGATAAATATCACTAGGCCACTATCAGAGGTCAATGAAAATATCCAAAAAGCAATATTGGATATTACAATAAAAAATGAAAAAGACTCTATATTAGATACAATACGTAACACTGTTCCCCAAGAATTGGATAAATATATGGGACTAACTAAATGTTATGTTTGTAATGGTAACAGATTAAAAGACAGCATATTATGCGTAAAAATAGGGAACAAAAACATATCACAAATTGTAAAACTAACAATAGAAGAACTGTTTGATTGGATACAGAAACTGGAAGAAGAAATAGATTCTCATTCTAAAGAGATTGCTGATAAGATAATGAGAGGACTGAAGATTAAATTAAAAACACTCAATGAAATAGGTCTGGGGTATTTATCACTAGATAGAGAAACTGGTACAATATCCGGTGGCGAAGGACAGAGAATAAAATTAGCATCTCAAATGGGATGTGGGCTAACAGGAATAACTTATGTGTTAGATGAACCATCCATTGGCTTGCATCCATATGATAATAAAATGCTTGTAGATACCATAAAATTACTGCGTGATTTGGATAATTCGATGCTAGTTATCGAGCATGATGAGAAAATAATTGAAAAGGCAGATTATGTAATAGATATTGGCCCTGGAGCTGGAATAAATGGAGGTAAACTAATTGCCAAAGGAACAGTGGAAGAAATTAAAAACAACTCAGAAAGCATAACGGGCAAGCATATAGCTAATAACAAATTAATAGAATTCAGAAAGCAAACACGAGAATGTAGGAATTTTTTACAGATAAATGGACTAAATTGTAATAATATAAAAAACGCAAATTTAAATATTCCAACATCTTGTATAACTTGTGTGACAGGTGTATCCGGTAGTGGTAAATCAAGTATGATAAATTATGCCCTGAAAAATATCTTAGAACATAAATTAGGCAATAAAAAAGAATGTACCATAGACTATAAAAGCCACGAAGGCTTGGACATGATAGATAAGATGATCGTAATTGATCAAAAACCAATTGGTAGGACATCTTCATCCACACCCGCAACCTATGTTGGGTTATTTAATGATATAAGAGAATGGTTTGCTGCTCTGCCTGAATCAAAGATAAAAGGCTATAAGATAGGAAGATTCTCTTTCAATGTGAAGGGTGGAAGGTGTGAAAAATGTAAAGGAGAAGGCTCTTTAACCATAGATATGTTGTTCATGCCCAGTACAACCGTAGTATGTGATAAATGCAATGGTAATAGATACAATGAAGAAACATTAAAAATAAAATACAAAAATAGAAACATTAAAGAAGTACTGGATCTAACAGTAATTGAAGCCCTAAAAATCTTTGCTAATATACCAAAAATACACAAGAAATTGTCTTCTCTTGAAGAGGTAGGCTTAGGCTATATGACTTTAGGGCAGC
This sequence comes from Anaplasmataceae bacterium AB001_6, assembly GCA_020002265.1. Classification (NCBI taxonomy): domain Bacteria; kingdom Pseudomonadati; phylum Pseudomonadota; class Alphaproteobacteria; order Rickettsiales; family Anaplasmataceae; genus Candidatus Mellornella; species Candidatus Mellornella promiscua. Next base: position 32,026 of record CP048228.1, read on the forward strand.
ACTCAAACTCTCTATCTGGAGGGGAAGCACAAAGAATTAAATTATCCAAAGAACTCTTAAAGGCATCAACTGGCTCAACCATATATATATTGGATGAACCAACAAGTGGTCTTCACATGGAGGATATAAGAAATCTTTTAAAGATTCTCCATAAGATGTGTGATAAGGGAAATACAGTAGTAGTAATTGAGCACAATATGCATTTAATAAAGAATGCTGATTATATAATAGATATAGGTCCTTTAGGTGGTCAAAAGGGTGGAAAAATAATTTTTGAAGGCCATCGAGATGAATTAATAAAAAATGTAGATAGTATCACCGGCAAATTTTTAAAAGAATATTTGTTATAACAAGGCATTCGACACATAATTGATTGACAGATCAATATATGTCAAAGAATCCAAATTATTAATTAATTAATTTTTCTGAAATAAAATAAATATACTGACAAAAGGTATGAAATGCAGAAATGAAGGAAATAATAAAAGCATGCATAGATAAGAATAAAGCTACAGTACTATTACTGATAGTGATCTTAATCACTGGATACAATCTATACATCGCAATGCCCAAAGAAAAAACTCCTGAGCTAAAAATACCTTTCGCTCTAGTGTCTTGTTTTTTAGATGGTATATCTCCTGTAGATAGTGAAAACCTGTTGGTGAAACCAATAGAAGAGGAAATAAGAGGTGTAAAAGGAATTAAAGAGATAAAATCCTTTGCCGTTGATAACATGGGGTATGTATTAATAGAGTTCATAGCAGGATATGATATTGATGTAGCTTTGGCAGAACTAAGAGCGAAGATAGATTCTGTTGTTGAAAATCTACCTGATGAAGCAGATAGACCAATTGTAGAAGAAAAAGATATGGCTCTATTGCCAGTATTGAATATAGTGCTAAAAGGTCCATTAGAAGAAAGAGCGCTATTTAAAATCTCAGAGGATCTAACAGATATAATTAGAACTGTACCTAGTGTGTTAGATATTGCAGAATCTGGAAAGAGAGATGAGATTATAGAAGTCCTCATAGATCCCAAAGACATGATCAACTATAATCCCGATATTACAATGATAGTTAACGCTCTAGATAAAAATAACCGACTTGTTACAGCAGGAAGAATATTTGATACTGGTGTTTCCATAAGATTAGCAGGAAAAATAGAAGACATTAAGACAATATTGGATTTAGCTATTTTATCGGATGGGAAATCTTATATAAAACTAAAAGATATAGCAGAAATTAGATCTACATATGAAGATCCCGAAACTCATGCAGTAGTAAATGGAGACCAAACTGTAGTATTAGAAGTATCAAAAAGAACAGGAACAAACATCATACAAACAGTTGCAGATGTAAAAAAAGTAGTTGAACGATATAAACCTCTATTACCGCCAAGTTTGCAAGTACTCTATACCTTTGATGATTCTCAAAGCATTAAAGATATTCTAAAAGACTTGCAGAACAACATAATATTAGCAGTATTATTGGTATTTGCAATTATCGCTTCTAGTATCAATGCTCGTTCAGCTTTTGTTATTTCAATAGCAATATTTGGATCATTTCTTATAAGCATAATGTTCCTTAATTATATGGGCTATACATTAAATATTGTTGTTTTATTCAGCCTGATATTATCTGTCGGGATGTTGGTAGATGCAGCAATAGTAGTTACAGAATATGCAGACCGCAAAATGCTGACTGGCACTTCCCCGAAGCAAGCTTTTACAGAATCTGCTCTAGAAATGCTTTATCCTATAGTATCTTCTACTCTTACAACAGTAGTAGTGTTTATGCCATTGTTATTCTGGCCGGGCATAGCCGGTGAATTTATGAAATATTTGCCGATAACTGTAATGTCTACACTTTCCGCTTCGATATTGATGTCCATGATATTTTGTCCTGTAGTAGGTAGTTTAATATGCAACACAGGCAAGAATGAAAAGGCAGCACAAATTGCTCAAGCAATAGAAGACGGTGATGCAGAAAATGTAAACAAGATAACTTATCAGTATTACTTACTACTACAGAAAGTGTTAACGAAACCTAAAACTTTCGTAGCAATGACAATAGGTTTGCTTATTGTTTCCATTGTTGCATACAATATATTGGGCAAAGGATTACAATTCTTTCCAGATATAGAACCTGAAAAGGCACTAATAACAATCAGAGGACAAGGAAATTATAGCGTACCTGATAGAATTGCAATATCACATGAAATAGAGGAAAAATTATCAGATTTATTGGATACAGACATCGATGTGTTTTATTCTAATTCTGGCATGTTTGTAGATTTTTCAAATATGACGGATGATATAATTGCAAAGATTAGTCTAGAATTCAAAGACTGGAAAGAAAGACGTAAAGCTTCTGTCGTATTAGATGAAATAAGGGAAAGACTAAAAAGTTTCACAGGGTTAGTGATAGATGTTGAAGAAAAGAGCGAAGGCCCTTCACAAGGGAAGCCTGTACAAATAGCAATATGGTCTAACAATTGGCAAGATACTGTTGAAGCATATCCCATAGTGAAGAAGAGACTATCTCAAATACCTAATCTATTGAATATCTCAGATAGTTTTTCCACTCCAGAAATAGAATGGGAAGTAGCAGTGGATAGAACCCAAGCTGCTTTATTTTCATCCACTACTTCAGATATTGGAAGATATATGTCACTAATAACAAAAGGAATAAGATTAACAGAGTATAGGCCTATAAGCTCTACTGAAGAAATAGATGTTGTCTTAAGATATCCACCAGAGTACAGAAATATAACTACTCTAGGGGAAACAATGATAAGAACTTCTACAGGAAGCTTTCCCTTAAGTAGTGTAATAAACGTCACTCCAAACTTTAAGACTAAGCAAATAAATCGTCTTAATGGACAACGTATAGTACTTCTAACAGCAAACCTAGGAGAAGGAGCTTTAACTGCTTCGGTAGTAAAAGAAATGAAACAGTGGTTGCAAGAAGAAGCAAATTTAAAAGATGGAGTACAAGTAGATTTTAAAGGAGAAATAGAAGATCAAAAAGAATCAGGGAATTTTTTATCTCTGGCATTTACATTGGCAGTAACACTTGTGATATTAGTCTTATTGTATCAGTTTAATAGTTATTTCTATATGATGATAATAATAACTGGTATTGTTCTAGCAACATCTGGAGCACTAGTAGCTCTTATTCTAATACAAGAACCATTTAGTGTTGTAATGTCTGGAGTTGGCTTGATAGCGCTTGCGGGAATAGTAGTAAACAATAACATAATATTAATCGATAATTATGTGGTAAGAATAGCAGCAGGAATAGATCCAGAAGACGCAATACTTAAAGCTTGTATATCACGTGTTAAACCAATATTACTAACAGCTGGAACAACTATTCTTGGTCTTCTACCAATGGTATTTGGCATAAACATAGATTTCATAGGCATGGAAGTAAATATAGGAGCACCTTCTGGACAATGGTGGGTACAGTTATCCACAACAATAGCTGGCGGTATGACATTTGCAACGGTATTAACTTTGTTCTTTACTCCATCTTTGCTGAAAGTATCGATACCACTATTTAAAAAATTAAATAAAGAACAGTACTCTAGTGAACAAAAGGATGATTTCTCATCACCACAATAGTGTAATAAGCGAGGTGATATTACACTATTGCAATCTGTGAAGCTGATTCAAGAGATAATTTTAGTGTTTTAAAACACCTAGTACAGAGCTGTTTAGTTTACTGTGTCACCTTCTTATACTTTTGTTCTTTCTCTATTGTTTTCACACTTTTTCTCGGTGTAGGTAATTTTTCAGGCTTTGTCACCACCATTTCACGTATCATCTCTCCCTTTTTATAATGAACTTTATTGGCATATTCTTTACCATATAGACCTTTTTTTCTATCTTCTCTTAGTTGAGCATCTGTCTGACTTACTCTAAAATTATTAATAGATAATTCTTCAGAATTCATATAATCCAGAATTTTTTCTTTTTTTACGCCCTTTCTTTTTGCTATATCTAGATTAATCTCACCATCATACAAACCTTTGTAGCCTTGATTATTGAATTTTCCGTGATCCAGCTTGCTTTTAACTCCAAATTTACCAGCTTCCCTTGATAAAGATTTATTATTTTCCTTGATTTGCTTTCTTTCCATTAACCTTTTTTCATCTTCAGACAAATCACAAAATGCTTTATCTTGTAGTTCTTGTCTCCTCGCTTGGATAGCAAAATAAGTTTGCGCAACGGCAACTGATTCTTTTCTTGAATCTCCATTTTGAGCTATTAGATAAAAGCATATCGAGTAAGTTTATAGTCCTTACATCTTGCTATATTTGTACTAATCACCATAAAATGATCTACTACATTCTGCCCACTTAATTTGCAGCTACTCATTCCTTTTTTTATAACATTTAAAAAATTATCCCAATTTTCATATTCCAAGAGCTTTTGCAAATCTCTTGCAAACCAAAATTCAACGCTTTCATTATCGCTTCTTGCTTTGCTCTCAAATTTTTTAAACACGTCAGCAATATTTTTTTCTAAATTAATATTCATATTGATATGATTTAAAAATATCGCTTTATTATAGAATATCTCCCTAAATATTTGCAACAATCTCTTTAAGTTCTGAGAAAACTGACGGCTGATAATGTATTTCTCTATTACATGAAACAAGATTAATCATTATATTCCCCTCCTCGAGTAATTGAGGTACATTGATACGTTTTCCCATCTTGATAATAAAAGAATCATCATTGCATTTTTCCACAATATTTCCATTACGGATATAATCAGTACATCCAACTAATTTCACTCCTCTAATGGGGATACAAGGTAAGTTAACATTAATAACATATTTGTCCTTTATCGAAGCAACATACTTCATCAAATTGGCAAAAAGTTTGATAAAAATTTCATTTTGTGTGTTAAAGAAAAAATCTGATTTATTTTTATAAAACTGACTAATAGCAAAAGAACCAACACCGGACAGGTTAGATTGCACAGCAGCGCCAACAGTTCCTGAATATAGAGTATCAACCCCTGCATTCATTCCAATGTTTATACCAGAAATCACAATATCTGGGATATCAAATGCCTCTATAAGGCCGCTCATTGCAACTATAACACAATCTACTGGGGTGCCATCAAGGCAAAATACATTTTTCCCTAATTTCTCAAAATTCAAGTTAGTATTCAAGGTTATAGATTGACTTACACCACTTTTATCTCTTTTAGGAGCCATAATTTGTATTTTATCATAACCTAAACCTACACAAAGGTCTGATAAAATTTTAAACCCATCAGAGTGCACTCCATCATCATTTGTTAATAAGATCTTCACGGTAAAAGCATATCAATAATATGAATAAACTCATTTTAACAAAATAAAATATAAAAGGGAAAAAATACTATGTAATATACTTAAAATTAACCTTTAAATAGAAAAAAACAAATAAAAAATATAAAATGCCAGCAATAACAGCAGCAAAAACATCATCTAACATAATCCCTACTCCCCCCTTAACTTTTTTATCAATAATGCTAATAGGAAAAGGTTTTGTGATATCAAATAATCTAAACAAAATAAAAGAGGTAAAAATTGTATAAAAAAGATTATAAATCCCAAAAAAATTGTTAGCATGAAAAATCATTACAAAGGTTATCATCTGTCCTAAGACTTCATCTATGACCACTTCCTTCGGATCTTTCTTGGCAGTATCTTTACTATATAAATCTGATCCTATAGTACCTAAAATTGCAATAAAAAATAACATCGAGTAAAAAACTATTGGCTGTACAAAAAAAAATGGCAATAATACAAAAGATGCCAATGATCCTATAGTACCAGGACAATATCTAAACTTACCCGTAAAAAAAAATGTAACAAACAAGATATTAAGCATTACGAAACCATAATATGTAAGAATATTAAAGATAATATAAAAGATACATTATAGAAACCTTGGCGGAATAATGATAATCGATAAAATACTGTTAGATTATATCAAAATACTATAAAATGTTGTTTTACTAGTAGATTTATATGTGGAGATTTAGTAATAAGAGCTTGCTACGTATTGTTATGGAAGTTGGGCTTGCGGTGACAACAATAATTCTCATAGTAGTACTGATGGTTAGCGAAAAAAAACATTCCTCTAATCAAACGAAAGATGTTGAGTTAAATAATGTAGATAAAAAAGCAATAGAAACAAGGCTCAACATAAAACTCAAAAAGATAGAATCTGAAATAAAGGATATAAGCTTTGATCTAAGCGGCACAACAGATGTAAAAAATAAAATCATAATAAAATCTAAGGTAAATGGCCTGATTGAAGAAATCACATCCCAAGAGGGAGAAATAGTTGAAGAAGGCGATACGATAATGCTAATAGAATCGCTAGATAAAGAAGAAAAATTAAACAGTGCAAAAAGCAGCTTAAAAGAGAAATTGAAATCAAAAGATATTGAATCTAACCTCCGTAAGGAAAAATTTTCATCTACAATGGATGTGTATAAAAGCGAAAGTGAATTAAGAATCGCCGAACAACAATTTAAATTTGCCTCAATAGAATACGAAGATATCAAAATAAGATCCCCTATTACAGGGTTCTTGGAAAAGCTCAATTTTTATAAAGGAGACTATGTTAATATAGGAGACGAGATAACCACTATAATAGATACCGATTCCTACATATTGAATGTCTACGTACCAGAAAGGCATATCTTCAAAATAAAAAAAGGACAGAAAGCAGAAGTAGTCGTAACAAGATTTGATAAATATGATGGTGTTGTAGATTTTATAAGCAAGAAATCTACTGATGATACTAGATGCTATCTAGTAGAAATACAAATAGATAATAGAGGAGATATTATCCCCACTGGAATGAGCGCAACAGCTTCTATAATCTATGATAGAGACTTGGCATTTTATCTTCCAGCAAGTGCATTAATTCTGGATACAAAAGGCGTAATAGGTATGAAATACATAGACGTAGAGGCAGAAAAAGTAAAGTTCAGAAAAATAGAATTAATATCACAGGAAGGCGCAGGTTACTGGATTAAGTACACTGAAGATGATATACTACGTGAGGGGAGTGATAATCTACCAAAGGCGCTAGATCTCATTGTTTCAGGGGCTTATTACGTTAAAGATGGTGAAAATATATCAGAATCGAGTTAGGTCGCAGCATTTATTCTTGTGTTTTTTGTTTTTGTTTATATATCCTGCAGAATTCGTTGCAGCTAAGCCACAAGATAAAATCATCGCTAAAGTCAAAATAGCAGATTTTAACCGTGATATTTTGGATTTGTGTCAACCGCTGGATAACATAAAATATAAAGTGAAAGCTAGTGAAATTTCCGAGCTAATACTAAGCGATAAATATAAAGAAAACGTTGGAGAATATCTCTTTAAAGTCATGCAAGATAATGAATTTGATTGTCAAAGCAAAGAAAGATGTATCAACAAATTAGCTAGAGTATGGAACAAAAATCAGATGTTTAAGCAAACGTTCTGTGGTTCAATTTCACCTAGAAAAAATAATAAGCCTACTCTAGTGGGGATGTATTATGTTGGTAGATATGTACAGCTCAATGAGAGAGGACAATTATGGTCTAGCAACTTATGTGAAAACAAAGAAAGATTATTTAGCCCAGTATATAAAACACCAATTGATTATACTCTTCCAGCGATAAATCAGGGAAAAGTATTCACAGTATGTAATAAGAGTTTGATTATTAATATGTCTGCCAAAAGAATGCTAGAATTGGGTATAACGACACAAAAAAATCTATCAGATACAAACAGAAGAGCCTGCGCTAAAGAAATTATAGATGGTAAAACAAAATACTACGTTTTGATCTCCACCTCATCTGATAAGAGGAATGATGGAGGTTTATCTAAAGAATCATCCATTACATTATTTAAACCTATACGCTCCTTAGAAGATAATATATGCTCTGTATTTCCAGATAAAAAATGTCCTGTTTGTTAATTCAAGATTCTTCTTACCCTATCAATAGACATGTGATACTCAATCATGTTAGCATCTGGTACTATACATTTTTTTAAAAATAGTGTTTACAGGCATAATAAATAATATAAGCACCATAGATTTTGTGCGTCAAAAAGAAAATGAAGATGTACTATTAGCAATAAAAAATAATAATCTAGCAAAAAAAACAAAAATTGGCGCTTCAATTGCTGTGAACGGAATATGCTTAACAGTGACACAAATTAAAGATAGTTGTTTATATTTTGAACTTTCCAAAGAAACTATGAATAGAACAAGTTTTCAAAACATACAAAAGGGAAATTTTGTAAACTTAGAAAGCTCTGTAAGAATAGGCGACCCCTTGGATGGTCACATTGTAACAGGTCACGTAGATGGCTTGGCCAAAATAGAAAGTATAGAAAGAATTAAACAATCACATAAAGTGGATTGTAGCATAGATAAAAATCTAAGAAAATTTATAGCTCCTAAAGGATCCATTGCTCTGGATGGGATTTCCCTAACCATCAATGATATCACAGAGGACGGTTTGTTCTCTGTTAATATAATAAGCCATACATGGCATAACACGACTTTTCAATACAAAAAATTAGGTAATACAATGAATGTAGAAGTTGATATAATTGCAAGGTACGTACTAAACGCCCAGAACCAAGAATAATACACAAAAAAGATTGTCAAACTTTCCCTTTCTTTTTATCTAACATCTTAACACCAGAATTAGCTACTTCCTCTGTTTTTGACTTATGCTTAATTTGGAAGCTCATTTTAAATTTTTCAGCACTATCCAAGATATTTTGTACACGCACAACTCTCATAATAACCATCTCTTTCCAATCAAAAAACAGTTTCTCCAAAGCAATAAAAGTTTCTTTTTTAAACTCCACCAAAGGGTTTTGCTGCCCCACAGAACGCATACCAATTCCCATCCTAACGTTGTCGGTATAGCTTATATGATTACGCCATAGTTCATCAAGCGATAGTAAAAATATCTGCCTTATTACACCAAGCCTATCCTCAGGTGCAATGGTCTCAATTTTTTCATAGACAAACTTTTGAGATTTATCATTTAGGATACCTAATGTTCGTTCTGGAATTAGATTCTTCTCATCTTCCATATCCAGATTATTCGAATAAACAGCATGAATAGCTCTAATTAAAGACTTAACAACTAATCTTTGTGTACCAGTAGCTGCAACATTATCATCATACTCTATGTTTTCATTATTAAAAGCCCTATTTATTAAGCTCTGATTTATCTCTTGTACCATAGGCGAAAGATCATACTCAGTCATATCTAGTATTTTATTACGCTGACTAAATATAACTTGTCGCTGACTATTAATTACGTCATCATAATTCAATAAATTCTTCCGGATATCATAATTATGTCCTTCAACTTTCTTCTGAGCTCTTTCAATAGATTTAGTAATCATTGGATGCATTATTACATCGCCTTTATTTAAACCCAATTTGGAAAGCATAAATTTAATCTTTTCAGAACCAAATATCCTTAACAAATCATCTTCCAAGGATAAAAAGAATTTTGATTTACCGGGATCTCCCTGTCTTCCTGATCTCCCACGTAACTGATTATCAATTCTACGGCTTTCATGGCGCTCTGTTCCAATGATATAAAGACCCCCCGATTTAATAACCGCATTCTTTTTCTTCAAATAATCCTTTTCAGAAATCTCCTTCATCACACCACCCAGCTTAATATCCGTACCTCTTCCAGCCATATTGGTAGCTATAGTTATAGAACCAAGCTCTCCTGCTTTTGCAATAATAGCCGCTTCCTGTGCGTGATTTTTTGCATTTAATACATTGTGAGGAAGATGATGCTTCTTCATCATTTTAGATAATCTCTCAGATTGCTTAATACTAGTAACTCCCACTAGAACAGGTTGCTTTCTATTATTGTGACATTCTTCAACCAGGTTAATAACTGCATCAAATTTTTCTTCGGAAGTGCAATATATTTCATCATCCATATCGGTTCTTTGTATGGGTAAATTTGTCGGAATCAATAAAACTCTCAAGCCGTATATATTATTGAACTCTTTTTCTTCAGTTTTAGCAGTTCCTGTCATTCCTGCTAATTTTCCATACATTCTGAAGTAATTCTGGAAAGTAATGGACGCCAATGTTTGATTTTCCCTTTGTACTGTGACTCCTTCTTTTGCCTCAAGTGCTTGATGCAAACCTTCTGCAAACCTCCTTCCTTTCATCATACGACCAGTGAATTCATCAATAATGACAACTTGATCATCTGCAATTATATAATCTTTATTTCTAGCAAATAAATGATGTGCCTTAAGAGCTTGATCGACATGATGTATTAATCCAAGATTATCAAAATCATATAGAGAATCTTCTTTTTTCAGCAACCCATGACTTCTCAAAACATCTTCTACCACATCCATTCCTTCTTCTGTAAGGCTAACAGTGCGATTTTTCTCATTTAATATAAAATTATCTTTCGATATATATTTCACTATTTTATCTACTCTATTGTAGACTGTAACATTTTTCTCAGATGGTCCGGAAATTATCAAAGGAGTTCGAGCCTCATCTATTAAAATAGAATCAACTTCATCAATGATCGCATAAAAATGACCACGTTGTACTCTTCCCTTATTAGAATTGACCATATTATCTTTTAAATAGTCAAAGCCCAATTCATTGTTAGTAGCGTAAACTATATCGCAAGCATAGTTCTTTTTTCTTTCTTCAGGTTTGATATCGTTCGTAATACATCCAACTGTTAAACCCAAAGCACTAAAGATTTGCCCCATCCACTCTGCATCTCGTTTAGCCAGATAATCGTTAACAGTAACTATGTGAACACCCTTGCCAGTTAATGCGTTGAGATAAGCAGCCAATACAGCAACTAGTGTCTTTCCTTCACCGGTTTTCATCTCTGATATAAAACCTTTATGTAATGCAATACCACCAAGTATTTGACAATCATAATGTCTCATATTCAACAAACGTTTTGATACTTCCCTGACAGCGGCAAAAGCTTCTGGTAATAAACCATCAAGATTCTCACCATTAGCTAACTGATCTTTTAATTTATCTGTATTTTTAGCAAATTCTTCGATATCTTTATCCAACAAAGTAGCTTCCAACTCGTTGACTTTACTCAATATCCCAGAGAATCTCTTAAGAATTTTTTTATCATTTGTCCCAGAAAGGAGGTTTTTAAAAAAAGGCAAAAACATAAACAACAATGCTCATTCCAATGTAAATATAATTTTACCAGCTATAAAAATTATAACAATCAAATAGAAGAAAAATGCAGCAACAAAATGCAAATATACAAGATATCACTAACACACTTTAAGCAAAAGATAAGAAATAGAAGATACCAACTATGCTGATAATAGCTCCTAATATCATATAAATAATATATCTATGCAAGGAACCTCTGTTTACATGAACAGAAACTGTCGAAGAAACCTTATTGACAATACATCCCACACTATTTACTGCATCATCGATCACTTTTACATCAAAATAACGACTAAGCAAAGATAATAGTTCATAACCACAAACAAATATAAAGTTGTATACTTCATCAAAATAATATTTATTCTTTAAAATCACACTTACTATATTATCTTGTCTTAAGAACATATTACGGAACAAATATGCAACAGAAATACCTAACAACGAAACTAAAAGAGGTAGTACCATCCAAGCATGTAAGTGAGGAGCTTCTTTTATTCCTACCAAATTAATCCAAAACTCCTGTTCTGTTATACCAATCCAATACTTTCCTATGAATCCCGCTGCTATAGCGAGAAAAGAAAGAAGAAATATTACAATATTCATCACTTTTGGAATCACAGTAACATTTTTACTTGCATCACTCACAGGGTTTTGAGTGAAAATCATAAGTATCAAACGCCAAGAGTACAATGCTGTTAAAAATGCTGCAAATAAAACAACAAAGAAAACAACAGGATATAAGAAAGAATATTCGATAATTAGATCCTTTGAGAAGAATCCCGAAAAGGGAAAGATCCCAGCTAAAGAAAGCGATCCAACTATTTGTACAGCATAAGTAAGTTTCATAACTTTTCCTACATTACCCATTTTTCTCATATCTTGTTCATGGTGAAGTGATGTAATCACATTCCCCGCGCACATGAACAGCAATGATTTAAAGAATGCATGAGTGAAAAGGTGAAATAAAGCAGCATTATATGCAGATAAACCTAAAGCTACAAACATATATCCAAGTTGGCTGCAAGTAGAATAGGCTATAACTCTTTTTATATCATCTTGAGCTATAGCTATAGTACTAGCAAACAAAGCGGTAATAGAGCCAACAAAAAGAATAAACATCTTCACATTTGGCAAAAGATCAAAGAAAGGAGACATTCTTATCACAAGAAATACTCCCGCTGTCACCATCGTGGCTGAGTGTATCAATCCAGAAACTGGTGTTGGACCTTCCATTGCATCTGGTAACCATACATGTAGTCCAATTTGTGCGGATTTCCCCATACAGCCAATAAATAAAAAGAATCCTGCTATCTCTAATATTCCATAGTGATACTGAAAAACATTATCAACAGCTTTAATATTGCCAAATATATCAACAAAATCCACACTACGGAAAACAGCAAAAACTATTATTATTCCGATCAATAAGAATAGATCACCTACCCTGTTGACTATAAATGCTTTAACAGATGCTCTGCATGCGGATTCTTTTTTATACCAAAAACCGATTAACAAATAGGAAGCAAAACCAACGCCTTCCCAACCACAAAAAAGTTGTAATAAATCACCTGCACTGACAAGTACAAGCATAAAAAATACAAATAAACTAAGATAAATAAAGAAGATTTTTATCCCTTCATCTTTTGCCATGTACCCAACAGAATAAAAATGAATGAAAGCAGCAACAGAATTAATAACTACAAACATTAAAAGAGTTACATTATCAATGTAAATAGACCAGTTAACATCCAAAAGACCAACCGAGAACCACTTTGCAAGAATAATAACATAGGGTTCTGTATGATGGAAAAGTAAATAACAAGATGCAAGGGCAGAAAATGCAATTATAGCAGAACAACAATATTCATTAATAAAGAGCTTATTTTCAGATTCATCACGAGATAAAACTCTCGAAAGATACATCCAAAAGCAACTCAATAAGGGTGCAAAAAAAATTGCCTTTTCCAACATAGATCAACCTTTTAACTTATTCATATTAACCCCATCAATATTTCCAAAAGTACGGAAATAAACTATTAATATCGCCAAACCTATAGCTAATTCTGCTGCTCCTAAGGTTAATACAACAACTGAAAAAACCCAGCCCATAACATCGTTGTTCATGGATGAAGCAGTAACAAAATTGATATTGATAGAAAGCAATATAAGCTCTATTGCCAAAAGAACTCTGATGACATTTTTTCTATTCAGCAGCAGACCAAACAAGCCAATAGCAAACAAAATTATAGAAATTACAAAAAAATCATAAGCTATCATATGCTAACTCCCTTTTTTGACTTAACACTAACCATTTTAGCTCTATTAGGTTTTTTTAACTGATTGAATAATTTTTGTCTTTTTACATTATCTGTCTTTTCTAGAACAAGGGCTATAGCACCAACCATAGCTATCAGTAGTATAAAACCAGCAATCTCTAACACGAGATAATGTTCTGTATATAAAACAGCTGCCAAGTCTCTCACAGATACAGAAGTATAGATAACCTGATCACTAAGGCTATAAATATTAAATGCAAAAAGGACACATAAAGTGAAAGCTGTTATTATCGCAAATATCAAACCTCCTTCAAAAAAACCAATACCACTAAGTGCACTGGATACTTTAAAATCGGCCATCATAACAACAAACAGAAACATAACTATGACAGCGCCAACGTATACTATTATCAAAAGAAATGCAAGAAAGTCTGCTCCCATCAAGATAAAAAGGCCTGCAGTATTTATAAATGACAAAATCAAACACATCACAGAATGCACAGAATTCTTCAGAAAGACAACCCCTACAGCACTCAAGATTACAAAAAAACTAAAAAGATAAAAAAATAAACCCATTTAAAAACTTCTCTCTTGATAAATTACAAGCCACCAACAACCATAGAATCAAACATCAAATGCGGCGCACTAGCCTCAGAGCCTTGGCTTTTATAATCTGATAATTCGACATTATTGAACATAGTTTTAAAATTACCTGCAATGGTAAAACCGCTAACAGGATGAGTGATATTACCATTTTCTATCATAAAGCCTCTTGCACCCTGACTTAAGTCTCCGGTGACAGGATTAAAACCAAAACCCAACAACTGAGTTATATATACTCCTCTATCAACAGAAGAAACCATCTGATCAAAAGTCATCTCTCCTGCCAATAGCTCAGGGTTAAACAATCCTATATTGACGGCACCATTAGCAGCCATATATCTGGCATTACCAGTACTTTTGCTGTTAGTTTTTCTACCAAAGTAATTATCAGACGGTAGTATATTAAGCACACCTCTATTAATAATCTCTTTATCTGAGGTACGATTCATCTCCACATCAAAAAAACTAGACCCTAAGCCTCCTATTTTAGAAGGTCTATCCAGCAAAGTAATTTTATCGCTGAATATTTTCTTTCCAATATCTCCTTGATTTATAAAGCTTTTATTTTCAACTACAGCATCACTTGATATAATGCCTATAATCTTAGATAAAAAACTCTTTGCAATTCTATGCGAAAAAATTGCTGTACAACTTTCAGAACTCATTGTTTTTGGATTCAAACTATCAACAGCTCTAGCTGCTAAATCTTTTGAAAAATTTTTTAAATCTGGAAGCTGAGAATGGTTAACTGCACTGAAATAATCATAATCTTCTTGAGCACTATCTTCTGTCCCCGCTTTTACAGCAGCAGAAAAATTAAACAATGTACGCTTCATGGAGAAATCAACACCGTTTGAATCAAAATGCAATGTTTTAATTTTTGAATGGCTGAAATTAAAATCGGAAGTACTAAAAACTCCTGGGTAATTTAGAGCTTCCTTTTCAGCCTCCATTACTTTATCCATCAACCAAACACTATCAGGTATGAAGTCATCTTGTGTCTTTAAAGAAGATATATCAACACTAGAAAAATCACTTGATTTCTCAGGTATCTGAATTAAAGGATCCTCTGGTAAAAGATCTAATGTGCCTATTGTTTTATCCAAAACACTTTCTGCATTAGAAATTTCTGAACAAGTAGATGTAAATGTCTTATTTTTGCCAAATACTCTAAATTGTATTAAATGCTCAACGGATTTATCAATTTCTTCTGCTACTTGGTCACGCACCCCAACCGCAATAGATGAAGATTCTGCTACCCTAGCTTCTATAAAAACGTCTGATTTTTTTTTCTTTAAAATCAAATCCTTTATGTAATCAAATCCATTAATCATGTTGACAAAACAAACCTTAAAACTAAATTAATTTATAACAAAAAACAGCACGTAAAAAAACAATTCTTACAGTTATTTACACATATCCCCAATCAATTCTTTGTATTTTCATTGAAACCTTTTGAGATGCTACTACTTGTTTTTGTGCCTCTATCGCATAAAGTACAAAAATGTAAGCAATCGATACTAACAGAAAGAGCCCTTGGGTTAACCATATTATCAAAATTTTCAAAAATATCTAAGCATAACTGCTCACAACTTTGCAAACGCTTTGAATAGCACTCTATCAGCCTTCTCATGCTTCCCATGCTTACAATATTTTTATCCGGAACATAGCTAAATCTTAAAATTCCAGACATAGGCGTTAAGTGATGTGCACAGATGCTTAAAAAATGCATTTCTTCAAAATCCACTATTTCCCATACATTCAGATTTGCAGGTCGTTCATACATATTAAAAATTTTAGAGACATCGTAATTATATCCACTGACAAAATGCTCCAGCACTTTATAAAAACAAACTCCTACATCTTGTGAAAGACAATCATCTTGTCCACTTATTTCAAAAAGAAAATTTCTTATACTGTTTATGAGGCTATTTCTAAAATAAGATTTTTTATCCAACACCGCCAACTATCTCCAGAATTTCACCAGTTATTTTCTCTTGCCGTAATTTATTACATCTAATCTGCAGATCTTTAGATACTTCATCGGCATTATTAGTAGCATTTTCCATGGAAATCATACGACTTATTGTTTCCACAGCATAACCAGAAGATAAATCAAAATATAATTTTGCCCTAATGAACTCTAAGAACATTACCTCTGAAATATGCCCCCTACTAGGGAGGAAATTTATCTTATCATAATGATAATTACAATCTTCGGTGGAACATGGTAAAGAGAATAAAAGATCTACAGAAGATTCGAAAGAAGTGCCAGACAAAAATTTACTAAAGACTACTTTTATACAACTGGGTTTTCCATATTTTAGAGATGTATCTAAAATTCTAGAAGAAAAATAATAACTTGGTATTTCGCCATCAAAGACATCTAAAATTTCAGCCTTATTAGCAAATTCAGATCGCAAAAAAGAATCGTGGGCTTTTTTTCCAACAAAAATGATTCTGACATTATTTTTTACATCTTCTTTTTTCAATTCAGATATAAAATTACGATAAACAGAACTATTGTAGTTTCCGCATAAACCTCTACTAGAAGATATAACGATGTATAAAACTTCACTAGATTTATTGTCTATATAATTAGGTAAATGTTCAGTAAGATCAAGAGCAGAAGTTATATCCCCTAAGTTCGATAAAAAAGCACTCGCACACAATAGTTTATTTTTTGCAACTTTTAGTTTAGAAGCCGCTATCATCTTCATGACATTTGTCATTTTTCTAGTAGAATGAACGCTATCTAATCTACTTTTTAAACTTTTTAAATCTTTATCAGACATTATTATAGAAAAAAACAGCAACCTCACGAGAGTGTATCATATACTAACAAATAGAGCAAAAATAATGTTCAATAATAATAATTACGTGTTAAAATAGCACACGAATTTTTTTATGAGCAAAATTTAAAACATACTTTCTGTATCATAATAAGAAAATAGTTGTGTTAAATTAATAATATGTTAATAAAATCGTCTCATAATTATTCTGAAAGCTGTTTATTCTGTTGGCGCAGAATAATTATCTTGATTTATGGCTTTATTAGGCTGTTATTTTTATTCGTGATTTTAGTATGAAAAATTTTATAAAAGGAACAAGAAGCATAGATGAGAAAAAGAAATCTAGGAAGTTCCTATATAGTTGTATTGCTTTAGGATCTGCATATTTGATTTTTAATCTCAGTGATATAAATGCTATATCTCTAAAATTCTCCACTCCATCTGTTTCAAAGAAAGCGGAAGGAAATGAAAATGTGAATGCAAATAAAATGCCTAGCGAAAACAACAAAAATCCTGCCGCTCCACAAGAAGAACAAATGATGAGAGATACGTCTAATCAAACAATGGGTCAGGGAAGTACAGATCAATCTACTACAAATACTACTCTTCCTCAAAATGTACCTGCTAATAATAACCCTGCTGTACCGGCAAATCAGCAACCTGGTTTGGATCCTATGCCTCCTGAACAAAACAACCCTACTCAAAGTAACATGCCAAGCGCACCTCAAGATAATACAGGTATACAAAAACAAGATTACGAAATGATAAATGATCCTATAGATCCTAGAAATACTACTGCTGCTACAAATAATCCGGCAACGAGTAATCCTGCTGCTACAAATAATCCGGCAACAAGTAATCCTGCTGCTTCTCCTGGATCAAATACACCAGATATGACTAAGCCACAGGTTCAGCCTACTCCATTACCTGCTAAAGTACCACCTAATAATTCCCAGAAAAAAAAACCGTAGCAGGAGAAAATAACACTGAGGTTTACGCAGAAGAAATTCCTAAAGGCAACAGCGATAATAATGTTTATGAAGATATTAAGCTGTCGTCTGATGGCATACCTGTTGTTCCAGAAATACCAGAAGAACACGAAGAAAATGAAGATTTTGATAAAATATTTGCATCTGTTGATACAAAACAATATGACACTAGCTCTTCAATAGCTAATGTGAAATCTCTAGAACCAACTCAAAAATCTTTTCCTGAACCTGATAAAATACAACAAAATCAAAGAAAACAAAAAAAGCGAGAGGCTATCAACACAAAAGATGAAAATATTGATTTTTCGGTCGAAGAGTGGTTATTAGAGCCAAAAAAACCAGATAAATTTGAAACTGTCCCTAAGATTATATTACCTTCTTCTATAAGCAAAAAGGAATATAAGAACCCTGACAATGATTATCTACCTCCAGCGATGTATATAGATGATATGAAAAAAATGTTCTTAGTTAATGTTAAAGCACAAAATATAGGAAGGTTGAGCGGTCTTTTAAAAATAATAAAGCATGTAAATTTTATAGAAATTGATAGTAATGAAACACCCTTAACTTTTGCAATTAAATCGCAAAAGAAGCGATCAGTGCGCTATTTGATAACAAAGGGAGCAAATATAAAAATGAAAAACGGCTTTGGAGAAGATCCCTTAGAATTAGCATTATTTTCTGGAAGAAATGATATAGTAAGAATACTAGAAATAGCTTCTTAATACATCAAATCTGTTATAATTTACTCAAAAACAAAGAATCTTTCAATTTCTTGTAAAATTATTTTTGGATCAGATTCACTTAAGACTTTTTGGCGAAAAGACGTAGCATCGTACATAAAACGACTGTACCATCCAAGATGTTTTCTTGCCATACGCACACCCACCACAGAACCATAAAAAGATAACATCTCTGTATAATGCTCTCTGATTAAATCAAACTTCTCTTTTCTACTCACAGAATAATCTCCTGAACCACCCTGCATATAGCTCATGACTTGCTTTATAAACCAAGGCTTCCCGTATACTCCTCTCCCGATCATAACTCCATCAGCGCTTGAAAGCTCCATTGCTTCTTTCACACATTCAAAAGTTTTAATATCGCCATTGACTATCACAGGCACTTTGCTTGCCTCTTTTACTTTCTTTACAAAGGACCAATCTGCCTTACCTTTATACATTTGACATCTTGTTCGGCCATGAATTGTTATCATTTTTATACCGACTTCGCTAGCAAATTTTGCTATTTTAGGAGCATTAAGATTGCTATTATCCCAACCCATTCTCATTTTTAGAGTCACAGGCACATCAACAGCCTTTACAACGCTCTCAATTATTTCAAAAGCTCTTTTTTCATCGCGCATCAAATGAGATCCCGCATAACCATTCACAACTTTTTTAACAGGACATCCAAAATTTAAATCAATTATTTTTGCACCGTGATCAACATGAATCTTTGCTGCCTCTGCCATAACATCACTTTCAAAGCCAGCAATTTGAACAGAAGTTAATTCGCCTTCACTGTTCTCTGATTTTTTTAAAGTTTCTTTTAATTTTAGCAAAACAGCTCTGCTTGCTATCATCTCAGAAACAACAAGACCCGATCCTATTTTACTAACCATTTTTCTAAATGGTTTATCAGTAACACCAGACATAGGCGCTAATACAACATTGGGTATTAATAAATTACTACCAAGAGATATCTTTTTATACACAGAAGAGATAGATTTCCAATAAATATAGATTTTTAATTGTAAAATATTACTCATAGTATGTGAACAAAAATTGCAAAAAACAGAAGAAGAAGATACAATGATCAGTTGCTCACTTTGTTTTTTACCGGCCAAAAGACGGTAATATCTCTGCAAAATAAGGTGTGCTTTTTTTTATTTTTCAAAACGAGGGAAGAAAATGTTAGAAAACATAACTTTAGAAACAATAACTGAGAATGTCGTTGAATCTACTGATATAACAAATGGTCAAGCATCAGTTGCTACTGCTAAAGAAGAAAGTTATCAAGACACTTTATTGACAGATGATCAAAACGATGACTCTATTTCTGATTCTGAAGACGCAGTAAATAATGCAGCAACTGACGCTAAAAAAGACTTGCATAAGAAATTACCGTTAAAACAAAGCTAGTCTGTCTATTTTATTTATTAAACTCCTTATCTTAATTCTATAAGGAGTTGTACCTCAGAAGAAGTATTGTAATAATTGTACTTTCTTCTGAGTTTTCTTTTTTTGTGACAAAATATCGCTTATTTATAGAATATGATGGTTCTTATTATCGTGGCTGGCAAAAACAGCCGAAAGAAAGAAATATCCAAGGTTCTATAGAACGCGCAATATTTAAATATTCTCAAAAAAAGGTAGAGGTTTTATCGTGCAGCAGAACAGATGCTGGAGTTCATGCTATAGAACAAGTAGCATGTTTTGTCTGTGATTTAGAACGTAGCATTGATTCTGTCGCTAATGGGATTAATTTTCATCTGTCTGATGAAATGATATGTATAAAAAAAGCAGATATTGTTTCTTCTGACTTTAATGCCAGAAAAGATGCAAAAGAGAAAACATACTTGTATAAAATATTAAATAGAATAGCCAAGCCTGTTTTATTTAAAAACAAAGCATGGCACATAAAAAAATCAATAGATATAAATAAAATCGAGAACAGTATAAAAAAATTCATTGGGTATCATGATTTTACCTCTTTTAGAGGAAGAAGTTGCCAATCCAATAGAACTTTAAGAGCTATAAACTCCATAAAATGTGAAAGAAATGGAGATTTTATAGAAATAAGATTTAAAGCAAAATCTTTTCTGCAACATCAAATAAGAATTATTGTTGCTGTTTTAGTTGATAGAGCCATTGGTAGAGAAGTGGATATCGATAAAATATTTAAAGCAAAGGATAGAAGCTTATATAACGGAATAGCACCTGCCCATGGTTTATATTTGGAGAAAATACTATATTGAACTAAAATGATATCTTAGTAACGCTGGATAAAAAAATCGATAATGAAGTATGATCTATTAATATACACGGATGGCTCTTGTTCTGGTAATCCTGGAAAAGGTGGCTGGGGTTGTGTTCTGGAAAACACAAGAACAAAAGAAAGAGAATGTTTTTTTGGTGGAGAAAAAACAACTACCAACAATAGAATGGAAATCACCGCTGTATTGATGTCCATAAAAAAAATAAAAGATAAAAAGATAAAAAAAATAGCTATTTATACAGATAGTAAATACGTTCAACAAGGAATAACTTTATGGATACAAAATTGGAAAAAAAATAATTGGAAAACATATAATAAGAAACCTGTAAAGAATCAGGATTTGTGGCAACAACTTGATTCATCAATTAGTACATTAGATATAGATTGGATATGGATAAAAGGTCACGGAACAGATGAAGGAAATAACTTAGCAGATGAATTAGCACGAAAAGGTACAGAATCCGTGGAGTAAAGCTTTATACTTCTTTATAAACTGTCTTGCCCTTAACAACCGTTCTAATGACTTTCCCCCTTACCTTTCTACCATTAAAAGGTGAATTCTTTGATTTACTAGAGAATTTCTGTACATCAATTTCGTATTCTTTATCAAGATCTAATATAACTAGATCCGCTGAGAAACCTTTTTCTATCCTTCCAGATTTAATGTTGATTACATCAGCAGGATTACAAGTAAGTTTAGCTAAAACAGAATATAAATCCATAGTTCCGTTGTGATACAATTCCAAAGAAAGTGGTAATATTGTTTCCAAGCCAATCATTCCAAAAGGGGATTCCTCTATTGATTTATTCTTTGTTTCATCTTCATGAGGGGCATGATCAGAAGCGATAACATCTATTGTTCCATCTTTTAGCCCATCTACTAAAGACAGCCTAGAATATTCATCTCTCAAAGGAGGGTTTATTTTAGCCAGCGATTTAAAATCTAATATAGCGCTATCGTTTAATGTAAAATGGTGTGGTGTAACTTCACAGGTAACGTTTCTGCCAATATTTTTTGCTTTACGTACTAAATCAACCGTTTGCTTCGAAGAAACATGTAAAACATGATATTTAGCCTTTGTATTAGCCATTAGAACCAAGTCTCTTGCCACCATAGCAGATTCTGATTCCTCTGGAATACCTTTAACATTTAATTTTTTGGATACATCACCTTCATTTATACACCCATCGTTAGAAAGGTATAAATCTTCTGCATGTTGTGCTATTGGCACATTAAGCTCTGAAGCTAAAACGAATGCATCACGCATTGCCAAGGAATTCATAACAGGCAAACCATCATCGGTAAAACCAACTACTCCAGATTTATATAATTCTAGTATATCGTTAACTAAATTCCCATCCTTGGTAATAGTAGCGTACATAAGAACATTGACATATGCCCTTTCCTTTGCAATTTTCTGAATACACTCTACTACCTCTAAATTAGATATTTTAGGTTCTGTATTTGGTTGACAAACAACTGTTGTCACTCCTCCAGCCGCTGCGGATTTTGTACCAGTTTCTATTGTCTCTTTTTTCTCTTGACCAGGCTCTCTTAAATGAACGTGTATATCTATAACACCAGGAATCAACAATTTTGTTTGACAATCTACAGATTCATCATATTTTATGCCTTTATAATCAACACCTATTTTTTCTATCAAACCACCCCTTGTGAGCACATATCCAAAGAAATCAGACTTAGAATAAGGGTCCACAACTCTAGCATTGAAATACAGCACAACCTTATCTGAATCTTGACCAGAGAGCAAAAAATCAAAACAACTCATAAAGAAAAAAATAATATTACAAAAAAACAAAAAAGAGGAATAAATAAAAAAAGCTATTCATCTTTCTTTTTTTTCCTGACTGTTTTGCGTTTTTTAGTCACAGATTTTTCAACATCATCTCCTTTTTCCTCCTTTTCTCCTGTATCTGTATCTGCTTTTTTACTATCCGATTTATACTCTAGGTCATTTTCATCTAAAAAGGACGACTTCTTCACAACCTTTTCTTTATTTTCGTCATTAGAGATTTTAATTTCCTTCCCAGCTAAAACATCCTGTATTTGATCTCCCGTTAAAGTCTCATATTTTAATAGAGCATTAGCTAGTTTATCCAACTCTTTTCTATTGCTTTCTAATATTTTCCTTACCCTATCTCTAGCATCAGATATAATGATTTCAATCTCACTATCTATTAAATTCATCTTCTCTAAAGAGATCAATTTATTTTCATTTTCTCGGCTAGAATAGTGTTGTAAGCCAACCTTATCACTCATACCATAATCCATGACCATAGCTCTTGCTATTTTTGTCAACTGCTGGATATCTGATGATGCTCCACTAGTTATTTTGTTCTCACCAAATACTATCTCTTCTGAGATTCTACCACCAAGAGCAACTTCTATATCAGCTATCATTTTTTCCTTCGTTATAGAAACTCTATCTGTCTCTGGTAAACGCATAACCAAACCTAAAGCCCTTCCTCTTGGGATAATAGTTGCTTTATGAATAGGGTCGGAAGCTTTGTTTTGTATTGATACAAGCGCATGACCTGCTTCATGATATGCTGTTAATTTTTTCTCTTCTTCTTTCATAATTAAAGATCTTCTTTCAAGACCCATCATTACTTTATCTCTTGCATATTCAAAGTCTTCCATTGTGACAAATCTTTTGTCTCTGCGTGCTGCAATTAAAGCAGATTCATTAACTAAATTAGCTAAATCTGCTCCAGAAAAACCAGGTGTACCCCTAGCCACGATGCTACTATCAACATCTGGAGCTGACAAAATCTTCTTTAAATGAACGTTAAGTATTTTCTCTCTTCCTTGTATATCAGGCAAAGATATATCTACCTGCCTGTCAAATCTTCCTGGTCGTAATAACGCGTGATCTAAAACATCTGGTCTATTGGTAGCTGCAAGAATTATAATTCCCTCGTTAGATTCAAAACCATCCATCTCTACTAACAACTGATTAAGAGTTTGCTCTCTTTCATCATTTCCGCCGCCTATACCTGCGCCACGATGACGTCCTACCGCATCTATCTCATCAATAAAAATAACACACGGAGCATTTTTCTTTGCCATATTAAATGTCTGTCTTATTCTGCTTGCACCCACACCAACAAACATCTCGACAAACTCAGATCCTGCCGTTAATAAATATGGAACAGATGCTTCGCCAGCCACAGCTTTGGCTAAAAGAGTTTTTCCTGTCCCAGGTGGACCTATAAGCAAACAACCTTTTGGTATTTTCCCTCCTAATTTTCTAAATTTCATAGGATCTTTAAGGAAATCGACGATTTCTGATAATTCTTCTTTTGCTTCTTCTATTCCTGCAACATCTTTAAAGAGAACTCTTCTTTTTTTACCATCCACCATTTTGGCCTTGGAATTGGTAAATGACATAGCTTTATTACCACTGCTATTCATTTGCTTCATGAAGAATAGCCAAACACCAATTATGATAAGCATTGGCAACCAAGAAATAACCATACTAAACAAGAAACCCATAACAGTTTCTCCGGTTATAAATTCAAATACAACGCCATTTTTTTCTAAT
Source organism: Anaplasmataceae bacterium AB001_6 (assembly GCA_020002265.1). Taxonomy (NCBI): domain Bacteria; kingdom Pseudomonadati; phylum Pseudomonadota; class Alphaproteobacteria; order Rickettsiales; family Anaplasmataceae; genus Candidatus Mellornella; species Candidatus Mellornella promiscua. The sequence goes on from CP048228.1 coordinate 56,490, forward strand.
TTCTCTATTAATCCGTTGTATATGACAGTTTGAGTTCTAAAGAGGGTCCCGTCTCTAAATTGACCTTCTATTACGTAAAGCTGTCCAGCCCTTATAGTAACGCTGGTAACATGACCAGAATCTAATTTATCCAAAAACTGAGAGAAAGCAAGCTTTTCTACTTTACCTAATGACCCATCAGAAGAAAGTTGATCATAAATAAAAGCAACAAAGACTATTATGCTCAGCCATACAAAAAAATTCTCAAAAAATTTTCTCATAAAAAACCCAAAATAGAAAAATATTGTAAGAAATTTCTATTATCTTAGCTTTCTATCTTGTCATTTGAAGTTACAAAATCTTCTGAAGATTTACCTTTATCTTCTGAATTGCCTTTTGTTACTTCTTTCTTATCACTCTTAACAGGGAAGAAATTTTCATTTAGAGTGTAACCTCTACCCCATATAGTCTCTATGTAACTAACACCATCTTTGTTATAAGAAGCCAATTTATTTCGAAGCTTACATGCAAATACATCTATGATCTTTGGTTCAGAAGGCTCATTATTAGAATATAGATGACTAATAAACTTTTCTTTCGAAACTATTGCTCCTGGCCCATGCATACATAGAAGCTCAAGCATAGAATATTCCTTATTGGTTAATGGTACAGTTTTTCCATGCATTTTACAAACCTGAAGATGAAAATCTAACACCATATTTCCTATTTTGAATTTGGAAAAATTATGCCTGAAAGATCTTCTTAAGACAGCTCTAATTCTTGCTAAAAATTCCCCTTTATTTAACTCACTCTTAGCTATAAAGTCATCTGCTCCAAATTCCAAAGCCCTAATTCTATTATCAACAGAAGAAAGTGCAGAGAAAAATATAACAGGGACTGCTATTTTTGAATGTCTGAGCATTAAAACTACGTCAAGACCATCCATATCATTTAACATTCTGTCAAGAACTATTAAATCATGTCTATAGTCCCCACTATTAGACTTTATAATTTCAAGAGCTTCTTGTCCTGAATGCGCAACATCACACACATAACCAGCTTTAATTATGACACTTTGAATCATCGATGTGATATTTTTATCATCATCTACGGCCAAAATACGCATATAAACCTCCTAAATATTAAAAAAATGAAATATACTATTAAAAATAGAATAATGTAAAAAATCAAATTATTCTAAATACCAAATTTGAACTGTGGACAAAATAATCTAATTAAAAAAGAAGCAAAAAACCTTTAATAACATATTGTAAAAAAGTTAATAAAACGCAATTCTTCTATATAAAAGTAAAAAAGATATTACTCAAAAAAACCAAACAGCGAAAAAAACTGGTAAAATACCATACAAGGTTTATTTGTATACACTTTTTGTGATAAAAGTACCATTCGATAATACAAATTTGATATTTTAATTGTGATAATAAAAATAATAAACATACAAAAAGTTTTAAATTGCAATGTATATGGCAATTTGTGCGAAAAAAATTATTTATTTCGACACAATACAGACCTAATAAAACGTGGCGATATCTTTATATGTATCAAAGGCATGAAAAGACACGGTTTTGACTTCATACAAAAAGCAATTAAACAAGGTGCTGGTGCTGTCTTAACTGATCATTTTGACCATAAGCACTACGATATACCAATAATACTGGTCAATGATTCATTAGACGCCATAAAAAAGCTTGCACTACTAAATATGCGCTCTTTAAAACCAACAGTTATATCTATCACAGGTAGTATAGGGAAAACAACAACCAAAGATTTAATATTTTGTATTTTAGAGAAATTTTTCACAACAAGTTGCGCAGAAAGTAGTTTTAATAATGATATCGGTGTTCCTTTAACACTTTTAAACTGTGATAATAATGCAAAATTTTTAATAACAGAAATAGGAACAAACAACCCAGGAGAAATATATCAACTTTCAAAGATAACAAATCCTTTCATTTCTGTAATAACAGCAATAGGACATGCACATATTGGAAAATTTGGATCAATAGAAAATATTGCAAAAGAAAAGTCCTCTATAATAAAAAATACAAAAAAAGATGGTTTTGTGATAATAAACAGAGATTGCAATTTCTATGATTTTTTACTACAAGAGGCAAAAAACAACAATATAAAAAATATCATTTCATTTGGATTTAGCAAAGAAGCAGATTTCTCAATATCTTATGAAGATGATTTAACAATCATAAATAATAAAAACAACGGAAATACAATAAAGATAAAAAAAACAGATAAAGGAAAAGATCTAAGCTCAGCAATTGCTTTTGCCATAATATCTAATACTGTAAAAGATTTTAAAAATTATTATATAGAAAAAATAATCAATAATTTTTCCCCCGTGAAGGGAAGAAATGAACTTTTTGAGATAAAACAAAAAAACATCAAAATTCTTGATGGATCATATAATTCGTCGCTAGAGTCTGTTCTTCTTTTTATAGATAAAATTAAAAATTGCCAAAAAAATTATAGAAAAGTTTTTATATTGGGTTCAATATCAGAAATAGAAGGCCACGAAGAAATAATATATCAAAAGATATACGAAAAAATAAAAGAGCTGGATATTGTGATATTGGTTGGTAAATGTTCCAACCACCTGAAAAATAATGTTTTCAAGGAAAAGATTATCTTTAAGGATAAAAGTAATCTACAAGAGGACATCCATAAAATAGTGAAAGAAGGCGATTTTATAGCAATCAAGGGATCTAATTCAGAAAAATTATTTAATATTGTAGAGTTTATGAAATCTGATGATTTTCTAAATAAAATTTAATATCATCTTTTAAAGAATTTTCATCAATACTTATATTAGATGTCTGAGCTATTTTATCGCTACCCCCACCTCCTGTTGAATATTTTGATGTTATAAACTTTATTATCTCTGATGCTTTAAAAATTTTAGCAGCATCATCTCCACAACAGATTATAACTATTTTTTTATTGTTGCTACTACTAACAAAAATAAGAACGCTATCTTTCTTATCTCTAGAAAAATTAGTAACAAAATTTCGTATTTTAGAATGCTCTATATAATCTAGACTATTTATGACAAATTTGAATTTTTGAGATATAAAGAAGGGCTCTAAGGAAATATTATCTAGCTTTATTTTAATCAGTTCATTTTTTAATTTATCAAGATCTGCAAGAAGTTGTAGTCTCTTTTTTTCTTCATCGGATAATTTTTCATCAAGAGTTTCTATTTTAGTATCAAAATAACTAATAACACCCAACCCTGTTACAGCTTCTATTCTGCGAATTCCACTAGAAATAGACCTCTCATCTGTTATTTTTAAAACACCTATTTCAGAAGTGTTATAAACATGCATACCTCCACATAATTCAACGGAATCTCCTATAGAAACAACTCTTGATTCTTCTTGATATTTTTCCCCAAAAATAGACATCGCTCCACTTTTTACAGCTTCTTCTGTAGACATAGTTTGAGTTTTGGAAGTAATATTTTGACTGATTGTGTTATTTATCAAATGTTCTATTTCTGTTAATTCTTTTCTTGTAAAGGGGCGCTCAAAATTAAAATCGAATCTAAATTTATTATTAGATACCAAAGAACCTTTCTGTGTTATATGTTTACCAAAAAGCTCTCTAATAAAATAGTGTAATAAATGAGTAGCAGAATGAGCATTACAAAGCCCCCTTCTTCTAGAATAATCAACTTTTGCAAAAACTTTTTGTCCCTCTTTAAAAACACCTCTTTCTAATTTACAAGTAATCAAAATTACATCATTTATTTTTTTTGAATAAAGAACATGCATTAAATCACAACTATCATCAATACATGAAATAGTTCCTGTATCACTTTCTTGTCCACCAGATTCAGGATAAAATGGGGTTTCTTTTAAAACAACTTCAAACAAATCATCTTCTTTTTTTCTTATATTTAAAATTTCTGTTTTAGTATCAAGACTAATATATCCTATAAATTTTGTTTGTAATTCTGATATATCTTCATAAAAAGAATTATCGTGGCTAATTTTTTTCCAAGACTTACGACCTCTTTCTTTTTGTTTTTCCATTTCTTCAAGAAATTCTTTCTCACTTACAGAAAATCCAAAATTATGTATTGTTTCTTTTATTACTTCAAATGGCATACCGTGTGTATCATAAAGATTAAATGCCGCAGCAGATGGAAAGAAAGGAGTCGAAGAATTGCCATCTATATCATCAACAGCTCTATCCTCTGTTGTAGAAGAAATATTAGGATATCTTTTTTTTTCTTTGTCAATAATTTCCATTATAAACTGCATTGATCTCCCCATAGTAGCAAGGAATAATGTCTCTTCTGCTTTTAAAACTTTTTTTATATTTTCTTTTTGATCTTCTAGCTCTGGATACCTTGAAGATATCTTTTTTACGAAAAAATCTACCATTTTATATAAAATTGGTTCTTTTATACCATTTATGTAATAATTACTAACAGCCCTTCTTATTATCTTTCTCAATATATATCCTCTTGATTTCCCAGACGGATAAATCCCCTCTGAAATCAGAAAACATGAAGAACGTAAATGATCTGCAACAATATTTTTAACCTGATTGTTATACTTACAAGATGTAATATCTTCAAAATAATCCTTTATATCTTTAAATAGATCAGTCTCAAAATTATCGTCTGTGCCTTGTAAAACGGCTGCTATTCTCTCTAATCCCATGCCCGTATCTATACAAGGAGTCTTTATATTTTCTCTTTTACCATCTTCCGTAAGATTATATTGCATAAAAACAATATTCCATATCTCAACAAACCTGTCATCACTTCTAGAGTCTTTTAAAAATTGTATACTCTCATCATTTTGATGATCATAAAATATCTCTGTGCATGGTCCACAAGGTCCTGTATTTCCCATTTGCCAAAAATTATCGTTAGTTGAAACAGCAATTATTCTATCTTCTTTTAATCCTGAAATTTTTCTCCAGAGTTTGGAAGTTTCTTTATCACTGGAATGATAGGTTATATAAAGCCTTTGAGGGTCAATATTTAGTTCTTTAGTTATAAAATCCCATGCATAGCAAATAGCTTCTTCTTTAAAGTATCCTCCAAAACTGAAATTTCCGAGCATTTCAAAGAACGTATGGTGTCTTTTTGAAAAACCTACATTTTCCAGATCGTTATGTTTTCCTCCAGCTCTAAGACATTTTTGAACAGAACACAGATTTTTTGAAGCATCTTTTCTCCCGAAGATAAAATAATCTTTTAAGGGAACCATGCCAGCATTCACAAAGAGTATGGAAGGGTCATCTAGTAATACTAATGGAGAAGATTTTAAAATTTTATGATTTTTCTTAGAAAAAAAATCTTCAAATTTTTTCCTTATTGCTTCAGATAACAAATTTTGCATTATTTCTAGAGCGAAATGAAATAGACAAATATTAAAATATTTTTTAACATTTTTATATTTTTTAATCAAATATAGATTTATTTTTTTCTGACCACTTCAAATTAGATCTAGAAGATTTACTTTTATCTATCCACTTTGCCTTTAATTCGGCAAAAGGAATACTTCTAGAATAGCTTTTTATATCATCTGAGCAAAATACATCTAACGCTGGAAGAAGATTATTTTTAACCCAAAAATTTGTTTTGAGGAAAATTTTATCCAATTCTAATATTGGAATAGAACTCTCATTAGATATTTCTTTGGATGATGCATATATTTCAAAATATCTAGCAAATAATTCTGAGATAAAGTCTTTTTTTTTGTAGTTCTTTAATTCATCTATCATGAGGCCTTTCAATTTATTTTTTAGAATAATATTTGTAATATTAGAAGATTGTAAATCACTCATAATTGCTTGAAAAAAATCATCTTCTATTGGAACACGCAATTGTTTTTCTACAGCATGAGCAAGTTCATGCATAACAACATGAGAAGTTATACTCTTTATATAAACTACACTTTTCTTAGTAAATATATCTTTCACCCTTACAAGTTGATTTGTAAAATTGCCCTTTTCTGGTATTTGGTAGTGTTCAAAAGTATGGCACAACCCTAAATAGTCATCAATTTTTTTAAAATCAGATAAAACTATATTGATCCTTTTTATCTGACAAAGAGTAAGTATAAAATTTAAAAAAATCCTGAATTTTTCAAAAGAGTAAGTTCTTTTGAATATGTATATTAGCTTTTCTTTTCCTATTCCTTCGGTAACATTAGAAATAACTTCTCTTATCATTAAACAAAATGATTTATAAAAAAGACAAATATAACATCCGTAATATTTTAAAATACTAAATAAATATATGCTAATTAATTTTCCAATATCTAATTTTACTGCCAATCCATTAGAAATACTTCTTCTTGGTCTTATACAAGGATTAATGACAATAATATTTGGTATAGGTGGAAATTTTATAATAATCCCAATAATGATGATAAAAGATATAGAACCAATGTTTGCTATCAGTAGCTCCATGCTTTCTCTTGTTTGTAGTTTTACTTCATCATATATAAGAAATAGAAGAGAAAAAAGGATCATATACGAAGTTGGATGCAATGTTTTAATTGGCTCTATTTTGGGTTCAATGATAGGAACAGGATTGATATTTACATTTGCTAAGCACGATTTTTTATCTGATTTTATAAAATTAGTTTATGTATTTATATTATGCTTTTCTGGATTGATAATGCTAAAAGATAGCATCCTAGAAATAAGGGGGTTTAAAAAAAACAAAAATAACGCTTTATATAAAATGATCAACAGCTTTCCTATAAAAAAAACCTTCAAGTTCAGTAAGAATGAAAATAGTGTAGTTGGAATAATATTAATAGGATTGATAACAGGTTTTGTTATATCTGTGACAGGAATAGGAGGAGCTTTAATTTTAATACCATTTTTAGCATATGGATTAAATATGAATATAAAAAACGCAATAGGGACGTCCAGTTTTCAGTCTCTTTTTATACAATCTTTTGTAGTATTATTGCACTGTTATTTGTTGCATACAGTAGATATAATTCTATCTTTTTTTCTTATGTTAGGTTCTGTTACAGGAGTTTTAATTGGTTCAACAATAGAAATAAAAATATCTCCAAAATATTTAAAGCTATCTTTATCAATAATAACTATTATAGTTTTCATAAATTTTTTATTTGACTCATTTTTATTAAACCAAATTAAGTATGAAATTATATAAAATATTGGCAACTATATTCGTATTTAACTTGTTTTTATCCTCAATTGCATCTGCAGAAGGAAAAGTAATTCTAGAAAAAAGTATTTTTAGCTCCAATTTATCAAAAAGAGAGGATATATTAAAAAAAATAAAAGAGAAAAATGATTTAGATTTCATTTTAATTCTTCACGATACAAAAGAAAACAGAACAGTTAAAAAAACCGAAGGAATACTTTTCAATAAAAAAATATCGACTCACGATGTAAAAAAGTTCAACTATCTGAAGATATACAGCAATAAGAATTTTTCATTTGATTTAAAAGAAAAGGCAAAATTAAAAAAATTTTACGATGAATTTAAATCAAGGAATGAATATGAATCTTTCTTTATAAAAAATAAAGTAAAGAAAGGACACTATAATATAAAAAAGATCAATGTTGAAGAATGTGAAAAAGATATATTAGGTTCTAAAATAAGAAGTGGAACATATGAAATAGAAATATATTATATTTCTGATAAAGAAGAAATTATAAAAGAAGAAAAAATATTATTTGAAGTCAAAGATGAGTTATTAACAAAAAAAATCCTCTTATTAAGTAAAGATTACCCATCAATTTACTATGTATTATGTATTTTTACTGCTGTTTCCTTAGCTTTTTTATTTAGTTTGCGAAAAAAGAAATGAACGTAGATCTCCTAAAATATTTAATAGATCTAAAAACTTTATCCCCTGACAGCTCAGATAGCATTTTAAATTTAATACCTATCTTAGAAAACATGAATTTTAAGGTAACAGTTATAGAAAAGAATAATTTCAAGAATCTATATTGTGTTATCAACGAAGGTAAAAGTAAAAATCTATGTTTTGCAGGACATATGGATGTTGTTGACCCAATAGATCAGAATAAATGGAAAAATAAAAATCCATTTCTTTTGCATATTGAGAAAAATATATGTTACGGAAGAGGTGTTGTTGATATGAAAGGTTCTATCTTTTGTTTTTTAGAAGCAGTAAAAAAAACTAATATAAAAGATAAAACCATCAGCATTATCTTGACCTCTGATGAAGAAACTAACAGTAAAAATGGTATGCCCATAGTAATAGAATGGTTAAAAGAGAAAAAAAAGATTATAGATCTATGCTTGGTAGGTGAACCAACTAGCGAAAATTATCTGGGCGATGTAATAAAAACAGGTAGAAGAGGATCTATAACATTTAAAATACGCATAATAGGAAAGGCAGGACACGTTGCATACCAGAAAAAATGTATAAACCCTGTAAATGTGCTAGATGAACTGATATCCAAAATAAAGAAATATAAAATAGACGATGGAAACGATTTTTTTGAACCTTCAAATTGTGAAATAGTAGGAATAAAAAGCAATACAAATATAGAAAATATAATTCCCGAGACAATAGATATTATTTCCAATATAAGGTTCAATAATGTAAATAAAAGCTCCTATATAGTAAAAAAAATAGAAGAAATTATATTATCAATATCTGATAAAATGAAATTGGAATATAACATAGAAGTACGTTCTGAGCCCTTTGTTTCAAAAATAAAAAAAGAAACTATAGAATTAATAAAAAATTGCATAAAAAAAACCACTCAAAGAGATGTCAAAATAATAAATAATGGCGGCACATCAGATGCTAGATTTATTAAAAATTATGCTCCAGTAATAGAAATAGGACTACATAACGAAAGCGCACATAAAATAGATGAAAATTGCAAAATAAAAGATTTAGAAGATTTAATAGACATCTATTCTAATATAATCGAATCGATATAACTCCCTCTAAACATTGTTTATATAATGTTAAAAAAAATGTTCATATATTACGATAAAACGTTTTTTTTTTATTTATTCAACATAATCCACAATTTTAATAACATGTAAGTATTATTTTTCTTATATGTTAATAATATTTATTTTACACATAGTATTTTTTATTTTGATAACAATTTAAAAATGAAAAACAAATGGTAAAATCTGAAAAAATCACATGTATTATATTTTATCAACATATTTTATCAACAATGTTTATAATGTGGATAATTTATTGATAACTTGTTTTCAACAGTGATAATAAATAATAATAATAAAGATTTATTTATATAAATAAGAAATATTATTTATTCATGAAAAAAACTTATTTAGAAAGAGCAATTAATTTTGAATCAAAAAAGCTATATTGCTGGATTATGCGACAAGCAGGAAGATATCTACCAGAGTATAGAGAACTATATCAAAATAACGGGTGTAAATTTTTCAATTTATGTGAAAATGCTAATCTAGCACATGAAATAACAATGCAACCTATTGAAAGATTCAATTTTGATGCTGCAATTATATTTTCTGATATATTGGTTATACCTAAATATCTAGGATGTAACATAAATTTTGAAAACAAGAATAATCCTACAGTAACAACTATACAATCTGTAGAAGATATAAAAAATCATCCAAGTGATTTGATGAACTTGAAACATACAATAGATGCTATATCTTTGACGAGGAAAAAACTTGATAATGAGAAATCTTTGATAGGTTTTGCAGGCTCTCCATGGACAGTGGCGTATTATATGATAGAAGGTTTTGGTAGTTCAAAATTTTCTAAAATAAAACATTTTGCTAGTAAAAAAAGAAAAGAATTTGAAAAAATTTTGGATATTATTACTGATGTAACAATAATGTATCTACAAGAACAAATCAAAGCTGGTGTTAATTTAGTACAATTGTTTGATAGCCTTTCAGGTTGTTTATCCAGTGAAGATTTCTATTCTTTTGTTATAAAACCTACAAAAAAAATTGTTAGTAGTTTAAATTGTAAAGTAATAGGATTTCCAAAAGATGCAGGAACAAACTATATTGATTATGCAAAGTTAAGTGGCGTAGATTGTGTAGGCTTTGATTATTCTGTATCTCCTAAGTGGATAAAAGATAATATAGAAGGAATTGTTGCTATACAAGGTAATTTAGATCCTTATTTACTTTGCTATGACATAGATAATGCTCTAAAATCAACAGAATATATAATTGATATTCTATATGGTAGAAGCCCTTTTATCTTTAATCTGGGACACGGTATTTTAAAAGATACTCCTATAGATAATGTTAGTAGATTATTAACTAAAATAAGAGGATACTTATAAAAAAAATGTATAATATGGAATTTTTTTATACTATCATACTTGCCCTTTTCTTTTTTAATATCGCTTGTATATTGGTGAATTTTCTTATAGAAAAGGTTTATATTAACCAAATAATTATTATTAATTCAGTAAATTCAAGTGTTGTATGTGCAATAATGATATATTCTTCTTATAAAAGTGAAATTTTTTTATTGGATAATATCTTTATTTATTCAATTTTTTCGTGGGTTTTGAATCTTGTATTTTTATTTTTTATAGATAAAAAATATTGATATGTTTTATTTATCTTTATTGTTTATGTTATCTGGGTTTTTTACTATTTTTTCTTCCACAATAGGAATAATAAGAAGTAAATGTTCATATAACAAAATACACTTTTTATCATTAGGTGATGGTTTAGGGATACTGTTATTTTCTGTGGGGATAATTTTAGCCAATTTTAATTTTCATATTATGCTTAAAATATCATTATTTTTGATAATCTATTTTATAGGTAGCACTACCAGCGGATACATATTAGGAACTATTAAATATAAGTACGATAAATCAAAATGAACCAGATTTTTTTATTAATCATATTATTATTAATACTTGTATGTGTTGTTTCTATTATTTTCATAAATAAAACTCTAAAAATAATTTTAGTAGCTTCGTTTATAAGTTTTTTAGTTGTTTTATACTACATATTTAGCAATTCTCCTGATGTAGCAATGACAGAAGTTGCAGTTGGATCTGTTATGTCTACCATGGTTCTTTTATTTGGTTATATGTACGATAAAAAGAGTAAAAAAATAAATATTAAAAAATTTTATATAATTATTCCTATAACTATTTTGTTTTATATTGTTGTTTTATTTTTTGTATCTTTAAAAATCCCTACATTTGGTAACATATCAAATTATGTTAATGGTCATAATTATCAGTATTATTGTGATAATGTTCATGAAAATTTTGGTTTTAATAATATTGCCACCTCTATTTTGGCAGGTTATAGAGGTTTTGATACAATGTGTGAAACAATAGTTGTTTTTATTGCTGGTATATCAATTTTTTTAATTTTAAAAGAAGATGAAGAATAATTTTATTATTAAAAGCATTTTATTTTTAATATTTCCTTTAATTATACTTTATGGTTGTTATATTCAGTTTTATGGGGAAGATAGTCCAGGAGGAGGCTTTCAAAGCGGATTAATATTTTCATACGCTTTTATTTTATATAAATTTGTTTTCTGTGATAATAAGATTATTAAACTTTCGTTTTTTTTAGACATGTCTTTTTGGGGAGTATTTATCTATTTTTGTACTGGCCTTTATTCAATTTTTTTCGGTGGATATTTCCTAGATTATGAATTTTTTTCCAATAATATTGTAACTTCTAGGCATATAGGAGTTTTTGCCGTTGAATTAGGAGTTTTTATAACTGTATTTTCTGTGATGGTATCCATTTTTTTGATATTTTATGAACTTTGTATGGTAAAAAAAAGTGATAAGTAATATTATTTTCGCTGTTATATTTTTAATTTTCTCTTTGAGTTTAATCATAATATTTTTTACTAACTCTTTGATAAAAAAGCTTGTTGGTTTAAACATATTACAACTTTCTGCGATAATTTTTTATATATCTATTTCTTACATAGATAATAGCTTTTCTCCAATTTATAATGATAATGGCGTTATTTATTCTAACCCTTTACCACATGTTTTAATGCTTACTGCAATAGTTGTTGGTGTGGCTACTCTTGCATTAGGTATTTCTATGGCTGTAAAAATAATGAAATAGTATAAAGGAGTTTTTTATGTATCCTCGTGTCAGAATGCGTAGAAGAAGATCTAGTGAGTGGGTTAGATCTATTTATTGTGAAAATAATATTTCGATTGATGATTTAATACAGCCCTTATTTGTTATAGAAGGAAAAGATAAAATAGAAACCTTTTGTGATGGAATAGAAAGATATTCTATTGATAAGTTATTAGAAAAAGTAAGTGAAATAATATCTTTGGGAATAAAATCTATTATGATATTCCCTTGCATAGATGAAAAATTAAGAACGTATAATGCTGCTGAAGCTATAAATCCAAGTAATCTGATATGTAGAGCCATAAGAGAGATAAAGAGCAAATTTGGTAACTCTATAGGCGTTATATCTGATATTGCTCTGGATCCTTATACTATAAGTGGTCACGATGGATTAACAAAGGAAAATGATGTTTTAAATGACAAAACTATTGAAGTGTTGTGTAAACAATCATTAATTCAGGCAAGCGCAGGATCTGATATAATATCTCCTTCAGATATGATGGATGGCCGTATAATGCATATAAGAGACGCTCTAGATAACTGTAATATGCACAATGTATCCATTATGTCTTATGCCGTTAAGTATAACTCTAATTTATATGACCCTTTCAGAGAAATTATAGGTAGTAAAAGAAAAGAAAAAATAGATAAGAGTAGTTATCAGATGGATTTTAGAAATTCTGACGAAGCTATAGAAGAAATAAAACTAGACATAAAAGAAGGAGCAGATTTTATTATCGTTAAACCATCTATGTTTTATTGCGATATTATATACAGGGCAAGTAAAGAATTTAATATACCAATAATATCTTATCAAGTAAGTGGAGAATACATTATGCTAAAAGATAATTTAAACATGTTAATGGAACAGTTACTTTCACTTAAAAGAGCGGGATCTAGAGCGATAATAACCTATGCAGCACATAAAATCGCTCTTCATATTATAGACAGACAGATAATTTAATCTACCATATTACTTACAACATTTTCTTATTTCATCAACTACAATATTAAGCTCTTCTTTAATAACTTTTCTAAAATCTGCAATAAGTTTTTCCTGGTAAGATCTGTTTATATCTTCAGCATCGCTCATTATTTTTTTCATGTTAGGATCATCCATCATTTTTTTGATATCCATATCCTCAATAGTCTTTTTTATAATGTTTTCCATTTCTCTTTCTTCTAGACTTGTTTCTTTATTTTCTACCATAAAAAACCTTCAAAAAATTGCATTATAAGAACATTTTATCATTTAAATATTACTAATATCTATATTATATTTTATTTATTGTATATATTGTAATAATTATTGTATACATTGTAATAATTTTGTAGACTATAACCTATAAACTATTAAGTTTATTTTTTGTAAAATGTCTCTGAATAATATACTTTTAGGTAAAATTTTTCATGATATAGGGAATTTGATGTCATATCTTTCACTCTATCGTGATGTTATAGAGGATGATATAGAAGAAATTACGAAAGAAAAAATTATAGAAATTATTAACACAATTATTAATAATTTTTTAGTGATGCAGTATGCTTTCAATATGTTTAATTGTACTTATAACTACAAAGATAACATAAAAAAATATTTTGCTATAAAAGATTGTTATATTGATGTTTTATTTAACGAGATATCTCGTGATGAGATAGTTGTTATCACTAACATGCTTTTGTTCTGTTTAAAAAATAAAGCCACGAAATTTATTATTGTTGACAGAATTAACGAAAATGATCTTTCTATTGTTATGAAGGATTTTGATTACTCTAAATTACCAAAATACTTAGAGATGATTAAAAATGAATCAGAAAATCCAAATTCTCAGTTTATGCATGAATTTATGAAAGAAAATTTTTCTATAAAAACACATGAAAAACAAGATAATTTTGGTTTTCTGATATCCAAAAAATGATACTTTTTACTTAATCTGTTGATGCAACGTTATCAAGTAATAGATCTTTTTCTTTGTTTATTTTCTTTTCTATATTTTGTATTCTACCTTCTTTAAGTGTTATTACAGCATCTACACATTTAAGTATAGATTTCTTATGAGTCATAACAAAAGTTGTTATACCTTTCTTCTTCGCATACTCCATAACGTTTTCCAACAACTTATCTGATCTTTCATCTAAGTTTGAATTGGGTTCGTCGAAAACTAAAAGATCTATATCTTCGTAAAAACACCTTGCTATACCAACCAGCTGTTTTTGACCTCCAGATAACTCTATACCACCGTTTCCTATTATAGTATCGTACCCATTAGGAAGGCTCTCTATGAATTTATCAATACCAATTATTTGAGCAGCATTCTTGACTTTTTCCATATCTATATTTGGAGATAGTCTAGATATATTATGCTTTACTGTTGTATTAAATAATTCTATTTCTTGTGGTAAATAACCAACTTTTTTACCAAACATTTGTCTGTCATAATGATAGACATCATTTCCATTTAATTTTATTATTCCTGAATTTGGTTTATATATACCAACAATCATTTTTGCTAAAGTAGATTTACCAGAACCACTTTCTCCTATTAAACCTACACAAGATCCAGTGTTTACTGTCAAATTTATTTTATCAAGTACTAATTTATCTCTGTTTATTTCATGAGAGTAAATTAAATTAATTATTTCTATAAGAGCACCTTTATCTGATTTTTGTGATTCTTCTTCATCAATCATTGTATTTTTGGAATCTCTAACAGGGCTATTATTTATTATATCCATAATTCTGTTATAAGACTGCTTTAAATTGGAAAAGAAAGATAAGCTATTTATAGCAGAATCAAAAGGTGCTACAGCTCTTCCTATCAAAATAGAAGAAGCTATTATACTACCACAAGATTTCCCTTGAGTTACTGTTAGGTAAGCTCCCAGAGATATAACTATAATTTGTATATTATTTCTAAAAAATTTAGTTATAGACATTATTATGGAAGACAAAATGCTAGATTTAGAGCTATTTTGTACTGCTAAACCATTCTTTTTTGACCAGAAAGACATAACATTTTCTATCATACCCATGCCTTCTAGGACTTCAAAATTTCTAGATATATTATCCATACTATGGATATTCTTTATCATATTTTCATTGTTTTTCTTTAGCAAAGAGTAGTTCATTCTATTATTAATGAAAGCCATTGTGGAGAGAATAACAATTGCTGATATTGATAAAAATCCCATGTATTTGTGAATCATAAATAGGACTAATATGTATATTATTGTCCAAGGCAAATCCATTATTGAGAAAAAACTAGGAGACGTTAGAAAGTTTTTTATAATTGAAAAATCCCTTAAAACTTCACCAACGGATAATTTAGGATTTTTTACCTTTGAAGATATTGTTCTTCTTATTAAATCAGAAGACAACTTTGTATCTAGCCATTCACTTACTTTTACAGACATTATAGACCTACAACTTTCCAGTACAGATGATATACATATGGAAAAGAAGGTTATGGAAAATAAAACCATCAAAGTATTAAGACTACCGCTAGATATTACGCGATCCAACACCTGTGATGTATAAACAGGTATGAACAAAACTAACATATTGAGAAAAAAACTGAAAATGAAAGAATACAAAACAACAGTTCTACAGTTCTTTATTGCTTCCATAAAAAAGTTTTTTCCTATACTTTCTTTTTTATCCTTTTTATAGAACATTACTTTAACAAAATATAGATAACATAATATATATTATATAGCAAAATTTAATACAATATGTCTTATTTTATTAATTTTTTTTTAAATTTTGTTCATAGAATTGTTTTCTAGCTTCCATTATATCTTTTTCTAAAATAGTTGAAGTTCTCTTGTAGCCTCTTATATTAAGAGAAAATCTTTTTAATTCGTTAGCTGTTAAGCCAATGTAAAATGTAAGGCCAATACTAATTATATTTTTCTGGATATCATCTATTATTTTGGCACTTTCTAGTACATTTAAGGATATGTAAATTGATAAAAATAGGACAAATAATATCCACATCCTATTTATAGAAAACCAAAAAAAATTAAAAATAAATGCATAAAAATTAAAGCCTTTTTTTATAAAAAATTTATTTTTTTTACCTTCTTTTTCGTATACATAGTATATTTTTTTCATATGTTTTTTACTCTATAGATCTCATAATATATGATATAACAACAATGTTTATATAATATTACTATATTAATTTTTATTATTTTTTATAGAATATCCATCCCTTTTAGAGGGTTTAAACCCATTGTTGTTCTTTTTTCATTTATAGTCATAAAACTATTTTTCTCCAATAATTCTGATAGATATTTCTTCTTTTGTATAGATACATTTATATCTTCTTTGTTGAAGTCAAAAAAAGTATTTTTTTCAATATCATTTCTTAACCATATATTGATTTTATCTCTAATTTTTTCTGCTATAGGAAACACAGTATTTTCCCAGAAACAAATTCTAGCTTCTAGATAATTATTATATTTGTTTTCTCCTGGAATATTCAGTAATTGAGAAGGAACCCCAAAGGCTGTAGCTATATCACGAGCATTACTTATTTTATTTTCTAAAAAATCCATATCTTTAGGAGAAAAGCTCATTTCTTTCCATTCCAAGCCTCCCTCTAATAAAAGTGGTTTACCAGAGTTTTTATTCCCCATATATTCATCAATCTGTGATTTTAACCTTAAATATTGCTCTTCCGATAAATTAAAATTACCATTTTTATTATCTTTAAAAGACAATACTCCGCTTGGTCTTGCAGAATTATTTAAAAGAGATTCGTTCCATTCTGAGCTTTTATTATACTGATTTATGTTTTTGTATACAGTACTAGTAATAGATAAACCATATTCTTCATTGGAAGGATTGAATGATTTAATATGTAAAATGTTGCACTCTCCGTTTAATGGATTAACATCAAACTCAAATTTTTTATCTTGTATAGTATAAAAATATTTTATAGGAATATTATTTGGTCCTTGAACTATTTTTATCCTATTTGGGTTTATTGCATATATTTCAGAGATTGAGTTACATTTAACTTTCAATAAAAATGAGTTCCCATTAAGAAGTATATTTGAAACTATTTGTTCAAATAACTCTTGTCTAGTTTGAGTGGTGTTAGGGGTATCTAGCAATTTTCTTAATTTGCAATTTTTTTTTATTTTTTTTGAATTTTTTGCATAATTTTCATACTGATAGGTCTCTATAGGTATTGAAGATACAGATTTTGCTATTAAATTTACACATCCAAATACTATGGGGTTATTAAGGTAACTTTCTTCAAAATTTTTTTCATCTTTTATCTTTTTATGTAATGAATTTGTCTCATATACATGTTCATAAATGTTTTTAAAATTTTTTCTCTTGGCTTTATTTTTTATTAAATAATTGATTAACATTTTTATATTAAATTCTAAAATAGCGGATTATATGTTATTTTTTCTTTCTTAATAAGCAAAATAGATGTAATCTTTCTATCGTGCGTGTTTTTATTTTTTAATTTTTTTGTATATGTATATATTTTATGAAAACTGATAAATCAGAAGATTTTTTAATTATTGATGGGGAGGTTATAGCTCTTTTACCTAATGTTAATTTTAGGGTGAAAATAGGAAGTCAAGATAAAAAGAAAGAAACAGTAGTTCTTGCCTATACTTCTGGAAAGATAAAAAAGAATAGAGTTAAAATATTGGTGGGCGATAAAGTCAAAATGGAAATATCGAAAAAAGACTTAAAAAAAGCCAGAATAGTTTACAGATACAAGAAAGATGATTATAGATCTTTTAAATAAAGGTGTTTTTTTTATGCATGTTATTTTATAATAACCAGATTGCTTGAGTTTTTTACTTTTATACAAAATGACTTCTTTAAATAAGGTTCTTTTAATGGGAAGACTAGGGAAAGATCCAGAAATAAGAACTATGAATAATTCAAAACAAATGGCTACTTTTTCCATTGCTACATCAAATTTTTGGATTGATAGAGATACAAATGAGAGAAAAGAGTCAACGGAATGGCATAATATTGTTGTATATAAAGAAAATATAGTTTCTCTTTGCCAAAAATATATTAAAAAGGGTTCATTGATATATTTAGAAGGAATCCTAAAGACACGTAAATGGGTCGATTCTAATAACAATAATAGATATACGACGGAAATTATATTGAATAATTCAGGCGATCTTAAAATGCTTGAGACAAAAAGAAATGAAGGCTTTGGCAATAATTATGATGCAGAAAATTCTTCTACTACAGAGAATAGTTCAGGCAATAATGTTGAAAAAAACATTGTTGATATAGATGATGAAATACCTTTTTAGGTATCTCATTTCTTTATCCATCCCCCCCCCAATACTTTTGAATCTTTATAGATTACACATGCTTGACCAGGAGATATAGCAAATATTCCTTCTTCTTTTATTTCAATTTTTGCTGATTTATTATCTTCATTTATATTAACTTTCGCTTTTATCTTTTTTATTCCTGATCTTATTTTTATAGATACATCGTCTAGATTTTCCTTTTTTTCTAGCCAATTTTCTATATTTATGTCGAAGTAATCTTTTTTTAGATCTTCTTTTATTCCTACTGTTATTTCATTGTTTTCTTTATTTATTTCTGTCACATAAAGAGGCTCTGAAAAAGATACTCTAAGGCCATGTCTTTGGCCTATTGTAAATTTATGTATACCACTGTGTTTTCCTAGTATCTTGCCATTTTTTAATATTATATTTCCTTCGTTATTATTTTCTGTAGAAATTTTATCTATTATTTTGTGATGTTTGCCATCTCCAACAAAACATATATTTTGACTATCTTTTTTATTTGCTGTTGGAACGCCCATTGTTTCAGCTAAATGGCGAGTTTCATTTTTTTCAATATCCCCGAGAGGGAATCTTAAAAAATCTAATTGTTCTTGAGTGGTGGTGAATAAAAAATAACTCTGATCTTTTTCCAGATCTACCGCTTGATGTAATTCTGCTTTTTTATTTTTTATCTTTCTTCTTACATAATGACCAGTAACAAGGGTATCTGCTCCTAGATTTTTACTAAGTTCCAGTAAATCTCTGAATTTCACTGTTTGATTACACAATATACAAGGAATAGGCGTTTCCCCTGATAAATAAGATTGTGCAAATTTTTCAATAACTTCTTCTTTAAATATTTTTTCGTAATTTATTATATAGTGCGGAAAACCACATTTTTCAGCTACTTTTTTTGCATCATATATATCTCTATCGTTACAGCAAGTCTTTGTACTACTATTTTTTGATTGATATAATTTTAATGTTATTCCTATTACGTTACATCCTTTTTTATGTAAATAGGTTGCTATAGTAGAACTATCAACACCACCTGACATTGCGACTATAGCAGTCGTATTATGTAAACTTTTTCCTTCTATTAGATTATCTATGTTTATCATTTATTATTTAGAATATATAACATATAAAAAAGAGATCCGTATAATTTGCTTTATTATAGATAAATAATACCATTTAAATTACAAACTAGACTTTTTTTTTATATCATGAATGTAAAAGATCTTGCTAAGAAATTTAATATTCCTACAGAGGATGTTGTTTTAATAGAAAATATTTTATCTAAGGGGATTCTTAGTGAAAATAATCTTCTTAATGAAGTTATATCATATACCATGAGTGCACAGGGGAAAATGATAAGGCCTTTTTTATGTCTTTTTATTTTTTATGCTTTTGGAGGGGATAAAAATAATGTAGATAAAGTTATTAATTCAGCTGTTGCCATTGAATTGATGCATATTAGTACTCTTTTGCATGATGATGTAATAGACAATGGGGCTTTACGTAGAGATAAAAATACAGTAAATAGAAAATGGGGAGATAGAGTTAGTATCCTTTCTGGTGATTTCATAATCAGTAAATCTTTGCAATTTATTTTAAAAACAGAAAACATAAAAGTTATAGAACTTCTTTGTGATTCTGCTTTTAAACTTATTGAAGGTGAATTTTTACAGATGGAAATGGAGGGTGTTTTAAATGATAAAAGTGTATACAATTATTTTAAAATGATTGAAAAAAAGACATCCCCGCTTTTTTGTTTAGCCTGTCATGTGGGTTTGTTATTTTCTGGTAATACAGAAGATCTGTCAGAAAAAGTTATAAAATTTGGAAATAATATAGGAATAATATTTCAAATATTAGATGATATATTGGATTATGGAGCGGGACATTCTTTTGGTAAGAAATTTTTCTCTGATATAAAAGGTGGGAAAATAACTTTACCACTTATTGTTGCATATGAAGAATCTTCTGATGATGAAAAAAATGTTATTAATAAATTTTTAAAGAAAAGAAGTGAGAGTGATATAGATAAAATATTGGATCTAATTTATAAGAATAATTCGTTAGAAAAAGCAAGGTCTTTTGCTATAAAAAAAGCAGAGGAAAATATAGAAATTATAAAAACAACCTTGAAGAGTGATCTTATATGTAAAAATTTACTTTATTTTATGAAAATTTTGATAGACAGGGAGAATTGAATATTTTTATTTAGATTTATATTTTATATGTTCTTTAATTTTCGTATGCCTAGAAGAAATTTTTTTCTTGTAGTAGATCTTGGTAGCAAATACATAAAATCTATATTGGTTAACTTTAGTTTAAAAACAGGAACAATAAAGGAAATAATGGATTCTTATGTAATAGAATCTAGTGGAGTAATTGGTGATAACATAATAAATGTTCAGCAAATGCAGAGCAGTATATCTGAAATTTTAAAAAAAGCAGAGAGAAGATGCGAAGAAAACATAGAAGATGTATATATATGTTTTTCTAAAGTTGATATAAAAACCAAGGTGATTAATGAAAAAATTAATTTATCAGATAAGAAAATATCTTTAGTTAATATAGAAAATTTGATGTCTAGGATAAGTAATTGCTTTGATGATAATGTTATGAATATAGTCCCTCTAAATTATTCAATTGATAACATGAAGGGAGTGAAAAATCCTATAGGTATGTATGGGAAGAAAATGGAAATTTGTTCTCATGTTATATGTATTTCTGATACTTCAGTTCTTAATATAAAACACTGTTTGGCTTCCAACAATCTATATTTGAATGGATGTAGTGTTTCTGCTTATAGTTCAACCCTTTCTGTGTCTCTACCAGAGGAAAAAAACTTAGGTATATTTGTCGTGGATATTGGACACTTTTTCACCTCTGTGGGTTTTTTTAGGGATGATATGTTTTTGAAATCAAATACTATCTCTTTGGGTGGAAGAAACATTACAAATGATCTTGCTTATGCTTTGGATATCAGTATAGAAGATGCGGAAAATATAAAAAGAAAATATGGTGGAGCATATTTTACCAATAAGTTCAGTGATAAGGAGACAATAAAAATAGGTAATAAAACATTTGATGATAGGGGGATCCCAGTATATAGCATAGTAAATTATATAAGACCTAGAGTAGAAGAGATATTTGATATTCTTTTTAGTGAAATTAAAATTAATCATAAGATAATTTTAACAGGTGGTAGTTCTAGATTAATAGGAATAAAGGAGCTTGTGAGTACTATGTATGGCGTAGAGGTAGAAATAAGAGCGCCATTTTACTCTGATGTGGATAGTGTTAATAGTAATGCCGTATCTCCTAGATTTTCGTCTTTGGCTGGGATGTTATCTATTTTTAATAATAATATAGAATACAACGGCAAAATAAATAAGGAAAAAAAGTCGAATTACATTAACAAAATAATGAGTATATTTAATTAACAGAACTGTTCTTTATAGAATCACCAATTTTATCAAGAATGCCATTGATGAAATTTACATTTTTATCATCTAGATAAAATACTTTGGAAATCCCAACGTATTCATTGATAATGACATCTTTGTCGGTATCATTGAAAAAAGTAAATTCTGCCACAGCCAATTTTAATATACACAATGTTATCAGATTTAATCTTTCTATTGACCAAGTGTCTTTTAGGTGTTTTTTTATAATTTTTAGAAATTCATTCTCTTCTTTGATGGCGTTTTCTACTAAAAATAACAGAAAATCATAATCTGTTTTATCTTTGTTTTGGCTATTATTATTTTCTTCTATATTGCATATTTCTTTTATTGTACTTTTTATATCATTTGCATATTGTTCAAAGTGCTTCTTATTAAAGTCGAAGCAATATAAGGATTGAATAGCAAAAATTCTAGCGTTTTTTTTTTCGTAGATATTACACATTTATAAATATTTATATTAATTTATATAATTTTAGCATATCTACGCATGCCTTGGCTGCAACCAATCCATAATTATTTGGATTGCTAATATTTTCTGACCTATCAATTGCATATTTTTCATCTTCACAGTGGATTATTCCGTTGGTTACGCAAATATTGTGCTTGGTTATTAGATTAGATATTCCAGCTTCAAGAAAATTTAATAAGAATTCATCATGTTTTGTTTCATTTTTTATGATGCATCCTAAAAGAACTATAGCTTCTATATCTTTTCCATATTTATTAGCTAATTTGGAAACAACAGAGACCATTTCAAAGCATCCAGGTATATGTACAGTATTATATTCAAGATTATGTTCCTTGAATATTTTATCAGCACTTTCAAGCAGTTTATAAGTAATGTGATTATTGGTATCTGATACTACTATAAAAATCATAAAAAAATATATTGTAAATCTACTCGATTCTATTATCTGTTTTTTATATACTCTCTACAAGTATTTCTTTGCTATAAAAATTTTCATAAAAGAGCTTTGTAATATCGAGAATAAATTACTTGATATCCAATAAATCAACAAGCCAGAAGGAAAAGAAGCAGATACAAAAACAAACACATATGGCATAAATTTTATTATCTTTTCATGTTCAGATTGCACCTTCCTTTTACCAGTAGTGAGATATTGTTGTACAAAAGTAGAAACCCCTAAGAGTATAGAAAGAATACCAAGACTTCCCAGCATGCCAGGAGGAGTCCAATCTATTAATCCAAACAAATTGAAAATACTCGTTTTATCAGGAGATGATAAATCTGTTATCCAATTGAAAAATTGAGCTTGATACATATCAACTGAAACATATAGTACCTTATATAGAGAAAAGAAAATAGGTATCTGTATTAGCAGAGGTATTATATCTGACAAAGGATTGACCTTGTTTTTTTTAAAAAGTTTCATTGTTTCTTGGCTGATTTTGACCTTATCGTCTTTAAATTTATCTTTTATTTTTTGTATTTCTGGAGATATTTTTTGCATCTTTAAAGTAGATACATAAGATTTCAAACTAATTGGAATCAGTGCAAATTTTATAATTATCGTAAAAATTATTATAGTCAGTCCAAAATTATTGATAAAAGTATTGATGTAATCTAGAAATATCATCATTGGACGTGTGAATATATACAACATCCCCAAATCAAGAGATCTGTCGAATTTTTGTATTTTTAGTTCATTTTTATATTGATCTAATAAATTTATTTTTTTAGGACCTGAGAAAAAGTAATTTTCGCTTTCATGTTCTTCTTTAGGAAGAATTTGATATTGATCGCTTACATAATGAAATTGTATTCTATCTTTTAGATTAGCTACGGTCGTATAATCGGTATTTTCTACATCAAATATCAAAGAGCTTATCCAATACTTACCCGTAGTAAAACCAGCCCAATTATAATCATACCTTTCATTATTTTCTAATATTTTTGTTTTGGTTTTTCCCTTTATTTTACTATATTTTTTTTCTGTGAAATCATTGTTGATTGATGATACAAATCCTTCGTGTAAAACCATGTTAGTCTTAGATTTTGAGTATTCAGATATGGATTTACTAATTCTTCCATAATCTCTTAAAACAATGTTTTTATCAGAATTATTAATAACTTTTTGTGTCATTTTTATCATGTAATTATCGTCCAATGATAGTACATTTAAAAAAGTAACATTGTCTTCGTTTGTAAAAGAGAAAACCTTTTCTTCTTCATCGTCTTTTATTTTTTGCCACAAAGAATTTTTATTAGGAGTTTGTGTACTTTGTGATATCCAACCATTTTCAATAAAAAAAGCATTATCAGTACCTATAGGATATAAAGTTGAGACATTATCTTTTTTGTTTAATGCATAATAAAAATTTTTCATTTTTATATCATCTATTTTTAACCCCTTCAAAGTGATAGAACCTTTTATCTTATCATTTTCAAAAAATACTCTTTCTCCAGAATTATCCATAGCAATTGCATAAGATTTGTTATGCTTTTTTCTAACTTCTGTTATTTTTGTTTTATTGTTATCTTTTGTGAGATCTTTTTTCATACCAAAGAAATAATTCCAAGTAACAAATAATATTAATGATAAGGAAACTGCTATTATTAAATTTCTATTTTCTGACATTTTTATTGAAAAATTTCTAATGATTTATTTAAAAGATGGATTAATGTGTGCTTCCAACGATTAGTCTACAACAATATACATTTTACATACAGATATTTATATTGTAAATTGTTTATATCTACAGTTGTATGACTGTATTTAATCATTTTTTACTTAATTTTGCTAAACTAACGGTGGATTTCAGATTGATTGCCATTTTAGAAGGCTTCAAAACAAAAACAGGATTTTTTTATGATCCTGATGAAAATATGTTAAAATCTTTCTGTGGATCAGAGGATTTTTCTTGTGAAGAGGGAATTCCTATTATGATGATGGATAATGCAAAAGATATAGATGAATAAATTCATTTTTAATAAAATTGATTTAGAATACTCCTTCTCTTTGCTGAAATGTTTTTTTAATAGAATTGGTTTCGCCCCATTTTGTGGTTTTGAATTGGAATTTTATGCGATTGATGAAAGCGTTTCTGTAGAAGAGTTGGAAAAGATATTTGGGTTTTTGAGTTTTTTTCATTGCATTAAAAAAGAAAGAGGGAAAAATCAATTTGAATATGTCACAAAGTGTTCTTCTGATATTTGTGGATTGATAGAAGAGTTATATTTTGTGAGAGAATTTTTGAAAAAAAAGGGTTTTTTATTTAATTCTAAGCCTTTTTTGGGAGACTATGGAAGTAGTTTTCAAATGAATTTTTCTCTTTTCGATGAAAAAAATAATAACGTTTTTTTATGTGATACAGAATGTTTGCATAAAATTGTTGCTGGTATTCTTTATTACATGAAAAATAATATGCTATTTTATGCTCCAACCGTTTTTTCTTTTGATAGATTTAAATATTCAGATCATTATACACCTTCTGTGATAGGATGGAGTAATAATAATAGAAAAACTTCTGTTAGAATAAAAAAAAAATTGGAGTTATAGAAAACAGATTATCGGGTAGCGATGTTGATTTTACAAATGTAATAATTGCTTTTTTTTACTCTGTAATTTGTGGTGTTAAAAATAAATTTCCCCTAAAAGATGAGAGTTTTTGTGGGGAAAAAGTTCCTCTTTTTGCAGATGATATAGTTCCACTTAATTATGTAGAGGCACAAAGATATTTCCAACCTTTTTCTATGGAGGATTTTGTAAATTTATGTAAAAAATAATGATTGTTTTTTAAATATGGTTATGTTGACAGTTTGTGTTTTTTTGTGTTAGATTGTTTTTATCGGTTTTGCTTTCTTTAAGACTGTTCCTGCCTTTTAGCTGGACTTCTTTTTTTATTTTCCTTTTTCCTTTTTCTTTTTTGGTTTCGTAGATGAGTTCTTTACTTGGAGATAAAACCCATGCTGTTGTTGGGTCTGATATTGATGATGCTGTGATAGATAAATCATCAGCTGCATTATTAGTTGATAAGGTTGAAAAACCTTCTGGTGCTATTATAAAAAGTAGAAGAAGATCTAATAATAAAAATCATGATAACAATGGTGAAGCACAAGATGCTAAAACAGAAGAATCAGAGACAGAAAAAAATGTTGAAATAATAGATGTTTCTTTCTTAAGAAAATATTCAATTGGTAAGCTTCTTGAAGTTGCAAAAACGGAGAATTTGGATGATATATCTGGATTGACTAAATCCGAATTAATATCCGCTTTAGTAAAGAAAATCTTTGAAAGAGGGGGGGCTTCTGTTATTAGTTCAGGAGTTGTAGAGGTTTTAGGAGATGGCTTTGCATTTATAAGAACTATAGAAGCAAATCTTGTTGCTAGTCCTGATGATGTCTATATTTCTCCAGGGCAAGTTCGGAGATTTTCTTTAAGAACAGGTGATAATGTTGTGGGAGAAATAAGAGTTCCCAAGAAAGATGAAAGATATTTTGCTCTTACAAAAATTATATCTATAAATGGTGAATCAGTTTTCACTAAAAGCAAATTTGTAAATTTTGATAGTTTGACCCCTGTTTTTCCTAATGAAAAGTTAAAATTAGAATGTGAATCTTCAGGTTTAAGCAATAAAGAAAATATAAGTGCAAGAATAATAGATATTATGGCTCCTTTGGGAAAAGGACAAAGGGCGTTAATTGTGGCTCCTCCAAAAACTGGAAAGACAATGCTGTTAAAAACTATAGCTCATTCTATAGCACAAAATCATAGCGATACACACCTTATGGTTCTTTTAATTGATGAAAGACCAGAAGAAGTAACTGATATGCAAAGATTCGTTAAAGGTGATGTTATAAGCTCCACATTTGATGAACCAGCACATCGTCATGTTCAGTTGGCTGAATTGGTCATTGCGCGTGCTAGGAGAATGGTTGAAAGAGGCAGAGATGTCGTAATATTACTTGATTCGATTACTAGATTGGCTAGAGCTTATAATGCAGTAGTACCTTCGTCTGGTAAGGTATTAACAGGGGGTGTTGATTCTAACGCTTTACAGAGGCCTAAAAGATGCTTTGGTGCTGCTAGAAATATCGAACAAGGTGGTTCTTTAACAATTGTTGCTACCGCATTGGTAGAGACGGGCTCCAGAATGGATGATGTTATATTTGAAGAATTCAAAGGCACAGGTAACTGTGAAATAATTTTAGATAGAAAATTATCTGATAAGAGAATATTTCCTGCTATTGATATTACTAGATCTGGAACTAGAAATGAAGAAAAATTGATAGATAGTGAGATTCTTAGTAAAGTATGGATTCTTCGTAGAGTTCTTAATAATATGGGAGTAAGTGATTCTATGAGTTTTTTAAGAGAAAAAATAGAAATAACAAAAAATAATAATAGCTTTTTTGAAGCAATGAAAAATTTTAGTTCTAATTAGGTTTTTTATTATTTTTTTGACTTTTTAATATCTAAGTTATAAAATACTTCAAAGTTTTCTGATTTATTTAAGAGGTTTCTAGTTTGTCGAAGAAATATATAGTTCATCATGGTGATGTTGATCAAGCATATAGAACTCTGAGAAAGGATAAACAAAGGGAAGGAATTTCTCCTGTGAGAAATGTTTATTACGAAAAGCCTTCTGCAATTAGAAGGAAGAAAAAAATAGATAAAGCTAGAAAAATACAAAAGAAGAATTTCGTGAGTGTGAAAAAACACTAATCCCCTTTTTATCTGCAGGGGATTATTCATGTGTTCATAAATTTTATGTCTGATTTATAAGGCTTTTTAGTATCTTTTGTTATTTAGGAGTTATCATTTCTTCTGGCTTTACTAATTTTTCAAATTCTTCTTCAGAAAGAATATTCAGTTCTTTTGCAGACTCTTTAAGAGATATCCCTTTTGCGTGAGCATTTTTTGCTATTTTTGCGGCATTGTCATAACCGATATGCTTATTAAGTGCCGTGACCAGCATTAAGGAACTGTGTAGCATTTTATCTATTCTTTCTATATTTGGCTTTATTCCTTTGAAAGTATTCTTGTTGAAGCTATTTATTGCATCAGATAGGTTGTTTATCGATAACAAAACATTATATGCTATCACAGGTGCAAAAACATTTAACTGGAAATGTCCATTGGAACCGGCTACGGTTATTGCTGTATTATTTCCCATTACTTGACAACAAACCATAGTCATTGCTTCACATTGAGTTGGATTAACTTTGCCAGGCATTATTGAAGAACCGGGTTCATTAGCTGGAATTTCTAATTCTCCTATGCCACATCTTGGGCCAGATGATAATAACCTTATATCATTTGCTATTTTCATCATCGAAGATGCTAATACATTTAAAGATCCACTTACTTCAACAATTCCATCTCTACATGATAAAGATTCAAATTTATTTTCTGCCGATACGAAAGGTAATTTAGTGTGCTTAGCCACTTTTTTTGCAAATGCTTTCCCAAAACCTTTTCTTGAATTTATTCCTGTTCCAACAGCAGTTCCTCCTTGTGCTAATTCATAGATGTTATCAAGAGATTTATTTACTCTAATGATAGATTTTGATATCTGTTGATAGTAAGCTGAAAATTCTTGTCCAAGAGTGAGAGGGGTGGCATCTTGCATATGTGTTCTCCCAATTTTTATTATATTTTGAAATTCATCAACTTTTTCTTTTATAGTCTTCTTAAAATTCTCAAGAGCTGGTAATAATTTTTTATTTATAGCAATGGCTGTTGCTATGTTTATAGCAGAAGGAAATGTATCATTAGATGATTGCCCCATGTTTACATGATCATTCGGATGAACCGGATCTTTAGAGCCTTTTTCTCCCCCTGTTTTTTCTATGGCAATATTAGAGATCACTTCATTGATATTCATATTACTTTGTGTTCCAGAGCCAGTTTGCCATACTGAAAGAGGAAAGTGTTCTTTATATTCTCCTTTTGAGATATCACTTGCTATTTCTATTATTAAGGCTGCTATTTCATTTTTTATATCTTTGTTTTCTTTGTTTACTTCTGCTGCACACATTTTAATGATACCTAAAGCTTGAATTATTTCTTCAGGCATTTTTTCTTTTCCTATGGCAAAATTTTGCAAAGACCTCTGAGTTTGCGCACCCCAGAATTTATTATCTTCGACTTCTATTTCTCCTATTGAATCTCTTTCTATTCTAGTTTTCATATAAATAAAAAAACAATAATAAATTTTTTTACTCATGGTTATATCATGAAATGTTTAAAAATCTAGGACTATGAGTATATAAAAATTACTATTGGTAATTCTATTAACAAATTAAAATATTTTATTAATTCTAGTTTGTGTACTTTGTTGTAAAAATTTTACTCATATGATATCCTGAAGCTAGTTTTATATGGCTGATTTCTATGAGTTCAAAAATAAAGGATCCTATAAGAATATACGAAATGGTTTTCTTAGCAAGTAACACTTTGGGTACTTCAGGAGTGGTAAATCTGATGGAAGGTATAAGTGATTTGCTTAAAGACAATGGCATGAAAATTTTAGCAAGCAATAATTGTGGTCTTTTTGACCTTAAATACTCTATTAAAAGAAGTAATAGAGCTTTTTATATAATTTTTTATGTTGAAAATGAAATCCATGCAAATCTTTTGGAATTTGAAAGAAAGATAAAATTAAATGCTGTGATAATACGTCATTTATTTATCAAAAAGAAGTGTTTTAATCCAGAAAAAGATACTGGTACTATCACCATTGGTTCTAATGATTAGTTTTTTAAGTTTATAGTTTTATGATGAGAAGAAAGTTTACGAAGCCTTCTGGAGAAAATAGAACAGCTAGGTTTTCTCCGCAAAAGAAGCAAAAGGTTTGCCCATTAAAAGATGTAGTTAATGAAGATATAAAGTTTAACAATATAACCCAGCTTTCGGAATTTGTATCTGAAGGAGGGAGAGTGTTACCTAGAAGAGCTACAGGTCTTTGTTGTAAGCATCAAAGGAAAGTTAGGGCTGTAGTGAAAATTGCAAGATTTCTCGCCTTAATACCCTTTTGTGCTAATCATAAATAGAGAGGGGTAATTTATGTCTGGTTTAATAAAAATTATTTTAATAGGAAAAAACATAAGATACGTCGGTTCTATAGGTGATGTTGCTTCTGTAAAACCTGGATATGCTGCTTATCTAGTGAGACAAGGATATGCTGTTTTTGCTACTAAGGCTGCTTTACGGGATTTAGAAAGTCAAAAGAGTGAGTATGTAAAAAAATTAGATGATAGTTTGGAATTTGCTAAAAAGCAGAAAGAGGCTCTATCTGATGTTGATTTAATTACTTTAAAAGTTCGTTCTACTGCTGAAGGAAAATTGTTTGGTTCTGTTACCACCAAAGATATTTCTCGTGAAATATCTGAGCGTTATAAAGTTGGCCTATCTCATGATAATCTAATTATAAGTGGTGCTGGTGCAATAAAAACTCTAGGTCAATATAAAGTTGAGATCTTTTTCTGCGATTCTATCTCACACTCTATTAACGTAAAAGTTGTCAGTGATCAGGAATTGTAGTTTTTTTATATTCTTTTTCTTGTAATTATATGGTTGTTGAGCGTTATAGTAGAGAAGAAATGTCTTCTTTATGGGAGCATGATAAAAAGTGGCGTATTGCTCTTGAAATAGAGGTCGCTGTTTGCGAATTTTTTAGCAAGATAGGGGAGATTTCAGCAGAAGATTACAAACAAATAAAAGACAAAGCTGATTTTAATTACGAAGATTTTTCTAAAATAGAACAAGATGTTAAACATGATTTTATAGCTTTTTTAACAAATGTTGCAAGTTATGTTGGAGAATCTTCTAGATTTATTCATAAAGGCCTAACTACTTCTGATATTCTTGATACTGTCCTTTCTATACAGCTTACGCGTTCTTGTGATCTACTTATATCTCTTGTTGATGATGTGTTGGATATCTTAAAAAAAAGGGCTTATAAACACAAAAATTTGTTTTGTGTTGGTAGAACTCACGGTATTCATGCTGAACCAACAGTTTTTGGGTTGCGTTTTGTACGTTTCTTTTCTGAATTTCAGAGACATAGAGAACGTTTGAATAGTGCTCGCAAGGAAGTTGCTGTATGTAAAATATCTGGTGCTTTAGGAAATTTTTCCAATGTGGACCCTAGGTTGGAGATTTTTATTGCAGAAAAGTTCGGATTATCTATAGAAAATGCAGCTTCTCAGGTCATTTCTAGAGATAGATATGCTTTTTTCTTTTCAATTCTAGGAGGAATTGCTTCTTCTATAGAAAATATAGCTGTCGAAGTTAGGCATCTACAGAGAACAGAGGTTCTTGAACTTTCAGAGTATTTTTCTGATAAACAAAAAGGTAGTTCAGCCATGCCGCATAAGAGAAATCCTGTTCTTTCTGAAAATTTAACAGGCTTAGCTAGAATGGTTAGGAGTTTTGTTATTCCTGCAATGGAGAACGTTGCGTTATGGCATGAAAGGGATATATCTCATTCTTCTGTTGAACGCTTTATATGCCCTGATGCCTGTATAACTCTGGATTTTGCACTAGATAGATTGAAAAATGTTTTGCAAAATTGTGTTGTTCATGAAAATAATGTGAAAAGGAATCTTAATGCTTTAAAAGGTTTGGTTTTTTCACAAAAAGTGCTTTTAAAATTAGTAGATGTTGGCTTTTCTAGGGAAGATGCATACCTTATAGTTCAGCAAGGAGCAGCAAAAGTATGGGATGGGAGTTCTGATAGCTTTTTTTCAGTAATTAGTGAAGATAACAGGGTTTCTGAGAAATTGTCGAAGGAGGAAATAGAAAGTTTATTTTCTACAGAATCTTTTTACAAAGGTGTAGATATAATATATGATAGGGTCTTTTAGATAGAAATATATATAAAATATTCCTATTTTGATGTTTTTTTGTTTTTTATAAAGCGTTTTTTTACACCTGTGGTGTTATAGTGTATTTACCTTTTCTTTTTTTTTTCGCCCTATGGTTTTATTAAGCAGCAATAAAGTTGATTTTTCCTTTAAAGCAGTAGATTTTTTTATGATTTCGGCTACCGATGATAAAAAATATTCATTTAATGATATAAGAGGCAATAAAGCTACATTAGTTATGTTTATATGTAATCATTGTCCTTATGTAAAAAACTCAATTGATTCAGTTATAGAATCTCTCCATAAATTTTCTCGTGATGAATTGGGGATTGCCGCTGTTATGTCTAACGATACAAAAAAATATCCTGATGATTCGTTTGATAATATGAAAAAATTTGCTGCTGAGAGAGGATTTTTTTTCCCTTATCTTTTTGATTCATCGCAGGATGTTGCTAAGAGTTATGGTGCTATATGTACTCCTGATTTTTTTGTATTCAATCAAGATAATTTTCTGAGATATAGAGGACGATCTGATAATAAAGAGCTAGAAAAAGCAATAGAGGATGTTATATTAAGCAAAAAAATATCTCAAGAACAAAAGTCTAGTTCTGGTTGTTCTATAAAGTGGTCTGATCATGGAAACTGAAATATATTCTTACAACAATTATCTTTCTGAAGTAATTTTTCTACTTGCAGCATCTGTTTTTGTTGTGACATTATTTTTTAGGTTAAAAATAAGCCCGATTATTGGTTATTTTGTAGCTGGAGCGTCCATTGGTATATACGGATTAGGGCTTGTTCATTCTACTGTTATATTGGAATATTTCGCAGAATTTGGGATAGTCTTTTTACTTTTTCTTATAGGGTTAGAGCTTTCTGTAGAACGGCTGATGTCAATGCGATTACACGTTTTTGGATTAGGCTCCTTACAAGTAATATTAACTGCTTTTACTGTCTTTTTTATTTGTCACTTTGTTTTCAATTTAGATAGCAAGGCATCTATAATTATAGGATGCGCGCTTGCATTATCTTCTACTGCTCTTGTTTTACAGGTTTTGCAGGACTCTAGCATGCAATCTACTCAAGTTGGAAGGTTTGCAATTGCTGTATTATTAATGCAGGATTTTGCAGTGGTACCTTTTTTAGTGCTAGTGCCTTTATTATCTAGTGGCGATGTAAATAATATTTTTTATCCCATTATTAGTTCTTTGTTTCGTGCAGTGATTGCACTGGTATTTATTTTTGCAGCTGGAAGAATACTTCTCAGGCCATTTTTCAAGATAATTGCTGCAACAAAAAGCAGCGAGCTTTTCATGTCTACAACTTTACTTATTGTATTAGGTTCTGCTTATGTAACAGAAAAAATGGATCTTTCAATGGCTATGGGTGCTTTTGTCTCTGGTTTATTGGTTGCTGAGACAGAATATAAATACGAGGTTGAAAAAGTAATTTTACCATTTAAGAAGCTTTTACTAGGGTTGTTCTTCATGACAGTTGGGATGTCAATGGATTTACATTTCTTGTTTAGTAATTTTCTATACATATTACTTGGGTCTATAGCTCTTGTTGTAGTTAAGACATTCATTATTTTAGTACTAGCTAGGTTTTTTGGTTTCAAAAGGGGATCAGCTATACAAGGTGGTTTATTGTTGTCCCAAGGGAGTGAATTTGCACTTATATTACTTAGCTTAGAAGGTAGTAAATTTTTAGTTGGAGATGAAATAATAAATTTCTTGATTTCTGTTGTTACTTTTACTATGGCTGTTACACCTTTACTTTCATATGTTGGAGGGCTGTTAGTAAAACACAAAAGAGGTTCTGTCAAAAATATGCTGGTGCTTGATTCAGGCTTTTCTGAGAATTCAATCCAAGACGAGGCAATAGATATAGATAAACATATTGTTATTATAGGTTTTCAAAAAGTTGGGAAAGTTGTTTCTAAAATGGTAGTTGATGGTCAAATGAATTATATCGCCATAGATATTGATGAAAAAGTAGTGGAGAAAGCTAAATCAGAGGGTTTTACTGTTTATCAGGGTGATGCCACAAAAGCAGCAGATTTAAAGAAAGTTGTTTCTGATAGAGCTTCTACCTTTGTTTTCACTACTACTAACATTAATGTTATTAAAAAAGCTACAAAAATAATTAACACTAAGTTTCCAGAGGCAAATGTTGTTGTTAGCTTAGAGGATTTTTCTAATGCTAATATGTACAAACAATTTGGAGTGCATAATGTTGTTGTTGAATCTTATGAATTAGGTTTGCAGTTGGGGGCAACAGCGCTTTCTTTTAATGGAATAAGTGAATATACTTTATCGGTTATAAAAAATAGATTTAGAAATTCTGATTATTTAACTTTGAGAACGTATGCAAATAACGATTCCAAAATCATTCATAAAAAATAGTATTTTTGTTTTGAGATTATAGTAATGGATTTTATAAAAGTATTTTTTGATATTGATAATATAAAAAATTTAGATATAAAAAGTGCTGCTCTTTTATTAATCCCGCTGTTTCTCATTTTGATGATGATTTTTCGTTCCATTAGTCCGCACATCAAATTACTCTTGATATCGGCTATAATTTCATTCTTTGCATCTTTTTTAGGGTCTGATAAAATCCCTGAACCTATTTCAAAATTCATACAACATAAAATCCCTTCAGGGGATGCAAAAGATAATAAATAATACTACAGAGATTTCAAAAGCCTTATTTTCTCGTTGTATTGTTTTTTCTTGTCAGAGTATATATAAGATCCAGAAACAAGAATATCTGCGCCATGTTCTTTTGCTGCAGAAGCGGTTTGTTCATTTATACCACCGTCTACACTTATATCTATATCTAAGTTTTTTGCTTTCAGTATAGTTTTCAATTTTGTCAATTTTTCCATTTGGCATTGCATGAAATCTTGTCCACCAAAACCGGGATTAACTGTCATTACTAAGACCAAATCCACATATGGCAAAGTATGGTATATAGACTCAATGTTTGTTGATGGCACTAGCGCAATACCAGATTTTTTTCCGGATTGTCTGATTTTTTGCAGAGTGCGACAAACATGGATTTCTGATTCAATATGAATTGTTATTATATCTGCTCCAGAAGATATAAAATCGTCTAGCAGATCAGACGGTCTATTGATCATAAGGTGGATATCCAAGATTTTTTCTGTCGCTTTACGGATAGACTGTATGACACATGAGCCTATTGTTATATTAGGAACAAACAAACCATCCATTACATCAATGTGTAGCATATCGGCTTCATCTGATAAATCTATTTCAGACTTCAAATTAGAGAAGTCAGCAGACAATATAGAACTGGAAACTTTCATAATGCAAAGGTAAACAAAAATGTGGCCCGGACAGGAATCGAACCAGTGACACAAGGATTTTCAGTCCTTTGCTCTACCAACTGAGCTACCGGGCCATAAGAGGCTGTATATTTAAAGAGTAAATATATCCACTATTATTTTATATTAAAAAGGATTTTATATACAGATATTTTTCTCATTTTTGACAAATTTTGCAAAAATAAGTACTTCGTCCATTTTGTTTTACTTTATTTATTAGATTATTACATTCTTTACAGCATACATTCTGTTTTTTATACACTTTAAAATGCTTTTGAAAATTACCACTATTGCCAACAGGAGTTTTATAATCTCTGATTGACGAACCTCCATGTAAAATTCCTTCTTTTAGTATTTTTATTGTGCTTTTCCAAATTCTTTTATATTCTGCACTTGAGATATCATTAGTTTTCTTGAAAGGGGAGATTTTAGCGTCAAATAATATTTCGCAGGCATATATATTACCTATGCCAGAAACTAAATTACCATCCATCAGAGCATTCTTTATATCTATATTTTTCCTGTTCATCTGTTCTTGCATTTTTGTACAAGAAAATTCTTCTGAAAGTGGTTCTGGGCCTATTTTATTTTTCAATTCTGTTATGTCTGATGCTAAATATACTAATCCAAAACGACGAGGATCATTGTATATTATTTTTTTCCCTTCTGATAAATTAAATACAATATGATTGTGTTTATCAGATATTTCAGACTCTGTTAAATTACCAGACATACCCAAGTGTATAACTAGAAAGTTTTTATCATCCAGCAAGATAATTATATATTTTGCCAATCTGTATATTTTTTTTATTATTTTATTTTTTAGTAATTCAGGGAGATCTATATCTACTTTTTTTCGTAATCTATGGTTTGTAACTATAACAGAGTGAATCTTTGTATCAGTGATTCTTTCACTTAGGTATCTGCAAATTGTCTCCACTTCTGGTAGTTCCGGCATTATTTTTCTTTTGCATTACTTTACGTCTGATAAGATTTTTCCGAAGGTTATCTACAACTTCTTTGGAAAGGGAACCTTTTTTTGTTTCATTGCTTTTCTTCATTTGTAGAAGGTTCTTTTATAAAATCTGTTTTGCAATTATATCAATATTTTTCTTATCATTAAATATAAACTGTATAATTATTTTACCTGTTTTTGGTGGGTCACATTTTCATTTGTGTTGGATATATTGCTAATTTATTCCATATAGGTTTATAATTTTTTTAAGGATTCTTTCAGCCGTTATAGCTCAGTTGGCAGAGTAATTCATTGGTAATGAATAGGTCCCGAGTTCGATTCTCGGTAACGGCACCACTATGGCGTTAATATCGCTTTGGTCTTTTTGATTATTTCTTTTCCTACAGGAGCAGCTGACGTTCCACCAGTTAGAGCTTTATTGTTTCTTTTTGGTTCATCTAGCATTATTGCTAATACATATTTTGGCTCCTCATAGGGGAAAAATGCTACAAAAGTCGCAATATTTTTATTTTTTACATATTTCCCATTGATATTTTTTTCTGCAGAACCAGTTTTTCCTCCTATTTTGTAGTTAGTGATTTTAGCTGATTTAGCGGTACCTCTTTCAACTGTTTCTAGCATTATTTTTCTTACTTTTTCTGAAGTTTCGCTGGATATTATTTTTTCTCTATTATTTTTTTTCCCCTTTATTATGGTGCTAGGGATGAAATAGCCATCATTTACCATGGTTGCTATTCCTTGAGTGAGTTGTAATAGCGATATTGCTACTCCATATCCATAAGATGCAGTAGCAGCAGTTGATTGAGACCATTTAGCAGGAACTATAGCATTTGATTTTTCAGAAATTTCTATATTAGGCTGTTCAAAAATGTGTATCTTATCAAAAAAGTCTTTTTGCTTCGAGGAGCCTAGTTTTTCCATTATTTGTAAGATGGCTTTATTTGAAGATTTTACAATCGCATCTGTTAGGGATATTTGCCCAATATTACTTATGTAATCACTTATTTTATAGTCTCCAATATGCATTTGTTTAGTTGTATCAAAGCTATCTTCGGTGGATACTAAAGAGCTATCTAGTGCGGCACTTACAGTAAATATCTTAAAAGCAGAACCCATTTCGTATAGACCAAATGTTGAGCGATTAAACGTATTATCAGGAGGGGTATTGTAAGGGTTATTAGGGTTGAAATCTGGAACACTTACAGTAGATATTATTTCTCCGTTTTTTATATTCATTAATATTGCCGCACCTCCAATAGATTGAGTTTCTTTATATGCTTTTTCTAATTCATCTCTTACTATATATTGAACGAATAAATCCAACGAGAGAGTTATGCTGTTATCTTCTATATAATTTGCTATTTCTTCTTTCTGTATATTTTTTTCTAAAAAGTGTTCAAAACCTGCTATTCCATTGTTGTCTATATCTACAAAACCTATAACGTGCGAAAATAAATTATTATGGGGATAGTATCTCTTGTTGCTTTCTATAAAGTGTAGAAAAGGAATTCCCTGATTTAACATCTTTTCTCTATCTTTAGCAGAGATATTTTTTTTTATCCAAGCAAATGCCTTGTTACTGTATATTTTATCTTTTAAATAGTTATATTGCATATCTGGAAAAAAGTTATGCAGATCTTTAAGAATTAACTCTTTTTCCAAAATTTTTTCTGGCTTTATATACAGTGAATAATGTGTTAAATCACCAGATAAAATAAAACCGTTTCTATCATAAATATTTATTTTATTTTGTTTAGCATGATAGAATTCTTTATCGATGACTAAATTATGTCTTTTTTGAGTGCGATTAGAATTTTTTTGTATCATTAGCATCTTAGTTATCAAAAGAAGAAAACCTATTATCATCAATATGTATATGATTAAAGACCTTCTCTTTGTTATCTTTAAAGATGGTTTCATATGAATTTTATGAGCTACAAATCGGAGATTATATAATGAAAATTATTGAAGGCAAAAATTTAAGAATTATCCGTGATGAAAAAATTATCATGGATAATGTTAATTTTAAAGTAGCAGAAAAAGAATATCTTAAAATAAGCGGGATAAATGGTAGCGGTAAGACTAGTTTTTTAAGAGCTCTTGCTGGCTTTATTTCTTTTGATGCAGGGAGTCTTTTTTATAATGGAAAAGAACAAAGCACTGGTTCTGATAGAAAAGATTATTCAGAGAAGTTGATTTTTTTAGGGAAAACTGATTTTATGTCAGAAAATATAAAAGTTATATCCAATTTAAAATATTGGGCTTCTTTTTATGAAACAGAAGAATTATTAATGCCTGCTGTCAGGTTTTGGTCTTTAGATGATGTGTTGGATATTCCAATGTATAAATTATCTTCAGGGTGGCAAAAGAGGGTATATTTTGCTTATGTGATGATATCCAACGCCTATATATGGCTAATTGATGAACCATTCACTAATCTTGATGATGATACTCAGGAGTTATTAAGCGGCCTTTTTGAGACTCGTAGAAGTCAAAGAGGTATCGTAATATGGACGAGTAATGTTAAGAGAGATATAATAGACACTGATAATGTTTTATCACTTTAAATAATTTCTTAAAAATGCGTTCTCAATGGTATTCCCTAAAAAATCTCTTGGACAACACTTCTTGAAAGATGATAGTGTTGTTCAAAATATCATAGATTTTGCTGGAGATCTTAGTGGGGTAAACGTTCTAGAAATAGGCCCTGGAAAGGGTATTGTGACAAAAAAGATACTTTCTAAGGATGTCTCTAAAATGTTCGCAATAGAAAAAGATAGTCGCTTCACTAACCATCTGCAAGATATAAAAAATCATTATACAAATTTTGATTTTGCTATCTGCGATTTTATACAAACTAATTTATTACATTTTAATCTCCACAATTTTAAGGTGATAGCCAACCTTCCTTATAATGTGGGAAATAATATCTTGATGAAATTAATTAATGAATATTCAGAAGAAATCATAGATATGACACTTATGTTCCAAAAAGAGGTTGCAGAAAGAATATGTGCAACACATGGTAAAAAATATGGCAAACTATCTGTAGTAGTACAACTTATGTGTGATGTTATCTATGGCTTTGATGTGAATGCTAGTAGTTTCGCTCCACCACCTAAGGTTGAATCTTCAGTCATAAAAATAGTCCCTAGAAAAAACCTTACCTTGGATTTTGACTTTTCTTTGTTTCTACAAATAGTCAGTGCTGTTTTTAATAACAGACGTAAAATGATACGCAAGACCCTTGCTACATTATGTGACAATATAAATGATATATCTTCTGTTGTAGATTTGAGTAAAAGACCAGAAGATATATCAGTTACAGAGTTTTGCAATATAACTAGAACTATTCAAAAGAATATTTAGATAATGAATCCCTTCTTTCATTTTTCTAATCATCCCTACCAAGGTTAAAAATGGATGTCAAAATAATGATCATTACGCTAACACCGTATATGCCGAATAATAGCTTCTTGTAATAGCTGGTTTGTTCTTCTGGTTTATTATCTTCAGGTTCATGATTTGCTGTATCTGCTACAAATAGATAACGATTAATGACTTGTCCATCATCGTTGATTTTTGTAGATAGAATATACCTAGGCTCTTCGTTGTCATCTCTGCATCCTGCAAATAGATGACTAGGAGTGGTCTTTGCACACCAAAGAAATTCCCATGCTACGTCATCGTACATATTTAAATTGCCTTCCCCAAAAAATAAAATATAATATTTTGCTACACTTTGTTACTGCTTTAAAAAACACATACAAGAACCTTTTGTATTCTACATTCCTTTGTGTGAAAAAAATAGATTACTGATAGAGTCTGGCAATGTATTAAATCTCTCTAAAAGAATGTTTAGATACATGAACCCTTCTTTCATTTTTTTAATCACGATCACCTCCCTCTCTTACTAAAGTTATGACTGAAGATCACAGCAAAGAATACTATGCCAACAAGACAGCATATGCTTAACCATGACGGTGTGTTTGAGTTGGATTGATCTTCTTCTTCTACTGGTTTATCATCTGCTGGTTTATTATTTTCTGCTACAAATAGATAACGATTAACGACGTTGCCTTCACCGTTGATTTTTGTAGATAGAATATACTTAGGCTCTTCGTTGTCATCTCTGCATCCTGCAAATAGATGACCAGGAATGCCACTTTTATCGAAATCAAATGCCCATGTGTCGTTTTCGCGACTATCCATATCTAAAGTTTCGTTTGCATTATTATCCATATTTAAATTACCTTTCCCCAAAAAATAAAATACAATATTTTGCTATACTTTGTTACTTTTTTAAAAAACATGTATAAGAATATTTTGTATTTTACATTCCTTTGTGTGATAAAAAAATAGATTGCTGATAGAATCTGGCAATATATTTAAATCTTTCAAAAGAATGTTTAGATACACTGAAAAATTTCATTTTGAAGCAGTAAATCGAATGAAAGAAATAAAAAGTAAGGTATAAAATTATACTTCTAAAAGAATAGTGTATGTTGAGGAGTGCATATTCTTTAGTCAAAATAATTCATCAGAGGGGTTCTGAGTAAATACAGCAGGAGTATTTACTCGTGTTTTTAATCTACATCATCTATGTTCACTTTTTGAAAATCTTTTCAAGACACAATGCAAATATAATGGCGATAATAAAAGTAGCGCACGATGCAAGACACAATGAGCGATATTTATCATCATGATTGTCTGGATAGGAGTGCTGATGTTTGTTATACATCAACATGATGAGGGAATTGACTTGTTGCATCCAGAATTATACGATGAGTCAAAAAGTGAGCCAAAAGCCATACCTAAATCAATATAAAAAAATATTTGAAGAATTACTATTCTTCTTTTATGTTTAAATATCAATTTAAGCATTTTTTAATAAAAATAGAAGGATAATGATGTTATAATTTTTGCCATTAAGTACATCAATAACCAGAGTTATCTTATCTTGTTTGGATTTTAACCTTTTTCTGTTTTTACGAATAGCTAATCCCTATTTTAACATCATGATTAGAATGTGCAAAATTATATGGCGTACCATTTTTTTATCAGATAGAAAAGGCCGTAGCCTAAGATTAATGAAATGCTAAATTGTATACCTTTGATAATCTCACTGGCTTCTTTTTGCTGAGCAGAAGAGTCTTCACTAGATGTCTTACAAATGGTACTGGGTGATTTATCATAAGATTCATCAATAATTGATTCCTCACTAGATGTCTTACAAATGGGATTGGATGATTTATCATAAGGGTTATCTATCGATGACACACTGTCTGCATTTAAATCCATGTTTAACATAAGGACCTCAAAAATGATAAAAATATTCAACGACTTATTGTCTATTGCGAAGCTGATGATCCAGTTTTTAGACAATAACAATAATCATATTACTATTTTCGTATATATAAAAATAAATACAATACTAATTATAATATAATTTTATTTTCTAAAATAGATTTTTATCATGGGGATAAGAAAAACAAGAACACCAACAATCACAGAGATTGCATTTGTAGTATTATAACTAGTCATAAAATTATAAATTCTTGTTGTTAAGCTTTCTTTTTCCTGAATAGTAGATTCTTCAGTAAATAACTCTACAGATGATTTTTCTACAATAGGTGGCTCTTCAACATGTAGTTTCTCAGAAGATGAGATGTGTATTTCTGGATCTGAACTCGAGTTTAATTCGAACATATAACAACCTTTTAAATTTAATAAAAATTATTTAAGAAATATTTGGATCCTTATAACTAAAACCAGAGCGCACCAGCTTAGCGAATGCACACATAACACAGCTGATTACATAAGTGATAGCAGATCCTATGCCAGCTAATATAAGGAATTCTATTGGATTCTTACAAGCGAAGCTGCTTAGCTCTTCAAGATTTCTTTCTTCAGTGGCAGATTCAAGAAATATCTTGGCCTTAATAATTTTATCTTCATGCGTATTAGGATCTTCAAAAAGTATTTTGGCGCTTATAATTTTTTGTTCTGTTTTAGAGAGTGTGTGTAGTTCGAGAGGTATACCTAGAAAAATTAATTTCTCGTTATCTATTGAATCAGAGGCATTCTTTAAAAAATCTAAATTATTTGGGTTATTAGAAGGTTTTTCATCATCAGAAAAATAGTCATCCATTATTATTTTATATTAATTAAAATATCCATACGTTTACATACAATAATAGCATATTTATTTTGTAAATAAAATACTACTTTTGGCATTCACTAAACAAGAAAAGAAGGAACAAATTTCTTCATTGAAAATAACAAGAGTGATTTAGTAGTGTGGATATTATTATACTCTGGGCTTTCAAATAGTGCAGGGAATTTTTGATATAACGGAATTTGGCCAAAAATACGTAATAGAGATAATATCCCATTTGCTGGAGATATAAAATTTAGAGGATCAAAATAACTCATATTAAAGATTTTTCCAGGTTTAATATAGCTTTTAATCTTATTTGTATTATCGATAAAAAAGGAATAAGTAAATACGGTACTTTGCGAATTATCATTCAAAAAGATAATAGAGTCTTTATCTGTGGTTGGCATAGAATTTTCAACGGGATATCCATTATAAAAAAAATCAAGTAAGGGACTTTGCGAATTACCATCCAAAAAGATAGCAGAGTCTTTATCTGTGATCGGCATAGAATTTTCAATGAGATATCCATCACACAAACGATCATATAGATTACATCCTACTCCTAGGCCTAAAATAGTCTGACTAAAAGAAATCATTAATTATTAAGTTCCATTTTTTATACTTCAATGTTTACAGAAATTATTTATAGTACCAATATTTGTAAAAAATGACTCCTCATGGTTGTTCGAGGTGTTTCCGTTTTCTTGATCAATAGAAAGTTCAAAAGGCATAAGTGAATCAATTTGATGACATAAAATCAATGCATATATCGCCAAGATATTGCATGTAACTAGCTTATTAAAACATGTTAGTAAAATATCATCCAAAAAATCAAATACATATAACTTCTCTTTAATAGTATATCAAAGCAGAATTTATTTTGGAAGTTAATATTTTTTCATGTCAAAAAGGTAAAAAACTCTACTTTGAAAATAAAGATACTGAAATATACGTCAAAACGATAGATCATGTGAAAGATTATACAATCTAAAGGATTGCATAAATCTTCTAAAAAGCAATGATATTAACAGCATTGACATGGCTTATGAAAACAATGGTAAATAGATATTCTGTGAATCATTTTCTTGATGATAATTCACAAAGAGATATTTTTACGCCCGGTAATGGGTTATGAATCCCCGTATATTAATGCTGAAAGAGATAGTATAAAAATCGTATAAGGCACTATAAATAATCTGCTAAAAAACCCAATACCTTGCCACATTCATATACTCTTCCATAATTATGATCTTCAATAAAATCATTATATTTTTGTGCATACATTTCTTATTCCGTATCTGTTTTTAAATCCCCATATAAAAGAAGCTAATGTTTTAGTTTTTTAAAAAAACTTCAAACAAGTAAAAGTAGTCTTTTGCAAATTATTCATGATCGATGCCTTAACAAATTACGTTGTATTAAAAATTCCTAATAACCTATCTGTTAAAAAAAGTACCAAGCATGATACTACAACACCTACACTAAAACCTATAAATATTGCGTTTGCTTCTATGTTATCAGAATCAGTGCCATTCATTAGAAAATTATAATACTTCCACACTCCTACTGTCTCGATAACATCTTCCGCCATTGATGTGTCATACGGTTCGGCTATTAATTCATATGTCATATCCAATTTTACCTAAATATATTAGACAATCATTATAACATTAATTATTTAGATTATTGAGTTAATCTTTTAATCTTTTTTGACAAAGACAAGAAGGAACAAATTTCCTCATTGAAAACAACAACAAAGATTTGCTAGTATGAATATTATGATATTCAGGATCTGTAAAAAGTTTAGGGAATATAGGGTACAAGAAAGAATTGCCTATAGCACGCACTATGGATAAAACAGTATTTAATGGCGAAATGAGATTTAGAGGATCGGCATAATTTTCCAAAATAATTCTTCCTTTTGATGGTGGATCTTCATCAATAAAAAGACCTTCTGAGGTTTCTGTGTTAGATTGCAATATTATATCAGGTCCATATTTTAAATATGATAATATTAAGACACGCTGCACCGAAGAACCTAGTATATTCATGCCCATTTCCGCAATATGATTATCAGCAATAAAAAGTGCCATATCGTCCATTTTGGATGTTCTAATAAAGTAAAGAGCAATTAACTATTATATCATAGTAAGGTACACATGATATAATACACATTTAAAGTAAGATTAAACCATTGTATATAATAAGGTACAATTTTTTGTTCTTGTTTGCGATCAAAGATGTCAAATATCTGTCTTGTAAAAAAATTACTGAACTATAGGATAGATTATTTATAGATCAAAGACAAATGATGGATTATTCGAAGATTGTATATTATCAAATGAACTCATGCTAAGATCCCCAAAGCTTTCCGATGGAGAATAATCAAAAGCTGATTCATAAAAAAAGCA
Organism: Anaplasmataceae bacterium AB001_6; assembly: GCA_020002265.1. NCBI lineage: Bacteria > Pseudomonadati > Pseudomonadota > Alphaproteobacteria > Rickettsiales > Anaplasmataceae > Candidatus Mellornella > Candidatus Mellornella promiscua. The sequence continues at coordinate 101,094 of CP048228.1, forward strand.
CGTTAAATAAGAAATTGCACACATACTAAGGATAAATAAACCTGTACTTTCTAGCATTTTATAGGAGACATTGTTTGTATCTGATACATGATAAGTCTTTTTTAGAGTATCGTTAAGATCGGTGATTTTATTGAATATTACCATAAAAATGTATTGTAAAAGTAAACATTATTTTACAATATTGTTATGTTGTAAAAGTATTAATGTCAAGTTTTTTTTATATTAAATAAAGAATAAATCTGTCATCTTATCTGATTGGTCAAAATAATTGGTGGAGTCTTGCATAAAAATAATCATTAATATGAAAGAAATAGAAGTCAAATTTAGAATAACTTTCTTTACTAAGCTACTAAATTTGAAATGCTTTTTATGTTTTTATAATCAATGATTACATTATAGATGTAATTGTAAACACTGTGAAATCAACGCAGTTACAATACATTTACTGTAATCTAATATAATAGATAAACTGAAAATAAAAACAGTACCTACATCTGAAGCAATCTCTTTAAAACTGTAGAGAATTCTTTAGTAGAAGATGCATTACAACACATTAAATCTCATAGCAACAGAAGTGCATGCCATATTCACCTAATCCAATCAAAGCTAATAGGTCATGATTGTACAATGGTTGCATAATGTCAAAATTTATTTCTCCTGTATCATACTCATCCCGAGGCAAAGTATAGATTAGACCTTAAATAACATCAGTAATAAATTTTCCAATAGATAAAAAGCAGTTTGTGATAAGATCTTTTGCACATTCATTATATGATGAACTTTTCATATGTTGCGATAAACTACCCAGATCAAAATTATTACATTTCAATGATAGTGAGTACAAACAGATCCTCTTTAAAATTCACGAGGAAATAAAATTTCCTGGTATTTTAAATCTGTTTTGATATTAATTCCAACCATTCACTTTCATTTTTTACTTCTATCTTTAATTGTAAAGCTTTCTTATATTTTGTACCAGCTTTTTCCCCAACTACAACAAATGAAGTGTTTTTTGAAACACTAGAGGATATCTTGGCGCCCAGTTTTTCTGCTTGTGTTTTTGCTTCTTCTCTTCCTATTATGCTCATCTTTCCTGAGAAAACTATAATTTTACCAGATAATAATTTGTTGTCATTTTTTTCATGGTTTTGGATATCTAAGAATTTTGATAAATTCTCCAATAAAATTAGATTATTATTGTTATTAAAAAAAGAAGCTAAAGACTCTACAACTGCTGTGCCCACACCATCTAAAGATATTATCCTGCTTTTTGTTTCTTCGATACAGAGCATTTTTTGTCTCCAGTTCTCATAAGATACGAATTCCTTAGATAGTATTTTTGCTGTATTTATGCCAATATAATCTATACCTATGGAATAAATAAATTTTGTTAGAGATATTTTTTTAGCATTCTCTATGCTTTGGATAATATTTTCAAAAGTTTTTTTCCCCCATCCGTTTAAATTACATAAGATATCCTCTTTATCTTTTAGGAGAAATATATCATTGATATTCTCAATTATTCCTTCGTTGAATAAAACTTTAATTTGAGCATCTCCTAAACCTCTGATATTTAAGGCATCTTTCGATACAAAATGTTTTATTTTTTCTATTGTTACAGCAGGGCATTTAGAAGCATTACTACATCTTCTAGCTACAAGAATATCATCCTCTGAGATAGAACTTCCACATGCAGGACAAGTTTTTATTTCCACGAATGGTATAGCATTATTTGCTCGTTCTTCTATTACAACGCGCTTTATTTTAGGAATAACATCACCAGATCTTTCTAAGATTACTGTATCTCCTTGTTTTAAATTTAACCTTATTATTTCTTGATGATTGTATAAGCTTGCTTTACTTAATGTTACTCCATTGATAGCTACAGGTTCTAGCAGTGCTACAGGAGTTATTATTCCAGTTCTACCTATACTATATTCTATATCGATGATTTTGGTCTTAGCTATATGAGTAGGGAATTTATGAGCAATAGCCCACCTTGGAGAATCACTTCTGTTACCCAGTCTATTTTGCAATTCGCAAGAATTAACCTTATAAACTAAGCCATCAATTTCATATTTTATTTGTTGACGTTTTTGTAAAATATCTGCATAGAAATTTTCTATCAGGTTTATATCGCTGCTGATTAGACGCTTTTTATTTACATTAAATCCGTTGTATTCAAGAAAATATAATACATTTTCTTGAGTTGTTATGTTATTTCCTTTAGGAAAATATGCCTGATATGCAAAATATTGGATATCTCTTGTTGCAACGACCTTGCTATCTAGTTGCCTAAGTGAGCCTGAAACAGCATTTCGCGGATTTTTAAATCCAAGAGCAAGAGCTTCACTAGTTAGCATATAGAACTCCCCTCTTATTTCACACTCTTCATTATATGCTATCTCTTTTGGAAAAGATTGCATATGTATAACATTATCTGTTATATCCTCTCCTACTGTTCCATCTCCTCTTGTTGTAACGTATTCTAAGAATCCATTTTTATAATAAGCATTGAAAGATACACCATCAATTTTCAACTCACAGCACAACTCCACTTGTTCTTTGGAGTTTAAGAATCTTTGTATACTTTTTGTGAACAAGGTTATATCTTCTTCGTGTCTTAAGTTATTTAAAGATAGCATAGGTGTTTTGTGCATCACTTTTGTGAATTTGTTATTGGCTTTATATCCTACCAAACTTCTTCTATCGAGCTCATAATTCCTTTTTAGGATATCCAGCATCTGATGAAGAAAAAAAGCTTTTATTATATCTAGTAGATTCTTATTTTCTGGGATATTTATTTTTAATCTTTCTTTTAAATATAGCCCTAGGAGACATAAGTTTTTTCCTTCTGATGCTTTGATATTGTTTTTCTCTACATATTTATTTTTCCACATTAACGTTGAGAGAGAATCGTTGATTACATCAAGGTCGCAATTAAAAATATCGAATATTACCAGATTAAAAGGAGATTTTATATCTTCTTGAGTTACATTCTGAGATATTAAATGATCATCAGCGGCATTTTTATTTATATGATGTTGTTTTTGCGTTTTATTTATAATATCTTTCAAAAATACTTTGATTTCCAGCAAGGTAAATTCTGTGGATTTATATATATCGTATTTTTCTAAAAGTTCTATTTGTAAAAATAACCATCGGATTTTCTCTCTGTATTCTGAAAAAAAACTGTGTTTCAATATATCATATTCATTATCTTCAATTGATGAACTATCTCTATCGTAATATTCTTTGTTGAGTTTTTTTATCTTTGTAAATAACAGATTTATATCTTCATATGAGGAGAAGATAATGTACATTATTTTACTCAAAAATTGAGATAACTGCCTCTTATCTTTTTCTGTGATGTCTAAATCATAAAGAGCTATATCTAGGAAATCCAATATTTGTGAGATCGACACTTCCTTTAATCTATTACCTATAGAATTTCTTTCTGTCTGATTGAGTATTTTTTTTATTCGCTCTATAACAAAAATTTCTCTAAATTTTGTGTCTTTTGCATCCTTTGAAATAGATAATAATATGTTAAGCAAATTAAACGATTTTAATACAAATAGTTGTTTTTTATATATTAGTAAGAGAATTCTTGAGCTGCTCTCCATCATAATTTGACTTCTATAAATCACTGAATTATATCACAAAAGACGGGGTTTTTTTACTTTATTTTTTTAAGATATTTGTATTTTATTGAGATGTCAAATTTTATTAATGTAAACTGATGTTAAATATTTTTTACAATTTTGTTTGTTAGAATGACTTTAGCATAGAATTTTATCTTGAATTTTAAAAATGAAGAAAAAAAATATTATTTGGGCTGTCTCTTTACTGATAGGGCTTATTATAGTTTGGCTTATTATTGGCCAAATGGGTGGAGAAGGTAGTATAAAAACTACATCAGAGCCAAAAGGTGCTAGCAATGCTACCAAGAAAGAAAATCAGAAATTGGAAAATTATCTTCCTTTTGATGATGAAACGGATATCGAGAATGCCTATCGTGGATTTATAGGTGATATAACTGAAACTTCTATTGAAGAAAAAGGAGTTAAAATACTTGATACTACAAAATATGATTTTATTGAAAAAGGTAGTGAAGCTCCTGACACTGTTAACCCTAGTTTATGGAGACAATCCGGATTAACAGCAGCAAAAGGCTTATTCAAAGTAACAGAAGAGATATATCAAATTAGAGGCTTTGATGTATCTAATATGACTTTTATTAAAACAAAAACTGGGTGGGTTATGGTAGATCCCCTTACTTCACCTGGATGTGCTAAAGCAGGTTATGAACTTGCTCAAAAACATTTGGGAAAGATGAAAATTAAAGCTGTTATTTTTACTCATTCTCATTTAGACCATTTTGGTGGTGTTAAAGGAGTTGTTAATGAAAAACGGGTCAAAAAAGATAATATTCAAGTAATTGCTCCTGAAAATTTTGTTATTGAAGCTGTTAATGAAAACTTAATGGCGGGAAACACAATGTCTAGAAGAGCTTCATATATGTATGGAAGTCTCTTACCAGGTAACCCAAAAGGGGATGTTGGTGTAGGGTTGGGAGCGAACCTTTCTTCTGGAAAAGCAACTTTAATAAAGCCTGATACTATTATTTCAAAAACGCCTACCAAATTGATGATAGATGGCGTTGAATTTGTTTTCATTAATACTCCTCACGCAGAGGCGCCAGCAGAATTAATGTTTTACATTCCGCAATATAAAGCTCTGTGTCAGTCTGAAGAGGTGAATCACACTCTGCATAACTTATTAACTCCTCGTGGAGCACAGGTAAGAGATGCTTTACTCTGGTCTAAATATATACACGATACTATAGAAAGATTTGGAAAGGATGTTGAAGTTTCTTTTGGATCACATAACTGGAGCACTTGGGGTAATGAAAATATAATGAAATTACTTAAAGCGCAAAGAGATGTATATCGTTATATTCACGATGAAACATTGAGATTGGCAAATAAAGGTTTGACAATGATTGAGATTGCAGAATATCTTCAGTTGCCAGATAGCTTAGCTAAAAACTTTGCTAACCGTAGTTATTATGGTCATATCAACCACGGTGCTAAAGCACAGTATCAGAAGTATTTTGGCTTCTTTAGTGGTAATCCTTCAGATTTACACCCTTTGGTGCCTGTTGAAGAAGGTAAAAAAGTGGTCGAATACATGGGCGGTAGCAAGAAATTAATGCATAAAGTTCAAAAAGATATCAAAAAAGGAGAATATCGTTGGGCTGCTACTGTGTTAAAACATCTAGTTTTCTCTGAACCACATAATCAGAATGCAAAAAATATGTTAGCAGATGTCTATGAGCAATTGGGCTATCAAAGTGAAAATGGTCCATGGAGAAATTTTTATCTAACAGGTGCACAAGAGTTGCGTGGCGGTGTGAAAAAATTGCCAGCAATTAATACCGTTTCTCCAGATATGGTAAAAAATATGGAGCTTGAAACTTACTTAGATTTTATCGCAGTTCGTTTAAATCATCCAAAAGCTGCCGATGCGAAAATGACAATGAACTTCTTTTTCCCTGATAAATCAAAGAAATTTGTTATCTATATAGAACACGGTGTTATGAATTACACTATTGGTAAGCATGTATCAGACGCTGATTGTAATGTGCAGATTAATAGATCTGATCTTGATTTGATTCAATTGGGTGAAAAAAATATGGGAGATTTATTAAGTGATGGAAAAGTCAAAATTAATGGTGATAAACAAGCCTTTAGGGATTTCTTCAATATGCTTGATAATTTTGAATTCTGGTTTAATATCGTCACTCCTAACGAAATTTAAAGTAAGAATAAACAGAACATTATAATCTGCTTTAAGAGGCAAGAGGATTTTTTTGATTCTCTTGCCTTTTTTTTATCTTAAAAATTATTTTAAGCTTGATATTAATAAATGTTTTGGATAGGTATTGATATTATATTATGATTAAATATCAATAAGTGAAATGTTTTTTATGAAGAATGGAATATGGAGATAGATGTTACCGGAAAAATGACGAAAGAGCAGAAAAGTATCTTCGAAAAATATAGAGGAGAATATCCTTTTAATGTGATAGATTTCGCTATAGAACTAGGGATAAAGATGTTCACGTGTGATGATCTAGAAGATGATATTTCCGGGTATATAGAAAAGGATAAAGCAACAGGTACATTTTCTATTACAGTTAATACAAAGCATTCTCTTAGAAGAAATAGATTTACAATAGCTCATGAAGTAGGTCATTTTTTTTATGATGATGACTATTTAACCAAAAATCATAAAATAGAAGAAAACCCTAGATTAAATAGGAATACACAATTATTATCTCCTCAAAGAGAAATTCTTGCAAATCAGTTTGCAGCAGAGCTTTTAATGCCTTCGTCGAAATTCATTGAAATATATAAGAAAAGTAATACACTGCAGGAAGTAGCATCTTTTTTTAATGTTTCGGTTGAAGCAGTGACGGTAAGAGCGCATATATTATTAGGGGTTATGTGAATAGCAAAGAGAGATAAATAACACTCAGTATTTCAGTTGGGGATGTTACTATGAATAAGGATGTATCATAATGGCAAAAGGAAAGAAAAAAAGAAATTCATTCAATAGAGAGACTGATTATCCAAGCGAATTTTTAGAAGGGATTGATTCTGTTAAAGCTGCTGCAGATGTCACTAAAAAGGATAGGATAATTAATGATCATTGTAATGACATAATGCTTGATACTGCTTTTGCAAGGTTTAAAAGTTGGACTGTCTATTTCTTTTTTATTATTATTGTTTTTCTTGGCTCGGCGTTTTTTGGTGGATTAGTATTTTTCCCTGGGGCAATTTATCTAGAGGAAATAACGAAATGGATAGGCAGAGGAATATATAGTTTTAGCTTTATTGCTATAGGGTTCATTTTTAGAGGTCTCTTTTCTAGTAAAAAACAATAAGAAATCTTTTGAATTTAGAAGATAGAAAATATTTTATGGTGCGTAGCTTTAAATATTGATTGTTGTTTTTAGAAGAATAAAACAACTGATAAACGCTTCCAATGCAGAAAGAACCATGAAAATCTGAGTACGCCCTAAGGGATTCGAACCCCTGACCCACAGCTTAGAAGGCTGTTGCTCTATCCAGCTGAGCTAAGGGCGCACGGTCAAAACGACCCTAATATTATAACAATTAATAATAAATTTACCAGCCCTAAATATTTTGTATTCTTATGTTTAACATACTGTGTGATATAACTATAAATTAACAAGAAGATGTTTATTTTGAGAAATGAAAAATATAAAAATACATTTAATATCAGATTCTGTATGCGATAGCTTGGTTTACATGTCTCGTGATGTTTTTAGTAGATTCCAATCTAAATTGACTGCTAAAACGTATGTTTGGTCTTTTGTTGGGGAAAAGAAAATGTTGCGTATTTTGAACATTGTACGTAAACAGAAAAACAGAATGATAATTTATAATATTGCCAATCTTGATATAAGACAAAAACTTAAAGATTTTTGTCGTAATGAGCAAATCATGGTTGTTCCTGCATTTGCTCATTTGATAAAAGAGGTATCATGTTTCTGCAATGTTAGTCCTAACGAAATTGGCATGGAAGAACTATTAACTTTTAGAGATACCTATTCTTCCAGAATAGAGGCAATGAATTATGCTATTTCTCATGATGATGGAAAAAATATATGGGATTTAACAAACGCTGATATAGTAATTGTTGGTGCTTCTCGTACATCTAAAACACCTACTAGCATTTATTTATCTTCTCAAGGATATAAAGTAGCAAATATACCATATGTACTTGGCGTTGATATGGATTTTTTCACTGAAAAAATAAACTCTGCGAGTTTAACAGTAGGATTTTATATACAGGTTGAGCATCTTTTTGCTATTCGTAATAGCAGACTTTATACAATTGGTCTTGCTAAAGCGGAAAATTATGCTTCTCATGAAAGCATTAAAGAAGAAATTAAAGCCTCTAGGTTGTACTTTCAGAGCAAAAAATGGATGACACTAGACGTAACATATAAATCTGTGGAGGAAATTGCTGCACAAATAATAAAAGAATTGTAAGTTAAAATCTTTATTGATATTATGAAGATTGATATAATTAATTCTCTCTAGAGAGAATTAATATTCATATAATTGTATTTAATAGAGGGGGATATGGTTTTTGTAAAAGAACAAATGCAGCGCTTAGAACTGAAGGAAACTGTAGTGAGTAGAAAAAGGGAATTGCATGGTGATGAATTAGTTCTTAACAGTTATATCAATATGACGGATAAGACTTATTATGAAAAAGGGAAGTATATTACGGATTTTAGTGGTGAACTTTTGGCAGAGAATTTTACAACTGATCTGTATAGAAAATTTAATAGTGAATTAGGACAGTCTGATTTTTTATCTGCAGAAAATGCAGCAGAGAAATTACAAGAATGGGATGTAGTATTATGGGCTAATAATATTAAAAATTATACACATGATTTGAATTTGATATCCGGAATTCTGAAGGAACGTACAAATTGCAAACAACCAGGTAAAGTACTTTGTCTTATTGGTAAATCTGAATTTGCTAACATCTCAAGTGTTTTGGGAGAGAGAGATGTAGGAATAGTATATCGTAAGTTTGAAAAAATAGTGCCTGTGGTTCTTGATCTTGATAAAAAATTAATAGTATTTTTGGATTCTGGTATTTATCTAGAAGAATTGAAAAAAGATTATAGTAGTAATCGTGAATATCACAGTATTGCTAGTACTCATCCCTTTCAAAGTATGGATGGATCTATCTTGCTGGAAAAAGAGTCAAAATCTGGTTTTTGTCAGTGTATATGTGCATCTACAGAAGAAAAACGAGAGACCCCAACAATTTCTGATAATGTAAATATTTTTCTTGCACTTGTTGAGCGGTATGACTGTCTTCAATTTTGTGAAATTGATAGAAGATCTAGCCTTCTTTACGATGGATATGAAACAACAAGAGGAGGGCCTTTGGACAGCATAAGCGAAGAAAGCGCTGAAGAGGCGGCGACAGGTGCTGATTTAAATCAACATGATCTTGGAAAGCCATCTACATCTGCAGAAAAAGCTCCTTTGCTTTTAGAGTCATTATCTGGAAGGCCTTTGGAAAGCATACGCGAAGAAAGCGCTGCAGAGGCGGCGGAGGCAAGTGCTGATCTCAATCAACATGATCTTGGAAAGCCATCTACATCTGCAGAAAAAGATCCTTTGCGTTTAACGTCATTATCTCTTCCAGTACTTCAAGCAAGAGGAGATGGGAAATCGAATGAAAGGCAAGAAGGTGAGAGCAGAGTGATGATAACTAGTGCTCAAAGTTCGATAATGGGATGTAATGCAATACTTAAAGATCTGGAAGCAATTCAACAAAAATGGAAAGAAGCAGAAGGTGAGAGCAGCAGACCTAAATCATCTACTTCTTTGCAGTTTAAACTAGAATGTGAAAATATAAGTACTGAATTGAAGGAGGCAATTGAATTATTAGTAGCTCCAGAGGAAAAGGGTTTAGTCATTGGATAAATAGCAAAATAATTATAGGTAATATCCATGGATATTACCTATCTCCTTAAAAAGATAATATTATTTTTTCCAATTATATAGGTGATGTTTATTTGTTACTAAGAGCAAACTTGTTTTATTTTTTGTTCATAATTAGTTATAATTTCACTTTAATACTGATTCAATTTTTTACTGTGATATCGGTTTCTTTGGCCTCTGATCATGCAGCTTTCAAGTTAAAAAGTGAGATAATGCAGCATAGCTTTGATAATATAAAGTTTATTGATCGAGGGTGTTATGATGAAAATTCATGTGACTACCCAGACTATGCTTTTAATGTTGTGAAGGATGTGCTAAGTGGAGCTAGTAATTTTGGTGTTCTAATTTGTAACACTGGTATTGGGATGTCAATAAGTGCAAACAGATTTAGAGATATTCGTGCTGCTCTCTGTTTTAACAGAAAAATGGCTATTGCATCCAGAGAACATAATAATGCTAATATACTCTGCTTAGGAGCTTGCTTTGTGGATGGTAAATTAGCTTTGGATATGATCCAGTCTTTCTTAGATACTAAGTTTAGTGATTTATCACGGCACATTAATAGAATCCAAAAATATAATAATAAAGGAAGTGCTTATGATTTATGATGTAAACAATTTTTTTTCTGACTCTATTGAACATGTTGATCCAGAAGCTTATGAAATATGTGTTAAGGAAAGAAATAGGCAGAAAGATACTATTAATTTAATTGCCTCTGAAAATAGAGTTAGTAGGGCTGTTTCTGATATAGAAAGTTTTTCTTTGTTTACAAATAAATATGTAGAAGGGTTCCCAGGGAAAAGATATTATCAGGGGATAGAAAATAGTGATGCAATTGAGACTTTAGCTATTGAAAGGGCAAAAAAGTTATTTGGCTGTGAATATGCAAATGTTCAACCACATTCAGGCTCACAGGCTAATCAAGCTGTTTACCTTGCTCTTTTAAAACCTGGAGATACAATCTTAGGATTTTCACTCGATGCAGGTGGACATCTAACACATGGCAGTAGAGTTAATCAGTCCGGAAAATGGTTCAATGCTGTATCTTATGGAGTTGATGAAGATTCTTTGTTAATTGATATGTCAGAGGTTGAAAGGCTTGCAATTGAACACAAACCAAAAATTATCATAGCAGGTGCTAGCGCTTATTCTAGAACAATTGATTTTGCTGCCTTTCGTGATATTGCTGATAAAGTTGGTGCATACCTTCTAGCTGATGTTGCTCATTATTCCGGATTAATAGCAGGGGGAGCTTATCCATCTCCTATCGAGTATGCAGATGTTATTACTACAACAACACATAAAGTGCTCAGAGGGCCTAGAGGTGGTTTAATACTAACTAATAATGGGGAATTAATAAAATTAATAAATCGTGCAGTTTTCCCTGGAATGCAGGGAGGGGCATTTATGCATATTATCGCTGCTAAGGCCGTTGCTTTCTTAGAAGCTTCTTTGCCTTCTTTTAAGGAATATGCAACAAATGTTATAAAGAATGCACAATCTTTAAGTGAAGTGTTGGTCTCCAATGGTGTGGATGTTTGCACCGGAGGAACTGATACTCACATTATATTGGTTGATCTACGTTCTTTGGGATTAAAAGGTAATTTTGTTGCTAATAAATTAGAAGAAACAGGCATAGTTTGCAATAAGAATGCAATACCATTTGATATTGAAAGCCCTTTTGTTACTTCTGGATTAAGATTTGGAACAGCCGCAGAGACTACTCGTGGTTTTACCGAACAGGACTTCAAATTAGTTGGTGAATTGATAGTGAAAATACTTAAGAATCAAATAAGTGTTGTTGAGGCAAAAACTCAAGTTAGAGAAATGTGCAGCAGATTTGCTTTTTATTTTTAGTAATATCTGTATTGCTTAATAATGCTTTAATTATCTTTCAATTTATATTTTGTTTATCTTTTTATTATATAATTAACTTCTTATGTAGAAATTAGTTATGATATGCAAAGTTTTTTGAATAAGCTTTTCGAAGGGAAAGATTTTGATAAATATGATAAAATTAGCCGTAAACTAAGCTATAAAAATATTTCATTTTTTATTAGAATACTTATCACTGCAATGTCGTTACTTGTGCCAGTGATTTATATTCTGTTGATTAATAATGATGTAATTTATACTACTAAATTTGAGGAACTAGCAGCAAAAAGTGAGATATTTATTTATGATTTTTCTCATACGTTGGATGCATTACTTCTACTTATTTGGACTCCTATAGATCTATTATTATTTGAATATCTTGTTAGTCTATTTTTCCCTGCATACAGCATGCATATTACTTTAAATAGCATTTTTGTTGATAAAAAAGCAGATGGTAAAATTCTACAAAAAATGACCCATCTTTCGGCAGATGAAAAAGTAAAAAAATTAAGATGGATCATAATAAAAAAGTTAATAATATATGATGTGTTTATTGGTGTACTTTTCTTTGCAGCCTTATTTTTAGAGGCGCGCAGTATAAATTATATTGATGATGATGGTGTACACATTAAAAAGGTTTTAGGTGTTAGTAGTAAACACTACTCATGGGATGATATAGAAAAAATTGAAACTGCTTGCAGATATCGTAATAGTTTATACCAGCAGAGGATATTTAAAATAAATTGGTATTATTTAGCACATATGAAGGATGGAATAATTATAGATCTAGCTAGTTATAGAGCTGTGGACTCAAGAATAGATCAGTTGATTAAGTTTCATAATTTAGTTACTAAAAAAGGTATTCCTTACGGTTTTGTGGAATCTGATCCATTGAGTGTTGATGCTGTTACTTGTGTAGATTACATAGTGAGTTCTTTTATTATGGAGAACGATGCTGAAAAATTGATAAACATTTTAACTGTAACAGATTAGGGGGTGCTGTTTACAGCCATCTGGTCTTGTTATACACTTCTTTTTTTGAAAATTTGAGATGATTTTGTGCATTCAAGGGATTTATGTTGTTGCTTACAGCTGTATTGGTTGGCTTTAATCTTCTGTAACTGCTTAAATTTAGATGTTGCTTTTGCTGGTTGCAATTATTCTTGGGTGCACAAAGAGTGTTCGGTTTATACAGATGCATCTTTAAAGCAATCTGTTATGAAAGGTTTGCGCGAAGCTGGTGCAACGTATAATAACATAAGTGTTGAAGTCAGAGATAACAAGGCAAGATTGTTTGGAAATTTAAGTACTAGTTTACAGAGAATAGAGGCCTCAAAGATTACTTGGGATGTTAGGGGAATTTTAGCTGTTGATAATCAGATAAAAGTTGCTGAGTATGGAAAAAAGTATGTTGAAGCTGAATGGGTTTCAAGTAATGCTAGATTACTTGTGAGATTAAAGAAAGGAGATGTTGTAGATAGATTCTCTTTTGAATCTACTAGGGGCGTGTTATATGTGATGGGCCGTGCCAATAGTGATGAAGAGCGTAATAAGATCATTAACCTTGTTGTGAAGGCATTTTCTGATAAGAAAGTGCAAGATTACATCCATGTTGATGATTGTTAGGATTTTTTTTAATTATAAATAATTTTGATTTTTTTTAAGAGATTTTTATGAATAAAGTTCTGTTTCATATATCGCCTGTTGTAAGTTATTATGTAGATACCTCAATTTATTTAATGAGAGAAGCTATTAATCGTGGATTCACGGTATATTTCACTTATCCTGAGAATGTCTTTTATTCTGTTGATGGTGTTAAATCTAAGAACTATAGTTTTACTCTTGATGATGATGGGATCGTTATAAAATCAGAGCATTATGACTATATAGATAATCATGATATGGTTTTTATTCGACATGACCCACCTGTTGATATGTCTTATCAAACATCTCTTTATCTATTTGGATTGTGTACCAGAGCTTTTTTTATTAATAATCCGCAGGCTATACTACTCTCTCCAGAAAAGATATTTAAGTATCACCTGTATAGTGATTTGGAGACCATTATTGTTTGTGATGTTGAGACAGCTACTAAATTCGTAGAGCAATATGGGAAGGTTGTTTTTAAACCACTGTATGAATATGGTGGTAGTAATATAATTCTCATTGATAAATCTGATGCAAATTATAAAGACATCCTTTCTGAAAAATTTAATAATCATGGCACTCATTTTTTAATGCAGCGTTTTGATTCTGATGTTTTAACCGATGGAGATGTAAGAGTTTTAATACTTGATGGAGAGATTCTTGGTTACTTTAAAAGACAGAACAAAGATAATTTCTTAAGTAATACTGTATTAGGTGCTAAGGTATATAAAGTGGATCTTTCAAATAAGGCTTTAGATACAGCAACTAAAATTGCATTAGATTTAAAACAAAGAGGCATTTATTTTGCTGGTCTTGACTTCATAGGGAATAATTTAATAGAGATTAATGTCACTTCTCCTACAGGCTTGGTGCATTATGATATGTTGCGTGACAAATCCTTGGATGTGAAATGTTGGGATAAATTTATCAGACTTTATGAAGATTTTAAAAAAAATTGATGCTATAATTGGCTTTTATGTTTAAGTCACAGAAAGTAATTTCGGTAAATCATAGTTGTAGATAGTTAATTGTTGAGCTGTTAAGCTTTCAGTTAATTATGTTGCCTGCTATTTCTTATGGACAATTTAGATGTATTGCTTATCAGTAAAGAAGCTATATGGGTGTTGATTAAGATATCAACTCCTGTGATATTAACATCTATGAGTGTTGGTCTTATTATTTCTATATTCCAGACTTTAACTCAAATTAATGAAGTTACGTTAACTTTTGTCCCTAAAATAGTAGCTGTTTTCTTCTCCATTTTATTCTCAATTGCTTTCATTGCTGGTTCTTTGCACGACTTTGCGAATTATATAATGGAGGCCATACATTCTTTATGAGGATAAAAAGAGCATTAATATCCGTATACGATAAAACAGGTATTGTTAAATTATCTAGGTATTTAATAGAAAACGATGTTGAGATTATCTCAACGGGAGGGACTTTCAAACTTTTAAAAGAAAATGATATTCCAGTGATGGAAATAGCAGATTTCACAGATTTTCCTGAGATATTAGGTGGTCGTGTTAAAACTCTGCATCCTAAGGTACATGGAGGTATTCTATGTGTTCCAGGGCAATTTGATGATGATATCCAACAAAATGAAATTCAAAAAATAGATCTAGTTATTGTTAATTTGTATCCTTTTGTTGATACTGTGAATTCTGGTGCGTCTGAAGATGAGATAATAGAAAATATTGATATTGGAGGCGTTACTTTGATTCGTGCTGCAGCAAAGAACTACAAGAATGTTGCAGTTGTTACAGATGTTAAGCAATATAATGATGTTAATGTAGATTCTAGTGCAAAATTGCGTGAATTGTGGGCTAAGCAAGCTTTCTTTAATATAGCTCAATATGATTCTGCTATTTCTAATTGGTTTACTGGTTCTGATGTATTAAATTTGAATCTTGTCAAAAAAAATGATTTTCGTTATGGAGAGAACCCTCATCAGAAAGGTAGTTTTTATTCTAATGGAGAGTTACCTTTCCAAAAATTACAAGGAAAGGAGTTAAGCTATAATAATGTACTGGATGTGCATGCAGCCCTTGCATTAATTGCAGAATTTAAAAATGAATTTGCTACTGTCATTGTTAAACATAATAATCCTTGCGGAGTGGCTGTAGGAAATGATGAGATAGAATCATATAAAAAAGCTCTTTCCTGTGATAGCCGTAGTAGTTTTGGTGGTGTAGTATCTGTTAACGGTCACGTATCAGAAACACTAGCTAGAGAAATTACTAATATTTTCACTGAAGTTGTTATAGCTAAGTCATTTTCTTCAGAAGCATTAGATTTGTTTAACCAAAAACCAAATATTCGTGTTTTATGTATAGACCATTATATAGAGGATAATTTTTGCTTGAGAAATACTCTAGGTGGAATCTTATTGCAAGACTGCAATAACCATCTTTATGATGACTTTAAATTGGCAGTAGGTGATGAGTTATCTGAGGCAGTAAAAGCAGATTTAATTTTTGCCTTGAAAGTATGCAAACATGTTAAATCTAACGCGATTGTACTTGCAAAAGATGGTATGACTGTGGGAATAGGTGCTGGTCAGATGAGTAGGATTGATAGCTTAGAATTGGCAGTGACAAAATCTGTTATTGGGACAAAAGGTGCAGTTATGGCTTCTGATGGATTTTTCCCCTTTGCTGATAGCGTTGAATATGCCGCTGATCACAATATTGTTGCTATAGTACAACCTGGTGGTTCTATAAAGGATGCAGAAGTGATATCCAAGGCTAAGGATAAGGGTATTACTATGATTTTAACTGGTGTCAGACACTTTGTTCACTAATCGGCCAAAAATGCTTATGTAATATTCAGAATTATTAATATCCAATAAGCACATTGTAAAATTCCTATTTCTTATATTGGAGATTATAACGTGGAGTAGTTTTTTCAAACTAAGAGATTAGCCTCTTAGTTTGCTACGTGAATTACTTCACTATATGATTTATAATCACAAGCCTTAGCATTGATGGGATGGCTGTTAACATGATATAGGATATTGTTTGATTTTAACATAGTACATTATTTTAAAATTAATGCTGTTTTATTATATCTTTTTTTTATTTTCTATAATATAATAAATCATTGTTGAGGGCGGTTAGCTCAGTTGGTAGAGCACCTCGTTTACACCGAGGATGTCGGCGGATCGAGACCGTTATCGCCCACTCATTTGGATCCATGGAAATCCATGGAAGTTCTTGTTGTTCTTGAATTTGTGTGTGCAGTTTTCAATTGTTTTATTGCATCCAGCTGTCGCGATGAATTCATCACCTATTTCTAGTTCATATTTTATAGGAAGTGAAAGGGAAAATGCTTGTTTCTCATATCTTAGTATTTTGAAATTAATATTCTTATTTCTTCCTGATGTGAATTCTATTTCTCCAAAATTGAAGTATCCATCAGCTTTTGACAAAGTGCTATCAATAAAGGTGTCTGATGTTATAATTTTTGATATCTGCCCTTTATTTTGATAAGTGGCTCTATTTAACGTACATTTGCTATCAAATAGTGAAGCATTACAATTCTTAGATATTGTTTGCCCAATTATTATCTTAGATAGATATGCTATATCTGATTCTGCGTAGATTTTTATTCTATTATCATCTTGTGCTGTTTGAGTGATCTTTCCGCTAAAAAAAGGTTTTATTTCATTGGATTTTTCAATGGAGTTTATAAATATAGTTGCGTTATTAAATAAACCTTGATGCATATACTCTGGTTTAATTTCCTCTGAATCAATTATACTGGATATTATCAATTTTGTTGCTTTGTCTTCATTACTTTGTGTCCTATTAGTAATGCTTAACTTTGCTTTTCCTTTATAGGTAATATTCTTGTGAATTAGATCTTTATTATAATTTGTTAATGATATAACATCTTTATTGTTTAAAGTTATGAGAAATGTGTAATATATATTTTGCATTTTTACTCTATTATTTCGTGTAATATGATATTTTTAGCTACGTAGATTCCTGGGTTATCTAACCCTATTTTCAGATCATCTGATGCAAATCTTACGGGGATATCAAATTCGCATTCTATACTTATCTCTCCTCCTTCTTCTGTGACGAGCAAACCATTATTATAATCTATTGTATATTGTGTACTCTCTAATGGTATATCATTTGAATATACTATTTCTGTATTTGGGACTATTTTCTTTATTGGTCTTTTGAATGTTTGTTGATTAAATGTATAGTTTTTATATATCTGCATGCCAGAGCTGGGCGCCTTAGAAATAACTTGTTTAGGTATTTTATAATCCATCCAATCTTTAAATCTAAAGCCATTTGCTCTGCCCTGTGTGACATAAAAGAAGGATATAATTTGATCTATTTGATCTTTTGTTTTTATGCCGTGACTCACATTGTAGTAGATTTTTGGTTCTAGCCAATTTATAAAACGTGCTTCATAGCCTGCAGCCGTTTGTTCTATGTTAGTATTAAAATTTGGTCCACCAATTGCACCAAATGATATATCTTCAGGGAATCTAATTTCTAAGAACATCTTTTATACTAAAAATAACTTGGAATATTAAAACAGATGATAATCAGCAGAATCTTTTCATGTAAGCAATTTTTAGAATTGTTTATATTTTAACAGTATATTAGAATTATACTATTCCCTGTGTAAATTGACTATTGTGTCTGCTGAAAGTGGTGTGAAATATAAGTTTGTGGTTCTATCTTTGGGGTCAAATATTGAACCTCGTGACTATTACATAAACTATGCAATAAACAATATTAGTTTGCATGATAAGAAAATCTCAAAAATGCACGAGACAGAACCATTGTTGCCTGAAAAATCCATGGAATTGGACAGCAGTTGGTATGAAAAATTTGTTAATTGTGTTCTTTGTGGCTTTACTGAGCAGAACTTAGAGTCCTTTTTCTCTCTATGCTGTTCTATAGAAAAAAATTGTCAGAGAGTTCGAAAATATAAATTTGCTCCAAGAACTCTAGATATTGATATTCTGTTTTGGAATAATCAGATAATAGATAGTGCCTATTTGACCATTCCGCATTATGATTTACACAATAGAAAGTTTGTTATCGAACCACTTATGGAGATATTACCAGACTATGTGCATCCAAAATTAAACAAAACAATAAGACAAATATATGAGGATTTAATATGAAAATATGTGGAATTATCAATATTACCCCTGATTCTTTTTCTGGTGATGGCTTATTAGATCATTCTGCTGTTCTCAGCAAAGTTGAAGAGATGATTAATGATGGAGCAGATATAATAGATGTTGGTGCACAGGCTACTAATCCTTTTGTTAAAAATGATGTTGATCCGATAAAGGAGAAAAAAAGACTATGGGGTGTATTACCTAAGATAGTGGAAATAGCTAATAAATCTTCAGTGATGGTTTCTATTGATAGTTATAATAGTGCTGTTATCCAATACGCATTGGAAAGTGGAGTGCATATTATCAACGATCAAAAAGGTTTACAAGATCCAGCAGTTATCGATCTATTATTGGCAAACATTAACAATATACATAAAATAATTTTTATGCATAGTGTGGCTGTGCCGGCGGATCTTGATGTTATTCTCTCAGAGAATGAAGACGTGTTGAATTATCTAAAATCGTGGGCAGAAGACCGAATAAAATATCTAACAGAAATTGGTTTTGATAAGCAAAAGTTAGTTTTTGATCCAGGAATAGGGTTTGCAACCACAGTGCTTCAAGCTAGACATATAATAAAGAATGCTTATTTCTTTAAACAGCTGGGGGTTGAATTATATATTGGGTGTAGCAGAAAAAGATTTATTGAAGAAGAATCTATCGATGTAAAAGACCGCATAACCCTAGGGATATCCGGATACCTTTATTCACAAGGTGTTGATTATCTGAGAGTGCATGAGATCAAAAATCATCGCAAACTCATCAATCTGTTAGAAAATAAAGAATATAAGCACATCATAACGTGAATAATATTAAGCAAATTTATTTGCTAATTTTTTCATTTCTTCGATTGAGTTTTTGACATATTCAGTTGTATCTTGCCACTTATTTTCAATATTTCTGATGTATTCACTGTTTCTCACTTGATTAATATCAATATTCTGTGAAAAACTATACATGCCCATGCTCAAAAGTAACACCAATATGGGGGCGCAAAAAAGAAAGTATCTACCCATATACAAAGTCCTTTCTGTGAAAAACAATCAATAGTTTAAATTTTAACAAATTTTTATAATTTCTTAAAGCTAAATCTTTAATAAATTTTTTATCCTAAGAGCTCTTTCCGTACCATATAGAATTTATTACATTTTTTTTGATGAATTGTTTATGTTGATCCTCCTCATATTTATCATCATTGCGCCTTTTTCTTCTACAGATTCTATTTTTATTTACAGATTCCATGTTATCTAGACTTTCTTCCATAGCGAAAAAATCTAAGTTATTTTGTACCTGTGACCTACTTTTCAGAAAAAAATAAACTTCAGCAAGTAGGTAAGAATCAATTAGCGCACCATGCATTTTTCTTGCTTCCAGCGATATATTGAATTTTCTACATAATGCATTTAAAGAGGCCTGCTCTCCAGGAAAATTCTTCCTGGCAATCTCTAATGTATCAACAGCCCTTTCATTTGATATTGTTTTCTTTTTAGCTTTTTTTAGCTCATAGTTTAAGAACTTCATATCAAAAGGTGCATTATGCATTATCAACACTGAATCAGATATAAAATCTAAAAAATCGTCTGCTATTTCAGCAAACCTTCTTTTGTTTTCAACCAAATCAGTCGTTATACCATGAATCTTACTATTTTCGATGGATATGCCCCTTTCAGGATTGACGTATGCATGGAAATGATTTCCAGTTATTTTATCATCTATAAGTTCAACACATCCTATCTCTATTATTCTATGACCATCACTAATTTCTAGTCCCGTAGTCTCAGTATCTAAGACTATGTTACGCTTTTTTATCATCTGCTACTGTTTGCTTATCTATACAACAACTTTTTAGATAAACAATACCACAATAAGGACAGACAATTCTACTTTTTCTCTCTATATTTAGGTAAACAACAGGATGACTTGTTCCTTGGCCATTACATCTGACAATTTTTGAAGATACTAACACGTTCTTCATATCATTTTTCATATTTAGTCTATTTTTTTAAATACTCAATACTATAAAAGTAGTATTATATAACGTCTATATTTTTTTTGTATAAAAATTGTTAGTAATAAGAACAATTTTACAAGATTTTATAAAGTATGAATAATTTTATGAAGTTAGCGATAGATATTGCAAAAAAAGCTATAGTGGCAAATGAAATTCCGGTGGGAGCTGTTATTGTTAAAGATGGAGAGATTATTAGTACAGCAAATAATGAATCTGAAAAAAATAATAATGCAATATTGCACGCTGAATTATTAGCAATTCAAAGAGCGTGTGATTATTTAAATATTAAGTATCTTTATGGGATGGATATATATGTCACTCTCGAACCATGTGCAATGTGTTCTCATGCCATTTCTTTGGTGAGAATGCGTAATATCTATTTTGCAGTTGAGAATCCTAAGTCTGGAGGGTTATATAATGGAGCCAAGGTGTTGAACCATTCTTTGTGGAAGCCAGATGTCTATGAGGGCTTATGTGAAAATGAAGCAAAGGAAATCATAACAAATTTCTTCAATGAAAAAAGATATAGAAAATAAGATGCTATATTTTGTGTTAATTCTTAACCTTATTATTTTTAGAGCCAAATACTACATTATTTTCTTCAAAGGACATTTCTAAAAATAAAGACCTTTTCCCTGATAAACATTCTTCTATATCTGTTCCAAATAATTCTTTGCGCCATCCATTATATATTGGAATTCTTTTTTCTTTAGCTACAATTGCCAGATATAATATGTGATTCCTATCTATTGCAACGTTGAATGAAATATCGTTTCTTATACAAATTATTTTTACATAAGATTTAACAAAATTAATTATTTGTGATTCTTCATTGCTATGAGCTTTATCGATGAGATATGGATAACATTCCATTATTGACTTTAATTTGTTTTTGTTGATCTTACTCTTCTTTATTATTTGCGATAGATAGTTATTGTGATCTACCATCGATTTAGACATAAACATCATATTAATATCACTCATAACTGCGGTGTCAGGCTCAAAATTTAATTTTGATGCCTCTTCTCTTCTGATTTTTGATAGATCTGCATATACCGCATGATATAAACAATTTTCAACATGGTTACTTCCAGAGAAATTAAGCAATAGATCCATATCTTCATAAAGCCAAGAAAGCCTATTTTTCTGATTGAGAGAAAGTTGTACTATTCTAAACAATTTATTGAGATATTTTACATCGGTTACTGCATATTCAATTTGATTATCGGTTAGTGGCCTGATGGTCCAGTTGCTTCTCTTTTCTACTTTATCTATTTTAATCTGAAAATACTTTTCCACCATTCCAGCATAACTTACTGGATGTATGTTATAAGAGCTAAGCATAAATGCTCTTTGAACATCAACGACAGGGGATGGTATTATTTTTATGATGTTCGATAATGCCATCAAATCTTGCTGATAGTCAAAAAATAATTTGAGTATATTTTTAGAGCTTAATATTTCAGAAAGAGGGTCATAGCACTGCAAATTACTACTCATACAATCTATAAGAATAAGATTGTCAAGAAACTCTATTTGTATCGTTGATATTTTTGGGATAAAAACTCTTTTATTGCGTATGAATTCTGTATCTAACGCAATATAATTCGTGCCAGATTTTTTTATTTTATCACATTGATCCAGTAATTCTGCATCATTTCTTACTATTATGATGGACAAATCTTCTATATGTTAAAAAATAAAACGATAATTATAACCCGAAAATAAGATTTTTCTAATTTTTTAGTGTGTTGATTTGTTATTTTATAATATTCACTTGCTAGGTGAATGACAATGTTTTCTCATTTTTGTATATTTATACACACACATGATACCCATTAGTGTCAGGTTGACATCTGCTATTGGTTCTGTTGGGAGATTTAATTCTTCTGTTAAGTTATAGTGCCCTCCCGTTATAATAATTTTAAAATCTTTTTTCTGTTCTTGAAAAATTTTAGATATCAATTCTTCAATCATTGCAATATATCCATACTTTATGCCATTAGAAATTGCATTAGATGTGTCAGTGCCAATTAAGCTAGTCGATGAAAAATCAATCTTCCGTTCATTTACCGATATAGATTTTAATATCACCTCTCCTGGTTCAGGTTCTCTAGATGATATTACTTCTTCATTATCTTCAGATATATATGATTCCACTTCTGTATTCTCGCTCAAAGAATTTCTAAAAAGATTAGGCCCTGGTAATATCATCCCTCCCAAGAATATGTTATCTGTATTGATAATATCTATTGTAGTTGCAGTACCCATATCAATGATTATGATATCTTCGTTGGGATATAAAAAGTTGGCAGCCTTTATATTGGCTACTCTATCTGCTCCAAGCTGTTTTGAGTAGTTACTTTTTATCCCAGCCATACATGAAGAAATAAATGTTGGTTTAATCCCAACTAAATTAAATATTTCCTTTTCAAAAGAAATGTTTAAATATGGTACAACACTGGATATGAAAATATCTTCAATCATACCTTTTTTCCCCAGATTTATTAATTGTTCGCTAATATGTGGTCTAAAAGAATTTGTTTCTTTTTTGAATGCCGAATCTTTAATATAATATCCAAAATCATTTAGTGCAGGTATATTAGTGGGCAATCCAATAGCTCTCCAAGGGAGATCCGCTGCGATGAAATCCATTATCTCTTCTATAGTTGCATCTTTATGCGGAGGAACTATTTTTTTATTTCTTATAAGAAATCCTATTGTTTCAGCTATTATACTTATAGCCGCAGAATCACTCCCAAGTATCCCAATTGGCTCCTTCGTGACATAAAGCTCTGGCATTCCTTGGCCACGTCCATAGAACGTCTTTTCATTTTCAAAGAAAGCACATTTGGTGTTGCTGTTTCCTATATCAATTGCTGCTAAAAACTTCTTTTTTTGCATTCACAACCTACTATTTCCTTAATATTTTTTACTCCTTCTGCTTGCAGCATTTGTGCTAATTCTTTTTTTATATCTTCTACAACTTTGAATCCGTGATATATAATCGCCGAATACAATTGAATAATTGTTGCCCCCTTCTTTATACGGTTTAATACGTCTTGTGCATTTGTTATTCCTCCACAGCTAATTATCGGGATATTCCCATGCGTTGCGTTATAGAAATCTTCTGTCAATTTTAGATTCAAATCATTTAATGGAGCACCACTTAACCCCCCTTGTTCGTTCCGATAGATGCTTTTTAGATTTTCACGATTTGTAACCGTGGTGTTAGAAACAATCAGTGCATCTATTCCTTTTGCCAAAGACACAGATGCTATATTGTTTATTTCTTTCTCATCTATATCAGGGGATACCTTAAGAACGACTTTCGTTTTGGATTGTAATTCATTTTTTTTATTTAATACAGCTTCCAGCAAAGATGAGAGAGTTTCATTTTTTTGCATGTCTCGCAAACCCACTGTGTTAGGCGAAGATATATTAAGCACTACATAATTACACAGAGAATGTACTACGGTAAATAGATCTACGTAATCAGCAATACTATCTGCACTGTCACGATTTTTTCCTATGTTTATACCCAAGGGAATGTTTATCTTATTCTTCTTGATATTTTCAAGCAGGTTATTTATACCTTTGTTATTAAAACCCATCCGATTGATAATTGCATAATCTTCTTTTAATCTAAATAGTCTTGGTTTTTTGTTTCCTTCCTGTGGGAATTTTGTTGCTGTCCCTACCTCTAAGAAGCCAAAACCTAACCTTTTTAAAGAAGATAAACATTCAGCATTTTTATCAAAACCAGCGGCTAATCCAATTGGATTCTTGAATGTTTGATCCAGACATTCGGTGCTCAGTATTTTATTTTCATAAGGATTTTTTATAGACACAAAACCCGAGGCCAAAAACTTAGTTGCAATATTATGAGAAATTTCAGGGTTGATGTTAAGCAATATCAATTTATGGAATAATTCAGAAAGCACAAAATAAACGCAAAGGATTAAACAAGGCTGTAGAGAATATTGTGATGTATAGTCAGCAAAAAACTGATACCTTTCTACTCTCTTCTGTTAAGATTATCCATCATTATTGTTAACCCTGCAATCTTTTTATTTTGCACATTAATTGATTTCATAACATTAGCCATTTTTATAACATTTTGTTTGTATTTTTCGTATTTTTCATCTTCTAATTTTTCTTGTTTATTTCGAGAAGATTGATGATCTTCTCTGATTTTTTTCATTTCTCTTTCAGCATTGAATTTGTTATTGAAGGTTTTAAGTAGTGGCGGGATTGCCTTGCGCACATCTTTTAGTTCTGGATTTGTTTCTACATAATACTTTAATTCTTCTGTTGTGTATTCTATTTTATTCTCAATGACTCTTATAGGAAAATCAGGTATGGAAAGCCTTTTTTCTAATGCGCGAATCTGCGCTTGAGATATTGTTCGCATTGTACTATTTTTTCCAAGATATGCCGATTCTGTAAAAGTCTTTTCCATATAATCATATTCATTTTGCTCTTTTAAAAAGACAAAAAGATCTGAAAATTTTTTTAGCATTTCATTCAACATATTATATTTTTCTTCTAAATTATCACTAATTCTAAGAATAACAGTTGGTTTTAAAGGGTTAGGAGCATAATCTTCTTTAACTGTAATTTTGATGCTACCTTCTTCCTGTGTTATTTCTAGTTTATTTTCACTACTTAAAGGTATTTTTATATTTTCATATTTTACGTAACCTTCTTGAGAATCAGTGTATATTATTTCTGTATCTTCTTTTAATATTCCATCTAGATTTTGTAACCTGAAATCTTGATCCAATCTGGAACTCTTAGTTAAGATCAACACATTGCCAGCTAATCTAGCTGCAATGCCTTTGTGTGTATTTGCTATTTTTTTCAATAAAGATTGTGCATCGTCTTTGGTATCCATAATAAAACTAACAGATAGTTCCTGTTGTGCATTCTTTATCTGATCCTTGATATCTTTTTCTTCAGTAAAAGATAGATATGCCTTTTCTTTATTTTGATTGTTGGTTAATTCTATATGCTTTAAATCTTCTACTTTATCTAATGTATCACTTTTGAATTCCAAGCCGTTGATTGTAATATGTAGCTGATTTGATTGTTGATCGTGCCACACTTCTTCTATTGCTAATTCCTGATCTTTAATTGTATCTGATAGTAGCGCTAGATTCCCTCCATCAAAGGTGCTTTCATACTTGGTAGCAATTTGGATATCTTGTATATTTTTATCTAATGAATTTTTAATATCTTGTAATTTTGTTTCAGCCTCTGGGGAAGATAATGTAATTCTAAAGGATTTAATAGGGCTTTTTGTAGTTTCTGCTTTAAATATTAGATTATGTATTGTGGGATTTTTTGCGTTTATTGGATCACTTTTAAAACTGTATCCATTGACTTTCAATACTATGTTTGCTGTTTTACAGTCTTGTGACACTATTGTATGATATTCATTTTCTACACTTGGAGTGCCTTCCCTTTCTATATTATGATTTATTTTTATATCTGATATTTGTAATTCACTATTGGGAGAAGTTATTATTGGTTTTGTATCTCTCATTACGGTAGATATGGTTATTTTCCCAGGATTTGTTGCTATTTTATTCTTATCAATTTGTAATATTGCTCTTGGGATAACTGTCTTTTTTACTTCACTAAATGTTATCAATTGAGGTTGAATTTTTCCTTCGATAGCTGCTTCAATTGCAGATATGTTTTTTGTATCTGCAATTACTTCAATTTTGCTATCTGATTCTTTCATTAAGACATTACTTAATTGTTTTGATAGTGCAGATTCTAAAGTTAGAAACTCTGTGATTGCATTTATTGTTTGACTCTGTTCTTCCATCTTATCAGACAGATCTTCTATATCATCTGTGAATTTTTGATTATCTGTTTTTATGATCTGTTCAAATTTTCCCGGACCACGTAATTTGTTACCATCTATTTCAAAATCCCTGACATTAAGCATTTTGTTAAGATCATTGATTAAATTTATCATGATGTATCTTGGAAATAATATTCAGTTTGTTAGCATTCTATATAGCAAATAGTTTTAAAAAGAATATTACTCAAACAGTAAATTGTATATCTCTGTGATTATTTCATCATCTGTGTAAATTAAATGCATCACTGCAGTTAATATGGCTGTTTCCATATTTTCTGCTTCCATAGTTACAGATTGAATGATGCTATTCTTAGTTTTTTCCTTTCCTCCGTAAAGATAAATTATCTGTTCTGCAATATTTTTGCATTTTTGATCATCATGTTCTTCATCTATATCTATTTCTTCTATTTTCATTAATTCTATCATTATGGGCATGTGGCTTAGGTCATGATCCATTATTTCTATACTTCTCAAATATATATGATCTAAATCCAGACAATATAAACATTGACTAACAATAGGTATTTTTTGTCCAATACCCTGTTTCTCAGCTATAACTTTTTCAACTCTGAGGGATATGAATAATAGTGATATAACAAATATTCTTTTTAGCACTTTGTGTAATCAAAAATTAATCTTATGCAATTCTAGATTGTATAAAGTTAATTTTTAGTAGATTATCTGATATGCATTGTCCTTTTTGAAATGAAATTTTCAGCGAATAGTAATACTATAATATCTCTTTTAATTTTTGAAATTCTTTTGAAATTTTAGTGAATTCTTCTCTGTAGTCCTTTTGATAACCCGCTTTTAAGATATCAGACCTGAATTTTTTCATTAGTTCTATGAATTTATGACTTACATCACCTTCAGGTCTTATAGAGGCTATCACAGTATCTATCACCATCACTATTTTATTTGAATAGCTAATGACCGATTTTTGACTCTCTGCATCCAGTATTTTATTTGATAAATCTATTATTGCTTCAAAGACTTTTTGTAAGACGCGATTTTTACTGTTTAATTTGCTATTTTGCAAATATTTGTTGATTTTTTCTTGATTTTTCATTTATGCGCATTTTAAATCCCTAGCAATAATTGTAACTCTTTTTACATAATAATAGGTTAATATTTCTTATCTTTTCAGTTTACGTATAATATGCTGTTTTTGCTATCTTTTCTATACATGAATAAAATTCATTAAATTTTCTAACATATATTAATATCTGTTGAAATCTACAGTATCATCTATTGATGATAGATGTTTCAATTTTTTCTTATGTCAAAAAATCTATTCATATTTGATGCTTATAATTTTCTTTTCCGTGCCTACTATGCTTTGCCTAATTTGTGCACAGGAGATGAAATAAATGTTGGAGCAATCCACGGATTTTTGAATATGCTAACCAAATATCTTGCTGATAATCCAGATTATGTAATTATAGCAAGTGATTCTGGTAGTAAAACATTTCGCTCTGATATATATGAACTATATAAGATGAACAGAGGAGAAGTGGCAGAAGATTTAGTTCCGCAATTTGATATTCTTGTTGAATCTATGATGGCTTTTGATATTAATTTTGTAAGGGTTATGGGTTATGAAGCTGATGATATCATTGCTTCTTATGTTGATAAAATGCAAGATTTTGATATTGAGATTAAAATCTTTTCTTCTGATAAAGACCTATTACAGTTAATGCAATATGCAAATGTTACAGTCTATGATCCTGTTAAAGATCAAGTTATCACAGAAGATTATGTACTGAATAAATTTGGCGTAAAATCAGATAAATTACTTGATGTTATGAGTTTAATTGGTGATCAATCTGATAATATTCCTGGTGTTAAAGGAATTGGAGTTAAGACCGCTGCTAAATTAATCAATGAATATGGAACATTGGATAATTTATTAACTAATACTGAAGGAATAACAAATCCGCGATTTCGCAACATGATAATGCAAAACAAGGAATCTGCTATTCTCTCACGGGAATTAATAACATTACACAAGGAACTTGATTTGAATATCTCAATTGATGATATGAAATATCTGAAACCAGATTTCAAAAAAGTATCTCATTTCCTTAGAAGATATGAATTGAACAGTATAATGACAAAGATGAAAAATAATGGATTTTTTGATTATATTGATTCAACAGATTCTATTTTACATAAAGAGACGTTACAAAATATCAAAGATTTTTCCATCAGGAGCGGTAAAATCACAATTGTCGAATCTGAAGGAGAGATAGTGGTGTGTACTTTGTCTGGGAGCGTTTTTTACCTTAACTCAGATAGTGAAATTGATGAATTCCTTGCGCCAATTTTAGCAGATCGTAGTGTACTCAAAATTTTTATTGATGCAAAAACTTTTCTAAAAAGATTCCATATTGTATCTTTTGTTGATCTACAAATAATGGCTTTTTGTTGCGATTCCATTGTACGTAATTTACAAAGAATTATATCGGATTTTTGCGATAACACTGTTCCAGATGATAAAGATAAACTATCGTTTTTGCTATTTAAAATATTTGATAATATAAAAAATATTCTGCAAAAAAATCAGACTTTACACATCTATCATAAAATAGATGGTGCATTAATTGAGTTGGTTACCTTAATGGAAATCAAGGGAATAAAACTTGATGTTAATAAAATAAAAGAATTATCAGATGAACTTACTAGTAAGATAAGTGTAGTTGAAAAGGATATTTTTAAAACAGTTGGCCGAGAATTTTTAATAGGTTCTGTTAAGCAATTAGGGGAAGCTCTGTTTGTAGATTTAAACCTTCCTAAATCTAAGAAATTAAAGTCTGGTGTTTATAGTACAGATGCTGATACTTTGGAAAAATTAGCGCATGAGGGATATGAGATAGCTGGTCTTGTACTAAAATGGCGTCATTTTTCTAAGTTAAGAAATACCTATACAGACAGCTTAGTGAAGCATGTTTCACCAACGACAGGAAGAATTCATGCTAATTTTAATATTAATGGCGCTGCCACAGGACGTATGAGCTCTAATAATCCTAATATGCAGAATATTCCTGTTGGAGATAGAGTCAGAGAGGCTTTTATAGCAGAATCAGGGAAAATATTTTTGACTGCTGATTATTCTCAGATAGAATTGCGATTGTTAGCATATATAGCAGATATTAAGGAACTAAAAGCCGCTTTAGAGCAAGGCATCGATATACATAAAGTTACCGCAAGTAGCGTTTTTGGTATTCCCATTGATGAGGTTACAAAAGAATACAGAAATAAAGCAAAAGCTATAAATTTCGGTATAATATACGGCATTACTCCTTTTGGCTTAGCAAAGAATGTAGGTATTACACAGGCAGAAGCAGTTCAATATATTGATAATTATTTTGCTACTTATCCTGGCATTAAGAGATATATGAATAACGCTCGTATTGGTATTAAGATGCGAGATTATGCTCAGACTTATTATGGAAGAAGATGTAATTTTAGCTATTCTTTAGGAGATAAAGGTTATATTGCTAATAATATTAGCGGTCTTATTGAGCGTTTTGCAATTAATGCACCAATACAGGGTACGGCAGCAGATATTATAAAGAAAGCCATGATTGAGGTTGCACATCATGATTTATTACGGAATTCTTTAGTTTTACAAGTTCATGATGAACTTGTCTTTGAATTTGCAAATGATAATTTGTTAGATAAAGCCAAATTAATAAAGGATATTATGAAAAATGCTAGTGAATTCCCCTTAGAGATTGATTGTAAAATGGGAAATAATTTGGGTAAATTAGAGGAATTTGCGTTGGAATAGACATTATATGTCATTATGCATTATAATGTTCCTTTTTAATACAGTTTTTACACTTAGATGAAATCTAGCGTTGCAGTAGAATCGATTTTGGAACATTATTCTTCGGATAATCCAGCTTTGATAGGGAATTTACGAAGAATATTAATGCAGGGAAAGTTAGGTGGAACTGGGAAGATGGTTATTCTTCCTGTTGACCAAGGTTTTGAGCATGGGCCAGATCGTAGTTTTATGATTAATGAACCTGCATATGATCCTGAATATCATATAAAATTTGCCTTAGAGGCCGGTTTTAACGCTTATGCAGCACCTCTGGGGATGCTAGAGGCAGTGGCTCGCAAATATTCTGGGATGATTCCTATGATATTGAAAATCAATAATGCTTCTAAACTTTTTCCTGAGGATTTGGAACCTGTACAAGTTGTAACTTCTACTGTTAATGATGCTCTACGATTAGGTTGTTCTGCGATAGGTTTAACATTATACCCGGGTTCTGCAGAATATCTGACAATGATTGATGAAGTGCGTACTCTTATTAATGCTGCAAAAAACAGCGGATTAGCTGTTGTGATTTGGTCATATCCACGGGGTGGAGAGCTAGAAAAAAGAGATGAAAATGCCTTGGATATTATAAGCTATGGTGTGCATATGGCGTGCCTTTTAGGCGCTACTATTGTTAAAGCTAAACCTCCTGCTAACTACGTTAAAGACGATATATTATTAGATTATGGAGATATATCTTCTCTTTCAAGTAGAGTTAGAATAGTTAAAAGATCTGCATTTAATGGAAAGAGATTGGTAGTTTTTTCTGGTGGTGCAAGTAAATCTGAGAAAGAATTATTGTCTGAGATTGAACAGATAATCGAAGGTGGTGCAGATGGATCAATTGTTGGGCGAAATATGTTTCAACGGGACATTGCGGATGCTAATGCTGTAATAAATAAAATATTTGATAAATATTCTGTAGAAAATTACTAGAGTGTTTACGATGTTCAATATATTTTAAACAATAATCTGTTAATTATTATCTAGTCGCTGTTGTTTGATTTATTATGTCTTTGTTAAGCAATATTTTTATATTGCTTTTATTGTTTATAGCTGGTTACTTTTTTGTACTTGTTAAATCAATATTAGCTCCTTTTGTTGTTTCTTTGATATTTGCGTATCTTTTGTATCCTCTTATATTAAAATTACGTAGATATAAAGTTGGCAGGCACACTAGTGTTTTTGTTGTTACCCTTGCTTTTTTTTCCATTTTTATCTTGGCAGTTGTTCTTGTTGTTCCTCACTTATATCGTGAATTATTGAATTTCATAGATTACATACCAAAGTTAGTTGATTCTTTGGCACATATGCTGCATGACACCCTAGATATTGATTTATTTGAGTATTCTGATATTCAAACTTTCAAAGACAGCAAAATATATGAGAGTCTATTCAAGAATTTCAAAGTTTTTTTAAAAGGTGTAATAAATTCTGGAAAGGTCTTTATAAATATTGGTACTTTTATCTGTTTGATTCCCATTATTACTTTTTATCTTTTAAAAGATTGGGATATTCTTGTTGAAAGAGTAAAAAATGCCATTCCCAAAAGATATTATGATTCTGTCTTACTGCAGTTCTCAGAAATAGATCACATAATATTTAGATATATGACAGGTCAAATGCAGATATCATTCTTCTTGGGATGTTTTTATACTGTTGGACTGGCGTTAATGACAGTTCCTTATTTTGCGTTAATTGGTGTTCTAACAGGTATTTTATCTATTATTCCCTATGTAGGCACTTTATTTGCTTTTGTAGTTACTAATTTTGTTGTCTTTAGTTCTGGATATGGTATGTGGTCTATTGTGATGACAAATGCTATACTCATATCTGGACAGATGCTTGAAACAACTGTCATATCTCCTAAAATTTTAGGAAAGAGTGTGGATATGAATCCTGTTTGGATAATATTCGCTATTTTTGCAGGTGGTGCGGTATTAGGGTTTTTAGGAGTTTGTATTGCTGTTCCTGTTGCAGCGATACTAAAAGTTGTCATTAAACACCAGTACCGGAAATATCTGGGGAGTGCTTTTTACAATGATAAAGCAGCTAAGCTTAATAGAAAATGATATACAAAAAAGTTATAAGATAGAAGATTATATAATCTCCAAGAGCAATCGTCTGTCTCATCAGAGGTTGATATCATCTCCTTGGGATTCACATTGTGCGATACTTTTTGGTGTCAAAGGAAGCGGTAAGAGTCACTTAGCAAATTTATGGAAAGAAAAAGAACAAGCACAATTCATATCTAACGCAGAATACGATAGATTAATGACTTATTCTTGTGTTATTGAAGACTTTGATAAAGATATAAATGAAATTAATCTGTTTCATTGTTTTAACATCGCAAAAGAGTATGGCAATAAGCTTTTACTTACTAGTTCTGTGCATGTTAATCAGTTGAAATTGTTTTTACCTGATCTTAAAACCAGGTTTTTTATTGCAATGCATGTGGAACTTTTTCCACCGGATGATGATTTGTTAAAGGTGATGTTGTTTAAAGCTTTTCATGAGCGCAATATACGTGTTGACACAGATATCATAAAATATGTATTGGATAGAATAGATAGAACAGCAGAGGCTGTCTTTCGTTTGGTTGATATAGTATGTGACATATCTGATAGAACAGGTCATAAAGTTAATATGCGCTTGATACGTTCAATAATAAATGATTATGTCGTTTAGGATCCTGAAGAATCTGCAGCTTTTTATTTTCTTACTTTTTTGTATCTTTCTTTTTTCAATGGGAGCATTGAAGGCTGAAACCAATTTTTTTATGCAAGATTATGCTGGAGTAATAATAGAAACAAAAACTGGTGTTGTTAAATATAATCATTTTGCAGATAAAAAAATATATCCTGCTTCTCTTGTTAAGTTATTAACTACGTATATTATTTTTGACAAGATTAGGAAAAGTGAATTATCTTGGGATTCACAATTTATTGCTTCAGAAAAAGCTGTAGCACAAGTCCCATCAAAAATTGGGCTCGAAATAGGTGAAAAGGTCAGTGTATATGATGCAATTTTATTATTACTGGTTAAATCAGCAAACGATGTTGCATACATGGTAGCAGAGAATATAGCAGGTAGTGAGGAAGATTTTGCAGAACTAATGAATCAATATGCAGATCGCATTGGGATGAAGAATAGCCATTTTATTAATTCTTCTGGGTTACATGACGATAGGCAATATTCAACAGTTACCGATATTGCAAGATTAACCGTTTCTTTACGTGATAAATTTAGTAATTATTATGCACTATTGCAATCTAGGGATTGTTATTTTAAAGGTAATTTTGTTAAAGGGCACAATAATATATTACGTAACTTCCAATATGCTACTGGATCTAAAACCGGTTTTACTTATCGTTCTGGTTTTAATGTTGCTGTTATTGCAGAAAAATATGGAGCAGAGCTTGTCTTGGTCATAGTTGGCAATGAAAGCTCTAAAATTAGAGATCAAAGAGCGTCATTTTTATTGGAGAAGTACTTATAATTTCTTACTATATGAGATAATATAAGACGATTGTTGCTGTGAATTTACAACTTCTACGATTAATGTATTTGTTTTTTATAATTTCTTACTATATGAGATAATATAAAACAATTGTTTCTGTGAATTCATAATTTTTACAGTTAGTGTGTTCATCTTTTTGCGTGTTTTTGTGGAATGAAAGACCTTGAGAAAAATAAGATTATTGCTTCTATAGTTCTGACCTTTTTAATAGTTTCTGTTTCTGTTAATTTAATCGATTTGCTTTATAAACCTATTAAAGTTGTCGATAGCATGTTTCAAAACGATGGAGATATTTCTGTACCAGAAGGGACAAGCGGAGCTGTTACGCAAGAGCAAAAATTGGATATTGTTACTTTGCTTACCAATGCCAGTGCCGAAGCCGGAAAAAAGGTGTTTGCGAAATGTGTTAGTTGTCATAACATTGCTAAAGGATCTCCTAATAAAGTTGGGCCAAGCCTTTGGAACGTCGTTGGAAACGATAAGGCAACTGTATCAAGCTTTCCGTATTCTAAAGCAATGCTTGCAAAAGGTGGTGTTTGGGATTATGATGCACTGTTTGTTTATCTAAATAAACCACAAGCTTACGTTAAGGGTACAAGAATGGCATTTGTTGGAATAAAAAATTATGAGCAAATTGCCGACTTAATACTTTATATGAGAGATTATTCTGACAAGCCTTATCCTTTGCCGGATGCTCAATAATAATAGATACAGGGTTATATAAAGTTATTCTATACTTTCTATTTTGCAATTTTGATTATGTTGCCAGTTATTATCTCAACCTCAGACTATTTTCTGACAGATCAAGAAGAGGCTTTATTGAAAGAAAATAAAGTATATGGATTCATTTTAATGGGAAGAAATATCAGAAATGCTGAGCAGCTTAAGCGTTATATTCAGTCCATCAAAGATCTATACGCTGATTTTAATCACAAGCCTCTTTTCTTTATTGACCTTGAATGTGGGGGATTGGATGTTGAGCGAGCCGCTCGCCTTGCATCCACATTGCCTGATTCATTGCTTAGTAAAAAACAAGTAGAGGATATTTGTAAAGCTTCTTATCGGGGAGTTAATAGATTATTCTCTATTGATCTAAATAGAGTTGTTGATTCTGTCAAAGCAGGAGAATTAATCTCAAAAGATTCCTTGATTGATGTATTAAATACTCAAGTTCAGTATTCATTCAAGACTGCTGCCGATATTGGTAATATCTTTGATAGAGGAGAAAATGCTGCTGTAAGGACAGAATTTTATAAAATGGCTAATGCTCTAAAAAGCCTCGGAATAGATGTAGCACTTGCTCCCTGTGTTGATTTAAGGCATGGTGGCGTTGATAACATGTTAGTGCAGAATGAAAGACTGTTCTCTGATAATCCAGAAGCTGTTGTGAAAATTGCTAACATTGCTACAGAAGTTTTTGCTGATGAAGGTATTTTAACAGTTGCAAAGCATATCCCAGGACATGGCGTGGTTGAGACTGATAGTCACTATAAATTGCCAATTCATGATGTTCATCTTGGACAAGATGAACAAATATTTAAACAAGTGCAAAATTGTAAATATGCTCTTATACCCCATATAGTTTATAAGAATATATCAGAAATTGTTGCAACTTTGTCGCCTGAAGTTGTTGCATATTTACGTAATAATGTTATGGATGTTAAGTACATAACAGATGCAATTGAAATGAATGCTTTAAAAGAGTACCATCAGGCATCTGATAATAATAATTATGATACTCATTACTTGTACGATGTAACAAAAGCAGCGTTAGAAGCTGGAATTGATTATGTGCTATATGCAGGTGGCCAATTATCTGATAATGTTGCTGTGTGCAGTGCTGCAATGAATTTAGTTTCTATATAGTGGTTTTTATGTCTGGTAATTTGAAGATATATAAAGATAAGAATTCTGTTACGCAGTCAGGTTATAACAAGTCTAGTCGTTGGATTGTTAGTTCTGCTGATTTTAATGAAAGAGAGCCTGAGTCTTATAATGTGAATGGTTTGTTTTTTAGTACTGATACTAACGCACAAATGCGGCTCTATTTTGACTCTAAAGAGGAAGCGATAAAGTTTGTTAAATCTACGGGAAAGGAATTTTCGGTTGTAGAAGATCTTGGTAATGAAACTTTACAGGCAAAAAATTATGCAGCTAATTTTGTAGCTACTTCTAAAAGTAGTCGTTGAATTTATCATAGTCTACATTGTTATAGCCTTAAGTAAATGTTAATTTTTTCGAATTAACCTACCATTGGTCTGGTTTTTTGGTCTAATAGATGTCAAAGTCTGAATTTAGCGGGAAAATTGTTAAGATTTTTATAATTCTTGTCTGTTTGCTATTGTTGTTTCTCTCAGGACTATTTTTCTATCTAGAGTCTGCTTTTAAAGGATTTCTTTCATCTTACAATAATGTAATCTATGCTGGAGACAATAATAATCAATTGGATCTTAAATTAGATTTTACAGATCAAAATACAAAAGCAGCATCTTTTTTTAAAGATAATCGCACTTTTTTGTTCTTTAATTGTAATGTTCCTGAAGCTAAACATGGAGGGATAGAAGATATTATAACAAAATTCGGGATACAAGATGTTGTAGTAGAAAGCATTAAAAGTGGCTTTTTAGTTTCGTTTGAGGGCACGCAGGAATTTGGATTATCTTGGAAAGCAAATAAATGGCATATTATTAGAGAAGAGGCAGCTCTTAATTCTATGGATGCAATACCTCATGATGATGGTTATACTGTATATTTTGGGAATTTAGACCATCCTACTGCATACAAAATAGAAGATTCAGAACAGATTGGGTCAACTTATGTTGTTCCTGTGAAGTCGTCAAGTAGAGCTTTTTCTGTATCAAGTGAATATAAATACATTTTTGCTGATGTTTTGCCTTCTTCGTTAGGGATCACAATAACCAGTAAGGTTGATAATTTACACATTAATTCCGGTAATAGTAATATATCATTTACTCTTTCAAAGGAAATTAATGAACACATATATGGGGGAAATAAATATGCTGATAACAATAGTGTAATAAAAACCGCTCTATTTGATTTTGAATCTTGGAGGCAGAATGATACCAGTGGTTTCTATGAGAAGGAGAGTGATCTATTAGAGAGAATTATTATCCTTGATGGTTACAGTAAATATAAAGCCAGTACAGATTTATTCAAATTTTATGTTGCACATGGGTTGTTTAGACAGGCAAATAATTATGGGATATACCTGAAGGCAAAATATCCTGATATGACTATGGCAGATTTGCATTTTAATGTTATATATTTCGCTAATTTATTCTTAGATAAGCAATATGATGAGGCTTCTGAAGGTTTTAAGGATATAGATCGTTCTCTTCTTTCTGAAGAGCAGAGAGAAGAAGTAAATTTATGGCAATCTTTTTCTGATATGTTGTCTAGTGATCCTAAAGGCAAAGAATATTTTGACTTCAATAGAGATTATACTCGAACTATTCTATCAAATTATACATTTGCAGAAAATTTCTTTATTCCGCTATTAGCAGTTATTGCAGATTCTAGCAAACTCAATATACAGGTATTGAATTTACAGCAATTTTTGCGTTCCCAAAAAAATCTAACTCTTATACAGAGAAATAAAATATTATGGGCTATTTCTAAGATCTTGCAAAATACAAATGAAATTAGTCAAGCTCAGGAGATATGGAGTTATCTTGCTAATTCTGATTATGATGGTGAGAACAGAGCAAATGGAATATTAATGCTAATGCAGAATGCTACCGTGCAGGACATAGATAGATATGTCAAAGAATTTGATCTATTTAGTGTGGAAAATATGCAATTTATGTGGCGTAATCAAGATAACCTAGAAGGTAATATATTAAACTTCTTATCACAGTATTTTTATGAAGAAAGAGATTATTATAAGTCGCTTAAATACGCAAATAACATCATCAGCAAAATATTAGGATATTCTAATATAGTTGATGTGTTTAATCTTGTGGATCATATATTCCTTTCTTTATCAGAAGATACCTTTCTAAGTGACATTACAAAGATAAAAATATTCCTAGCATTTAATGATATTATCCCAGTTAAATCATCTTCAATAAATATTATACGTTCTTTTATTGATAGTCTTCAAAAGTTGGATATGGATAATTATATAGTAGAATTGCAAGACGAACTTCTTAATATGAATGTTTCAGATTTTTTAAGAAGGCAGTCCATACTATATTTACAGCCTACCTTTGAAAAACGCTCTGATTATGCAAAGCTATTGGATATTATTGCTCGATATCCTTTTTTAGATAGTGATATAGATTTTATCTATCTTAAAACCCGTATTTATCTAAATTTGAAAGATTATGACAGAGCTTGGGAGATGATAAAAAACTATAATACTGATACAGCAATTGTTTTAAAAGCACGTGCATTATGGGAAAATGAGATGTTTGATGAATATGTGGATTATTTAGAATCTTATTGGGAATTTCGTGAATATCCATATGAAGAATTAGATGAAGGACAGCAAAAAACCGTTTTGCGTTTAGCTTTCTTATATCTTAAAAAGGATAGCTTAAGTGAAATACAAAAATTGTACGAAGGTTTTTCACATTTGTTTAATATTAGAGATCTTAAGGATTCTTTTGATAAAATATATAAGTTATCTCAATCTTTTGGAAATACAGAAAGTTATGCTAATAGCCTTCGTGACCTTATCAAGACAGACTACAAGAACCTATTATGATAATTTTGTGCGAATAGTTCTGGATGATCAATTAATTCAGAGAACATTGAGATAATATTATGTATCGTAGAATCTATGGTTTGCTGCTCTGATGACGTGAATTTTGCTAAAACATAATTGGCAGTATCTTGGTTTTTTTGGGGCTCTCCAACACCTATGCGTAACCTCCAGTAATTTTTTCCTATCATTTGATCTATAGATTTTATTCCATTATGCCCACCACTACCGCCACCACATTTAACTTTTACTCTTCCCAGAGATAAGTCTATGTCATCATGTACAATCAGTATTTTGTGATTTATTGTCTTATAGAATTTCTTTATTCCACTGACTACAGAACCAGAGTTATTCATAAAGCACAATGGTTTTGAGATAATTATATTGTTTCCATGATACTGAGATAATGCAAAGTCAGAATTAAATTTCTTTTTATACTGAGCAGCGCCATCTTCTAGAGTCAAGAGCAATGAATCAACAAACATAAAGCCAACATTATGTCTAGTTGCTTTATAGGAAATACCGGGATTACCTAAGCCAACTATAACAAAAAAATTATCATCACCAAAAGAATTCATTGCTTCAACTATCAGGTTTAAAACAAATTACATGGAAATAAATATGCTACCTTACGCTTCAGAAGATTTATTTCCCTGTTCTTGAGCAGCACGTTTTTGGCGTCCAACAATGGTTAATATTACTATGTCTTTTGCTTTCCCAATGAATTTTACGTTATTGATATCTTCCACGTCAGATAATCTAACAGAAGAACCTACATTAACATCTTTTATATCGATCTCTATATATCTGGGTACATCAGCAGGCCTTGCTAATACTTTGATTCTACGTTTTACTATATTTAAGTTTCCTCCCATCTTTATTCCAACACACCTATCGTAGTTCAATAATTTAACAGTAACATCAATTTCTATTGGTCTTTCCATATCTGCGATACTAAGGAAATCCATGTGAATTATACGATCAGTAACAGGGTGTCTTGCAGCGCTTTTGATGAAGGCTTTTATCTCCTCTTTTTCGTTATCTTGGTTCTTTAAAGTGATTAGATATCCTATTAGGCTTTTGAATTTTTTTTCCAGTTCTTTTTTACACACTTGTATATGAACATTTTTTTGATTATATCCATAGGTTACACCGGGTATCAAACCTTCTGCACGGAGCTTTTTAGCTAAGCTTTTTCGTCCTATTTCGGGACGCACTTTATAATTTAATTCTAACATCTTCTCATTCCTCATATATCATTGAAGCATCATTATTTGTGTTATGTATCAATCATAATCCATATAAGATCATTGGGCAGATTTTTTTGATTAACTTTTTATCTACTATGCAATCCAAAACACATCATAATTACAAGGGAAATTCTATCATTTGTTTTATTTATGTGCAAATCTGCTTTAATTTTTAATAATCTGAATACCTTATAGCTATCCTTTGCAACACTTCTATATATAATTGCTTGATCAAATTTATATCGGTAAATACCAAGTGAATTAATGTTAATAGTGAAATGGTTGTTCACTTTAGTAATCTTTTATTTGAGTGATAATGTACACTTCGCAAACCAGGTATAATTTAGTATATTATCAATTTTATTTTAAATAACTGTTTTGACATATTATGATATTTGCATCAGATACAATATATTGATATAAAAACAGCCTAATCAATATATAAATGAAGTATTGTCTCTCCAAAAATTTTTGCAAGAAAGAAATATAAGTGTTGGTTGCAAATCTAAAAAAACAATAAAATGATCTCTATAAATGTACTATCGCAAAAAAATTACATTATCAGTTAATATATTTTATTTATCTTGGTTATTCTATAAGATCTAATTTTACGATTCCCATCGTGAAAAATACCCCTGAATTCTACTTCAACATCAAGAGAATTACCTTTATGGATGTTTGTAAAATTTCCTACAACATGGATCGTTTTATACCTTCGATCAAAACACAGAGCAGAGTTGTTATCGATAATTTCATAAATGCTCAAATATTTTTGTTCAGCAAAAATTTTTGTGAATGAACAAAATAAAAAAGCTGCAAGAAATAAATACTTGAACATCGTATCTTTCTATAGGTGAAAAATTAGTTTATTTGTAAAATGCCAAAAAACCCTTTATAGGTTATACCTATAAGGATGTAATCTCATTTAATTACCCTTCAATATTGATTTTTGGGCAGCTTTGTTCTTCTTTTTTATTTTTATATATCTGCCTTGATACATAAATTACAGAGGCTAGGCTAATTAGAATTGTCATCGTTGCTAAAGGTACCGCTTCTACAAATTGCTCTTCACTAATTAAATCAAACATCTTTGTTGACATTGTATCAAAATTAAAGGGTCTTATTATTAATGTTGCCGCTAATTCTTTAGAAATATCAATAAACAATAACATAAAAGATACACATATACTTTTCCATATCAGTGGTATATAAATTGATACAAAAGACTTTAGTTTGTTTTTACCAATTATTTCAGCTAACCAATCATATTCTGCCGGCACTTTTTCTAATGCAGGATCTATGGTTCCTATAGATATCCCAATGAATCTAAAAGTATAAGTAAACATAAGAGCTCCTATGCTGCCCATCATTATTATTCTTGGATTGTAATCTATCAGTAATTCTGATAAATAATTCATTAAACCAGATAAATGACTTAAGAATGTCATTACTCCAAAAGCTAATACAATGCTTGGAATTGCATAACCAACAGTCAATAATCTTACAGGATGAACTAACTTCTTACGTTGTCGTGTGATGTAACTCAATTTTAGCGTTATGATGATTATCAATAATGCAGTTATAGTAGATATAAATACTGTATTAAAGATACTGCCGGTAATTTTGGTATTAATTGAAATATCTTCTACTAAGAGAATTTTTATTAAGGGGATAATTGGTATTAAAAAGCCTATAAAAGGTATACATAAAGCTATAATCAATGCCAGATACCCCTTTGCTCCCGCTAATTTTGTTTCATGATCATAGCCTATTTTATCAATACTACTGTTATTGGCAAAATTCTTTTTATCACAATTAACCTTTTCAACTATAAATATCATCATCACTATAAACAAAAGAGATAGTATCAATTTTGCTGCTAAATTATAGTCTTCTAATAAAAACCATGAACGATATATTCCTGTTGTGAATGTATTAATCCCAAAGATTTGTGTTGACCCAAAATCTGAGATTACTTCCATCAT
Organism: Anaplasmataceae bacterium AB001_6; assembly: GCA_020002265.1. Classification (NCBI taxonomy): domain Bacteria; kingdom Pseudomonadati; phylum Pseudomonadota; class Alphaproteobacteria; order Rickettsiales; family Anaplasmataceae; genus Candidatus Mellornella; species Candidatus Mellornella promiscua. The sequence continues at coordinate 142,536 of CP048228.1, forward strand.
TATTAACGCTGTTCCAGTAATAATTGCCGATTTACTAAGAGGTAATGCAATCTTCAAAATAGATTGACTAGTTGAATAGCCCATGGAAGAAGAGATTGCCATATATGGTTTAATCATACATAGCTTGGGCATGCATATTATGTATAGGTAAGGATAATACGAAAAGCTCATAACAAATATCTGACATATTAAATTAGCCCATTTTTTCCCTACGGAGAAGGGTATCGTGCTATATATTAGCCCTTTTAATAATGGCGTATAGTCAATTAGATAATTATATGATAGAGCACTGATATAAACTGGTATTGCCAAGGGTAATATTGTTGTATATTGGACAAACTTTCTCCCAGGGAAGTCATAAAAAGCTACGAGCATAGCAGGCATTAGGCCTAATATAAGAGTTAATATTCCAGTTGCACAAGTTATTATCATGCTGTTTGATAAATATTCTACAAATAAGGATGTTGAAAGATTATAACTTGATGTACCAAATGCTGGATATATTAAAAACAACATCGGCGAAAGAAAAACTAAGACAAAAAACCCAATTATGTAGTCATGTTTAGTTATTTGAATTTTATTAAACAAAAGACATTCTAATAATTTCTTCTATATATGATACTATATAATATGTTATCTGTGCAAATAACCGTCCTATGACAAATAGCATACACAATATAGTTCTTTCTCGTTTGAGTCTAATTTTAGAATCAGAGAAATCTGCAGTTATCGCTGTTTCCGGAGGAGTAGATAGTATGACCCTATTGGATATTATCTCTTCATCCAAGAAATTTAATATTACCGTATTTAGTTTTGATCATGCACTAAGAAACAATTCATTTGAGGAAGTTGATTTGGTGAAAAGATATGCTCATTTAAACCAACTGATGTTTTATCAAGATTCTTGGAATCACAATGGAGATGTGAGAGGTAATCTATTACAACAAGCACGTAACGCTAGGTATAATGCACTTTTTAAATTATGTTATAAAATAAAAGTACAAAACATTATTTTAGCTCACCATATGGATGATCAAATTGAAACTTTTTTGATATCCCTTGAAAGAGGTAGTTCAGTCGATGGTTTAAGTTGTATGTCTGAAGTGAGCACGCAAAACGATATGACAATTCTAAGGCCTATGTTAAGAATAAAAAAAACACAGATCTATGAATATGCCAAAAAACATAATATACCGTGGATTGAAGATCAAACTAATAGCAATGTTAAATATAAACGTGCTTATATCAGAAAGTGTGTTAGTTTAATGCAAGAAGATAGGGATATTCTATATTCTAGGTTTGATAAGACAATACAACACATGCAGAACATCAAAAGTGCTTTGAATTACTACGTGTACAATGAAGCCATTAAAAATGCCGAGATAAAAATTGGATATATTATTTTCAATAACGAAATCTTACAACTTCCAAAAGAAATATATACTAGAGTATTCCTCTATACAATAATGATCATCGGTGGCAAAAAACATAAGCCACGCTATTCTTCGTTTTGTGAATTTTTACAACAGATTTTAAAATACAAAAAATCATCAACCTTGTTTGGATGTTACGTATTGCCTTCTAAATATGGTATAAAATTTATGAGGGAATATCATTTTATATCTAATGACGAAAACATCATTTCAAATAATAAATTTTGCTGGGACAATAGAGTAACATGTGTTGTCAATGATTTATACAAAGGATTATCTATCAAAAAGGCAGAATATGAAGATATTGCTGCGTATAAAGAACACTTATCTATTAAATTCCAAGAGGCGCTTCTATTACCTGTCATATGTGATAAAAATAGAAATAAAATTTATCTTTCAGAGACTATCTTAAAAAATGAATCTAACGGATTCATTCTACATTTTGAATATGAAAAAATGTTATCGAAAATACTTCAAATTAAGTTGTGAAATCGATCTTTGGCATTTCTAATCTTCGCAAATGCAAAAGCGTCACTTTCATATTCTGGTATGTTAAGTTTTTTTCTTATTGCTTTGCTATCCGTGCGAAAAAAAGGATTGGTATTTTTTTCTATCCCAATAGTTGATGGTAAAGTAGGCTTATCACTCTTTCTTAATTCTCGACTGACTTTTATCTTTTCTTCTATAAGAGGATTATCCGGCTCTAGGTGCTTTGCAAAACGTAGATTACCTAACGTATATTCATGAGCACAATATACCAATGTTTCATCTGGGAGATTTTTCAATTTTGTTAAAGCTTCATGCATTTGCTTCATTGTACCTTCTAATACCACCCCACATCCTGAAGAAAAAAGAGTATCTCCACAAAATAAAATTTTCTCTCTAGGGAAATAAATTGCAATGTGTCCAATTGTGTGACCATCTAACTCTATTACCTCTGCTGTAAGTGTTCCAAATTTAAATTCTTTACTAAAAGTTTGGTCAATACCTGGAATCCTGTGGCGATCTTTATAACAACCAACAATCTTACATCTAGTGTGTTTTTTTATATCTAAATTGCCTCCAACATGGTCGTAATGATGATGTGTATTTAATATATAATCTAATTTAAAATTGTTTTTTTTTAGAAAATATAGGCATGGATCAGATTCACTTGGGTCTATTATTGCTGTAGCATTATTTATACTTTCTCTGATAAAATATGTATAATTATCTTTTAATGTTTTAATAAATGATACTTCTAAAATTGGGTTGTTATTAGTCATCACGTTTTTGATATAAAACTATATAGTAATTCAATTTAATAATGGATTATATCATATTAACTTTCTGTGCCTATGAATAAAAGCGAAGGCTATATGAGTATCACTGGTCATTTACACGAACTTAGGTCACGTGTGGTTAAAATTCTAGTGTTTTTTGTATTTGCATTTATCGTATGTTATTGGTTTTCTCAGGAAATTTATGACTTTTTATTGCTACCTCTAAAAGATATCATTCAAGATTTTGATAAATTAAATAACACAGATTTTACTTTAATATATACAGATATCACAGAAGTATTTTTTGTATATCTACGGGTTTCTTTGTTATTTGCATTCTTGGTGACAGCACCTTTCATGATATGGCAGTGCTATCTTTTTATTGCACCAGCACTATATACACAAGAACGTAAAATATTGATCCCCTATCTTTTTTCATCTCCATTTCTTTTCGCTTTTGGAGTTTTTGTCGTTTATTACTTTATATTTCCAGTAGCTTGGAAATTCTTTATTAGCATAGGCTGTGAAAGTGGTGATAATAGCAGTGTTCCAATAGAATTTATGCCCTCAGTATCTGAATACTTAGATATAGTTGTGCAATTGATGTTTGCTTTTGGTTGTGCATTTCAGCTTCCGGTTTTGTTAGCTATTTTGGTTCAATTTGGTATTATAAGTTACGATACCCTGGTTAGCAAAAGACGTATTGCAATAGTTATGATTTTTATTATTGCTGCTATTTTGACGCCTCCAGATGTTTTAAGTCAGATAGGCTTAGCTTTTCCTATGATTGTTTTATATGAGATAACTATTATTGCTGCTCGTTATATTAATAAAAGCAAGAAGGACAATGTGAATGAAAATATTTGACCTTCATATTGCTGGGACAAAATTATTATCTGATTATGTAGATAATGCTGCATTAGAATCGGAGATATTGTTAATGCATGTTTTACATATGACACAATCTGAAATTATTATAAATAGCGATAAAATTGTAGAGGAAAGTATAAAAGAACATTTTTTTTCCTTGGTACAAAGACGCATAACACGTGAACCAATCGCCTATATAATTGGTGTTAAGGAGTTCTATGGTAGGGAATTTAATGTACTTAAAGAAGTTTTAATCCCAAGGCCAGAAACAGAATTATTAATAGATACTGCAAAGGAATTTATTACTCCAGATGAAAAAATGTATTTCGCAGATTTTGGAGCCGGTACAGGTTGTATATGTATCACCATTCTCTTGGAATTTTCTTCTGCTACTGCCAAAGCATTTGATATCTTTCCGTTAGCAATTGAAAATACATTAAATAATCTACAAAAATATAATCTTTTTCACAGGGCTAAAATAATTGAAAATTCTTGGCATAATACATCTGAAAAATTTGACTATATATTTTGTAATCCACCATATATTCCAAGTGGCGATATTATAACTCTTGCAGATGATATATATAAACATGAATCACATATTGCGCTGGATGGTGGTAAGAGTGGCCTGGAACACTATATGAAAATGGTTCCAATAATGAAGAAGTGTTTGCATAAAAAAGCCTTCCTCGAATTAGGTTATAACCAATACGAAGCATTACACAATCTCTTCACAGAAGCCGGTTTATCCGTAGATTATCGTAAGGACTTGAATAATATTAAGCGAGTTATGATAATAGAAAATAAAAAAAACGAAGTGCAATAAGCACTCCGTTTTTTTACCAGATAAATACTATTTTTTATCCTCTTCAACATCAACAATCTTTTCATCTTGATTATCTGAAGTTGATGATGAAGCACTATCTTCACTCGCATCTGCATTATTATTTGTTTGTTGTTGGCTTTGATATATCTCTTGACCAATCTTTATAAGCTGTTGAGATAAAGCATCATTTTTACTTTTGATCTCATCATAATTATCAGCAGATAAAACACTTTTTAATTCCTCTAAGGCTTTGTTTATAGAGTCTTTTGTTTCTTGTGCTACTTTATCTCCGTGTTCATTAATATTTTTTTCAGCTTCATAGATTTGTGACTCAGCTTGATTACGCACTTCTATCAATTCTCTTTTTTTCTTGTCAGATTCTGCGTGTTTCTCAGCATCCTTGATCATTTGATCAATCTCGTCTTGAGTATGTCCACCAGAGCTTTGTATTACTATCTTCTGCTCTTTACCAGTTGCCTTATCTGTAGCAGAAACGTGCACTATACCGTTAGCATCAATATCAAATGTTACTTCAATTTGCGGCATACCTCTAGGAGCCGGTGCTATACCAATTAACTGAAATTTCCCTAATAGATGATTATCTACAGCCATATCTCTCTCTCCTTGGAATACTTTTATTTCAACTTGAGTTTGATTGTCTTCTGCAGTCGAGAAAACCTGGGATTTTTTAACAGGGATAGTATTATTTCTATTAATAATTTTGGTGAATACACCACCTAAAGTCTCGATTCCTAATGATAGAGGAGTAACATCTAAAAGCACTATGTTATCTGCTTTACTACCAGAAGCACTGCCTGATAATATGCCTGCCTGTATAGCTGCACCAAGAGCTACTACTTCGTCAGGATTCACACCTTTATGAGGAGCTTTCTTAAAGAATTTTTCAACTTCTGCAGCAACTCTAGGCATTCTTGTCATTCCACCAACTAAGATAACTTCATCTATTTCGCCGATGTCAAAACCACTGTCTTTTATAGCTTTTTCACAAGGTGCTATAGTTTTTTCTACAAGGTCAGAAACTAAACTCTCTAATTTCGATCTTGTGAAATCTAACTCTAAGTGTTTAGGGCCATTTTGATCTGCCGATAGAAATGGTAAAGATATACGTGTTTGTGTAGAACTAGATAATTCTTTCTTTGCTTTTTCTGCCGCTTCCTTTAGTCTTTGAAGAGCCATAGGGTCTTTTGAGCAATCTATGCCAGTTTGTTCTTTAAAACTTTTAGTTAAGAAATCTAAAATTCTCTTATCAAAATCTTCTCCCCCTAAGTGAGTATCACCATTAGTTGCTTTAACCTCAAACACACCTTCATCTATTTCTAAAATTGAAATATCAAAAGTTCCACCTCCTAAGTCATAGACAGCTATCTTCTTATTAAGGTTTTTATCATCACTGAAGCCGTAAGCTAAAGCTGCAGCAGTTGGTTCGTTAATTATTCTTAATACATTTAAACCAGCAATAGCGCCTGCATCTTTCGTTGCTTGTCTTTGTGCATCATTAAAATATGCTGGAACTGTTATTACAGCATCTGTTACTTTTTGTCCTAAATATTCTTCTGCATACATCTTTAATTTTTGTAATACAAAAGAACCTATCTGACTTGGGGAAAGTTTCTCATTATCTATGCTGAAAGCTACATCTCCATTCTTGGCGGTAACTATTTTGAAAGGCATATTTTTATCATCAGATGTCAATTCACTAAATTTTCTACCGATGAATCTTTTTGCAGAATAAACAGTATTTGATGGATTCGTTATAGACTGATTTTTAGCGGCTATTCCAACAATTCTTTCGCCTTGTTTAAATGAAACAAAAGATGGAGTTGTACGATTACCTTCAGAATTTTCAATCACTTTTGGATTAGAACCTTCCATAATTCCTATGCAGGAATTACTGGTTCCTAGATCTATACCTATCACAGCATTCATTGTTAAACCTCTAGTATTTTTTATATCACATAAAACATATATGTCTTACAATCCAAAATACAAGTGTTACAAGTATTTATTTTATTTTTTTATATTAAAATCAATCTATAATCTTCTTTACTATGATCCCAACTTTATCTTTGAAAGAATGACTACGTCTATTTCTTTTTATTTTAGAGGGTTCATTAGAGAGTTCATTTTTCTCATCAGTTTCTTCTTGAGATATCGCCACTTTTTCTTCTTTAACAGCTTCTATAATTTCTTCTTTTGGAATTCTATCATCTTCCGCTGTGATCTTAGGCTTTTCTTTTGGTTTGCTCGAATTCTTGATATTCTCACGAATTTTCTTAGTTGTTGTCTTCTTATTTTCGCTACTTATCTTGTTTTGTGGTTCTTTGTTAGCCTCTGAAGGAGCCTCAATTCTTGATTTTTTTTCAAAATCTGTTACGAAAATTGATTTCTCAGAAGCTGTAGATTCAACAATAAATCCCCCTTCTGGTAGTTCATTGCTGATTTTTAGTATTATCTTGGTTTTCTTCTTTTTCTCAATTTCAGATATTTTATCTTTGTACGTATTAATAAGATTTATTATTATGTTTTCATCAGCACAAGCAGTTATATCATGATTATGTTTAATAACCACATTATTAATAGCTCTAAGTATTTTTACTGCTACATAATTAGAAGATATCATCCTTCCCTTGCCACTACACTTCTTGCAAGCAACAGTATTTAGCTCAAAGATATTATTTCTTACTCTTCTTTTCGATATCTGCATCAGACCAAAATCACTTAAATGATCCGCAATTACCGCGTCAGATTGATATTTCGCAAAAGCTTTGGAAACACTTATTTCAACTTCTTTCCTATTGTTATATTCAGACATATCTATGAAATCTATTACTATCAACCCTGAAAGATTTTTTAGCTCTACTTGTTTCGCAATCTCATAGGCTGCTTCTATATTTATTCTATATGCAGTCTCTTCCATCGATTCTTCTCTACGCATTTTGCCAGAATTTACATCTATCGCAATTAAAGCTTCCGTCGGATTTATTACTATATGACCACCAGATTTTAAGCTTACTTTACTGTTGTATAGAGTGTGTATTTGCTCTTCTATATGATAATGGTGAAATATAGATTGTTCCTCTTCGTATCGCTTGATTATTTTACTAGATACAACTTTCCCCAATACTATATCTGCATATTCTTTGATCTCTTGATACGTATTATCATCTGATACTACAATACTCTTAATTGATTCGTCGTACATATCACGTACAACTTTCTTAGCTAAAGAACCTTCAGAATAAAGAATTGTACTTTTTGTACTATTATTAGCATCCTCTGAAATCTTTCGCCACAATTTCTTTAGTTGTTTAAAATCCGCAGCTATTAAATTTTCATCTTTTCCTTGTGCAGAAGATTTTATAAATAAGCCTGTCTTTCTTGCTTTATTCAGCTTTTCCGCAAGTGAATGCAGCCTCTTTCTTTCTACTTCATCTGTTATGTACTTGCATACTTGCTCCTTTCTTTTGGTAGTCAAAACACAATATCTACCAGGTAGTGAAATATACGTAGAGAGAGTTAATACTTTGTTTTCTCTCTTATCTTTTACTACCTGAATTATTAACTTACTGCCTTTCTTAAGGCCGCTAGATATAGCGTTAGTACTAGAGCTTCCATCACTCCTCTTGCGAGTGTTTTTTCTCAAATTTATGTATCTCTCATCTAATTCTTTAAAAGACAAGAAGCCATTTCTACCATCTGGACATTCAACAAAAGCAGCATTCAAAGATGGTTCAACGTTACTTATGTAGCCGGTGAATATGTACCCCTTTAGAGAAGGGTTCAAAGAGCTACTTTGTTCTAATGCTATAAGTTGTCCATCTGTATCAAGTTTTGCTATTCTGCTTTCTTCTTTGAATTCTGCATCTACTATTATTCTCACTTTCTTTATTATATCTGATTTTTTTTTATTTATTAACATTTTATATGGCTTCTATCAAGTAATACTATAATAGAAGGCATCGAATATGCTCTTAAAATCCTACCGAGCGCAACAAAAAAAATATCAACATAAATGCACACAACTTTCCGGTACATATATTGAAATATTAATTAATTATTGGATTAGTAAAATTCGAGCATCAAAGCACATTATACTTTCTTAATATGTGATTTGCAAATTACTTAAATTTAGCATTCTTCATAAAATTTTATTAATTTTTGTAGAAATAATATGAAAATGATTATTTATTATGGAAAAGTAAGAGAAAATAATGTAATCTTGTTAGTGAGTGATGTTGATGTGACTCTCTCGTCTAGCCCGGTCTAGGACAACACCCTTTCACGGTGTAAACACGGGTTCAAATCCCGTGAGAGTCACCATGTTTTTGATATTTGCTCTTCGGAATATATCGTTCATCATGTTTTCCTAAGATTTGTTGTGCTTCTATTACATATCTTTCGTCTTTACTGTCTATGTAACCTTTTGCAATTATTTGCAGCCCCTCTCTAAATATTGGTGGTAATGTCCCTGTGTAATTAACTGTCATGGTTGTTGTTCCATCTGATATATCAAATTTGCTAATTTTTCCATTGATTTTTTCTGTGCTATTTTCTACAACAAAACCACTTATTCTCATGGATTTAGAAGATTGTATTCCTATTTGTTTATTGAAATCTTTTATATAATTATCCTGTGAAGAACTTTGATTCCTTATGTACTCCAATGCTTCTGTTGTTGTATAAAAGAAAGATATATTTTTTGATAATAGTGTTATTAACATATAAAATAACAAAGAAATAACAATCGCTGTTATTGTGAATATGTATAATCTTCTTCTGATATATTTATTTTTAAACATTACTTTTTTTTATATTTAATGTAATCAAACCCACTAATATTATTATAATGCTTAATATTTGATATTTTGAAATTATCTCTCCATATATGAAATATGATAATACAGATGTTATAAACGGTATAGTCAAGGAGATAGGTAATATTTTATGTGAGCTATTTCTTATGACTATTTTATTCCAAATGGATAATCCAATAATTTTTCCAAATATTGCTAAATAAATTATTGGGATTAAATCTGCAAAAAAAATATCTTTTATAGCTGTATATGATTCAAATACCAATGATATACACATTGTCTGTGGGACTGTAAATATTGAAACCCAACATACTAAGCTCAATGAATTTTGTATTTTAAAATATCTAATAAAAAAATAATATGATCCTGAGGCCATGCCAAATAATAATATGAATACAATAGACAAAATATTTAATTCTATATTTGACCATTCAATTAGCGTAAAAGCACCAATTATCAGAATAGATAATCCAAATAATATACGAAAATCTATATTTTCTTTAAGGAATATTATCGATAAAATAATGTGAAATATAATATTCGTCTTAGCTATAATGGATGCAACATTCACTGGCATCCCACACTTTAAAGCCATTAGCATGCTCCCATAACACAATGGCCCCCATAAAAATGATATGAAAAATAATTTCAATTTTTTGGTAGGTAATTTTGGACAAAACGGAAATAAAATAACTGCTACTAGTGCACACTGTAATGAAACAGTAAGATAAGGCGGTATATTTGTTGCAGAAACTAGAAATTTCTTTACTATATAATCTCCAGACCAAATAAATGCAACCAAAAATGCATAGAGAAAATCCAAACTACTGCCCTTTTTGTACATGATGCAGTCTGTTAAGCAGCCAATAGCAATGATAAAAGAATAATAATATATTACCTTCGTATGGTACTCACTGCAACTCCTGAGATTACCATTATAGAAGCTATAATCATATTTGTGCTCATAGGTTCTCTATATATTATATATGCTAAAAAACATCCAAATATTGGTGTTAATAATATGAAAGGTACTATTTTATTTATATCATTTTTGCTTATTACAGAATACCATATATACATAGTCAAAAATATTCCTATTAAAGCTAGATAAACAAGACCTACAATACTTGTTGCATTTATCTGCAATAGAGAAAAAGATTCTTCAAATATTATTGATATAAAAATAGTTTGTGGAAAAGATAACATACATAACCAACACAAAAGAGCAAGCATGTCCTTGGGTTTGTAAATCTTAATAAGTACAGTATAAATAGCCCAGGATATCGCAAATACCATTACTAATAAAAATGCCAAGGGCTTGTCTAACACATTAGGAGCCTTTGTTAAAACAATGAGCCCAATAAATGCCATTAGTACACCTAAAGCTGAACGTGTAGTAATCTTCTCTCGGAGAAAAATTGCAGATATTATTATGGCGAAAATAGTATTTGTTTTGCCAGCTATTAGCATCACACTTACATCTAGACCCATGCTTGCAGCAGCAATTAGACTACAATATGTTAATGGACCCCATATGAACGATAACAGCATCATTTTGCTGAACGGTAACGGCATCTTTTTACTGAAAGGATAAGTACACACAACAACGATTAATGCCTCCAAAGAGAACATCAAATATGGAGGAAAGGTTTTGACCACTTCTTTTTGAACCAAATAATTTATTGCCATAGTTAAAGACACAAAAAGAGCACACAATTTGTCGATATTTTTCATACCGAATACTCGGAAAATATTTAAGTAATCTGTTACTGTCTATTTTAGATTACAGTAAATCACAGCGATTATAGGTTAAAATTTTATTAATTGCAAACTATATTAGTTATGCTGTTTTTATTAATAAAAGACAAATATATTTTGTGCTTTGCTTCATATTTATTAGCGCTTTTTAGAAGAGGTAATGTCAGAACTTTACAATCGTTTGTATAGGATATAGTATAGTCGCTATATATATTATGTTCATTGGCTTTTGATATGGTTAGTAAGCTCTTTATGCCTTCATTATCTCCTACGATGGAAAGCGGGAAATTAATTAGATGGTTAAAAAAAGAATCTGATAGCGTAGAATTAGGGGATGTCCTTTTTGAGATAGAAACTGATAAAACTGTAATGGAATTTGAAGCACCAGAAGATGGCGTTCTTGCTAAGATAATTGTTGATGATGATACATCAAATGTGCCTGTTAATTCTTTAGTCGGGGTTCTGTCAGTTGAAGGAGATACTGAAGAAGATATACAAAATGCAATCAATGAAGCCAAATCTTCATCTCCTGCTAAGATTGCTGAAAGTTCAGATGAGAGTACAAATGTTGAGGTGAAATCTGAAGTAGATTCGATAAAGAATGTTGGTCTTCCAGAAATATCTACAGGAGATAGAATTTTCATTACACCTGTAGCGCGAAATTTAGCAAACAGTAAGGGAGTAGATATTACAAAAATTAAACCAAAAAGAGCAGATGGTAGAATTGTAAAAAAAGATATAGAGGAATTCTCCCAATCTGGTGGTAGTGCTATAAGTCAAATGAAGAATATGCCAACTATGAGTGCTGGAAAATACACCAGAGTGGATATAACACCAATGCGAAAGGTCATTGGTGATAGGCTATTGCAATCAAAAGTTACAATACCGCATTTTTATTTAAAGACTACTTGTAACGTTGATAAGCTGAAAGCATTCCGAAAAGAAATAGTGGACGCTGGGATAGTAGATGTGAAAATTACAGTGAATGATTTTATAGTTAAAGCAGCAGCATTTGCAGTGCGAGATATCCCAGATGTTAACGTATCTTGGGCTGATGATCATATTAAATATTTTAATACAGTAGATGTCGCTGTAGCAGTTGCTATCGAAGGAGGGCTTATTACTCCTATTGTCAGTTCAGCAGATCAAAAACCTCTTAGTATTGTTTCAAAGGAAATTAAAGAACTGATAAAGCATGCGAAAGCCGGTACTTTGAGCGCTGAGCAATATCAAGGAGGGAGTTTAACTGTCTCTAATCTTGGAATGTATAATGTTGAAGAATTCTATGCAATTGTCAATCCTCCTCAATCTGTTATACTTTCTGTTGGCTCCATGATAAAAAAACCATTCGTGGATGATAGTGATAACATTAGTGTGGCTAATTTTATGACGTTTACTATATCTTGTGATCACCGTGTTGTGGATGGTGCTGTCGCTGCAGGGTTTTTAGATAGATTCAAATTCTATATTGAAAATCCACTGAATATCTTAGTTTAATAGATTTGAGATTATAATAGTCCTTCTAAAATTACTAAGATGTAAGGTAACGTTTTTTCTCAATATGTTGTGGAAATTTTATGAGATATTCCCAAAGAGAAGAGCAAAAATTTTGATTCTATAGTTAGATTATGATCATTACACTTGATAAAAAACTTGATGTGAACTCCGCAATTCTTAAGATTAAAATTCTATCTTATGCTTTGGAATTGGGAATCAATGCTCCTAAGTATGCTACTGAAGGAAGTGCGGGATTTGATGTGCAAGCGGCAATAACTGATAACTTAACCTTAAAATCAGGAGAAATAAAAATTGTGCCAACTGGAATTGCAGTTGAAATTTTACCAGGATATGAAATACAGGTCAGGCCGCGTTCTGGGATGGCTATTAAAAGTGGCGTGACAATCGTGAATAGTCCAGGAACAATTGATAGTGATTATCGAGGCGAAATAAAAGTTGGTTTGATAAATTTAGGGCATAGTGATTTTGAAATCACTAAAGGACAAAGAATAGCACAGCTTATTTTATCCCAATATACCAGAGCGATAATGAGTGTTTGCAAAGATCTTTCAGATACTGAAAGAGGAGATAAAGGATTCGGTTCTACTGGAACTCACTAAATTCTTACTGAACTTGTGAATCCCAGATTATATTTTGATTTATTTGATAATGAATTTTCTTCATTCAATAGCAGCTTGATTATTTTTCATTAACCGCTTTCTGTATAGAACTCGTCAAAGGTGATAACAAGTAGTCTAACAAGGTTCGTGAAGTATATTTAATAAATGCCACTACAGGAACTCCAGGATGCAAAGGTGCGATACGCTCCACATTAGCCTTTGCTTCTTTTGGTATCATAATATGAGCACTGTAATAAGGAGGGTTTCCATCAGAAGAAGGTTGAGCATTTGCTGAGACATAGGTAAGAATACCAGTTACCATTCCAAGTTTTCTCGAATTAAATGCTGTGAATCTAATTTTCACAGGGACTCCACTTATTTCACCTGCTTTGATATGCGCTTTTTTGTTACCAAGAGCTACCAGTATTTCTTCCATGTTTTGAGGAGAAATGTGAGCTTCTATCATCATATTGTCATCATTAGGTACTATTTCCATTACAGGTGATCCAGGAGGAATAACCCCACCTATATTGTTATACTCCAAACCAGATACTATACCGTCAGAAGGAGACTTTATTATGGCACTATCTATTGTGCATTGAGTTTTGCTTATTTGATTTGTCACATCTTGAATCTTTTTCAAAATATCTGTCAATTCAGAAGAAAGCTTATTTTTATCATTCATGATAAGTTGTTGTATTTCCAGTTCTTTTTCTTGTATTTGATTCTCTAATATTGTTAAAGAATTATCCAATTCCTTTAATTCTTGCTCTATATTTATTTTCTGAGATTCTGCTTTTTCAAATTCACTTGAACTTAAGAAACCTTGTTCTAGTAACGTTTTTTTACGATTGAATTGCTTTTGCATTAGCACTAAATTATTAGCGCTAGCCTTTCTTTTAATTTCTAGAGATTTAATCTTACTATTTAGTTGATTCACATGATTAAGCATTATCGCTTTTTGATTTGCAAGCCAATTTTTATGACTGTGAAAGGAAATTTTACGCGCAGCTAATACATCCGATGAAAGATCATTATTTGCTATAATATCGTATATTTCTTGTGTGAATTCTAAATCTTCATTATCAACATACTGTGCATTCAGAGCATCTTTTGTTGCTAATAAATATACTAGCGTTTCATTCAGATTTCTCAAATCAGTTTTATCGTGTGTTTTATATAATTCAATAAGAGGTTGATCTTTATTTACTTTTTCTCCATTCCTTACCATTATATCTTTTATTGTTCCTCCTTCTCTGTGTTGTACAACCTGCTTTCTAGATACAGGAATAATCACTCCCGGAGCCATAACATTACCATCTAATGGAGCAAAACTTGCCCAACTGCCAAAAATTCCAAAAAAAACAAATATTGCCATCAAACCAATGTATCTGGGTCTATGGAAATAATTTTTCAGCTCTATTAAATCTTTATTTGCAGATTTTTGCTGTATTGGTATTGTTAAATCACAAGAATTATTCATATTTACTTACTTATTTAATAAAAATCTACTTATAGTTAATTTCTTTAACACATTCTTTACTAAAAGTAATTATATCACAACTTTCAGTTATTTTTGTTTGAAAAACTAAATTTTTCTTTTCAATATTGTTAATGTATTTCATGTTGTTGACATCAGATAGTTTGAAGTTTATTTTCTGCTCTATCATAATGCATGCTTCTCCACATGACATATAATTCATTGTGAAACTACGTTCTTCTTTTTTATTATTACTTTTTAATTGCATTTTAATTGGAAATACAAAAGCATCGCTATATCCGTTACTATATATTGGATAATCGGCTTTATTATTCACATATTTTTCAGATTCAGACCAACATACAGAAAGTTTATTGATTCCTTTCAAATCTTTTATTATTACAGGACTTCCTATAGAACCAGGATCAAAAGATAACATTTTATCTTTTTTATCATGCATTTGGAATCTTATAAATCCTTCTAAAATATTATCTTTGCTAATTTTTGTTATAATCAGATTGATTGAAGCAGTAGGTGTGACAATTTCGTTACTTACCCATGCTTTATTAAAAGAATTAGGGGGCTGAGATTTTTCACTTATTTGTTCATTAGTTATACACGAAAAACCAATTGATAAAATCGGAATAAATAAAAGAGAAAATAAACGCATAAGACTACTTTAATTCTTCAATATATTTCATTATTTCTTGCACATGATTGCGCACTTTAACTTTTTCCCAGCTTTTGATAATTTCCATTTTATTAGAAATCAGAAAAGTTGATCTAACAATACCCATATATTTTTTTCCAAACATGGATTTTTCTTGTAATACTCCCAATTTTCTGCTGAGTTGTTTATCGTGATCCGATAAAAGCGGGAATTCTAAGTCATATTTATCTGCGAAAGTTCTGTGAGAACTTACACTATCTGGTGATATTCCAAATACTGCAACATTATTCTCCATAAAAAAATCTAGATTATCGTTGAAATCTTTTGCTTCTGTTGTGCAGCCTGGAGTATTATCTTTGGGATAAAAATACAGAATGATTAATGAATTCTTTTCTGCTGTATCGGCAAAATCCATGTTTTCGCCTTTCTGTGAAAGTAACTGAAAATTATCTATTGATCCTTTAGCTAACATAATATTCTTAAAAGCTTTTACCAAAAAGGAAATTTTAAGTGTCAAATGATACTTTGTCTACTTTTTAGGAAATCATTTATTTCTACTGAAGCTATACTATTTATAACTCTTGCTATTGGATAAAAGAATGTTAGAGTTATAAGTTGGGTAGTTCTGTGCTTTATGTATAGAACAGAAACAGTTAATAGCTTTAGTATTGACTTTTTTGATCATGAAAATAGGTTTTATAGGAGCAGGATCTTGGGGAACTGCTTTAGCTTTCAGTGTTGCAAAATCAGGGATAGATGTTTTAGTGTGGAGCAGAAATCCTGTTGTAGTAAAGGGAATTAATAATGAGAAGAAGAATTTAATTTGTTTTTCTGAGCATAAATTTGCTGATAATGTATCAGCAGTAAATTTGCTCAGTGATTTGAAAGATTGCCAAATAATTTTTCTTGCAGTTCCGGTTATGAGCATTAGGGATGTTTTGCTAAAACTGAAGGAGACGAAAATTAATAAAGATGTCTTGTTTATATCTTGTTCTAAAGGGATAGAGCAGGGTAGTTTTTATTTTGTATCGCAGATATTTAATTCAATTTTTAGTAATGACTTTGCTATACTTGCTGGTCCAAATCTTGCTTCAGAAGTAATTTGCTCTAGACCTTGGTTTACGACCATTGCGTTTGCAGATAATATTGATGATTCTAAGGTGCAGAATTATTGCAATATGCTGGATTATGCTTTTAAAGGAGATTCTGTTTATTTGGAATATTCGATAGGTACTCCATGCTTGGAAATATATGGTGCCATTAAGAATGTTGCTGCTCTTATAATGGGTTTTGCTAGGGGCTTAGAAGCTGGGGAAAATTTTGCTGCTGGTCTTTTTACTCTTCTTATTAAAGAATGTAAATTGTTTGCTAATTTTATATTAGGATCAGATTCAGAATCTGATTTGGATAATGTATTCCATTCTTATGGAGGAATGGGTGATATGGTGCTGACCTGTTATACCAGAAAATCCCGTAATATGAATTTTGGTTTTCAGTTTGCTCAGAATATTTCCGATACTAATATGAGTTATACATTAGTAGAGGGTTTATCTACTTTGCGATCTATAAATAAGTTTATCGAGGAAAAACAAATATCAGAAATGTTTCCTATTATTGAAGCAACAATAGGGGTCATTTTAAATGGGGAAGAAAAGAGTGAATTCATTTCAAAGGTTATGAATCCACAACAGATCAGAAGAATTATGAAAAAATATAAAAATTCTGAGAGCCGAATAAAGAATTAGCAGAAATAGAAATCTCATATTAAACAGTAAAAAAGATATGTTTGTTATGTATTCATATGTTAATGAATTGTTAGACTAAATTAGAAAGAGTGGAATGTATTATTTCATTAATTAAGAACTGGCAACTGAATCGGAATTTAGCGAATCAAAAATTAATCTACATTTTACTAATCGACGTTAGTATGTGGGCTCTTGCAGTTTTGTGGAGGCAAGCGGCATCGCTCCGCTGACCTTCTGCGTGCAAAACAGACGCTCTACTAACTGAGCTATGCCCCCATAAATTGCACAGTGTGATAATGTTATCACTATTTGAGTTATTGGTCAAATTATTCAGATTATTGTGTTTTTTATTTATGTATAACTTACTTGGTTATGATTTTTTGCTACATGTTCTACTTATAGTTTGTAGAATATCATCTTTTATACTTTTAATACCGATCAGTAATTATTTTTCTACAAAATCGAAGATTATATTTGCAACGATTTTCTCTT
Organism: Anaplasmataceae bacterium AB001_6; assembly: GCA_020002265.1. NCBI lineage: Bacteria > Pseudomonadati > Pseudomonadota > Alphaproteobacteria > Rickettsiales > Anaplasmataceae > Candidatus Mellornella > Candidatus Mellornella promiscua. The sequence goes on from CP048228.1 coordinate 160,024, forward strand.
TTTGTGTAGCAGGTTATATAAATAGTTCAGAATTAATAAAAACAGAATTGATCTTATGTATTATATTAGAGTTGTTTAACGGATTAATCATAGGCAGTATAACCTATTTAGCTTTTAGCGCTATTATATTTTTTGGAGAAGTTCTTAGCTCTCAGGCAAATGTTACTAGCTTTATGGTGCTGAATAATATTCTTGATCCACAAAGTACGATTATGGTTAAATTTTTTAACTGGATTGTTGTGGCTATGTTCTTTGCTAGTAATACACATATCTTGTTTTTGAAGGTTATTATTCAAAGTTACGATATCATCCCCATAGCACAGACAAAAAATATGAATGATATGATGATGTTTTATTGTCATAACATGGATGACATATTTGCTTTTGGCCTTAAAATATCTGCTCCTATATGGCTTATATCGCTTATTTTTATGTTTGCTGTGGGGATTCTCAATAGATTGGTACCTCAGATTCAAGTGTTTTTTGTCAGTTTGCCTTTGCAAATTTACATTTTATTCATTGTTTTATATTTTTCTTTATTGAGTGTTATGACTTACTTTAGAGAATATTATCACAATATACTAGAACAAACTTTTCTTGTATGACACTAATAAATAGAAAATGAATATACGTGTAATTATTATTTTATTATTTGCTGTTTTTTTATTGAGCTCTTGTACTCAAGGAGTTACAAATGAAGAAGATAAAGGTTTGCCTAGTCCTTGTACGCATTATTTGTCAATTGAAGAGTAATATAAATAGCTCTATTCTTTCTTCTTAGCTGTGTTATAATCACCACATCTGTATTTTTATTTATTCGTTTATTTTATGAATTTGTATCTCTCTGATGGTGTATTGAGAATTAAAGGTGGAATGATTTCGTCACAGATATCGAATCGAGCACAACAATTAAAGGAGCAAGGAAGGGAAATTATATCATTAAATTTAGGAGAACCAGATTTTAATACAGAACAATCTATCTCTGATGCTGCAATAAATGCAGTGAATGATCATGATACGCATTATCCTCCAATGGATGGTAAAGTACAATTAAAAGATGCAGTGATAGCTAAAATGAAAAGAGATTCAAATTTGATTTACAGCCGTGATCAAGTTCTTATTTGCGGAGGAGCAAAGCAAGCTATATTTAATGTTTTCATGACAATCCTGAACAAAGATGATGAAGTTATACTCTTTAAACCTTACTGGTTCTCTTATGTTAGTATGCTTGAATTTATAGGCGCAAAACCAGTAATGGTTGATTGTAATGAAGATTTTTCAATAGATGCTGCCGATTTGCAAAGTAAGATTTCATCGAAAACAAAGATGATCGTTATTAATTCTCCTAGTAATCCTTCTGGCTATGTCTATGTAAAAAAAGACTTTGATGCGATATCTGATATAATGAGGAAAAATGAGCAAATCAGTGTTTTAACTGATGATATATATGAGTACATAGTATATGATGTTAAGTATTCCAATATATTAGATGAAAATAAAGATCTTCTTGATAGAGTCTACATAGTTAACGGTCTTTCAAAGGCTTATGCCATGACCGGATGGCGTGTTGGATATGTTGCATCCGGCAATGAAGAAGTAATGAAAAAAATGCGTCAATTTCATGTTAATTCGTCAGGAGCCGTATGTTCAATAGCACAAAGAGCAGCTATAGCCGCTCTTAATGAAATATCCTATGAACAATTAAATTTGCGTTGTGATATTTTCAGACAGAGAAGGGATATCGTGGTAAATTTACTGAATTCTATTGCTGGCTTGAAAGTGCATATTCCTCAGGGAGCATTCTACGTTTTACCTAGCTGTGCTGGTGTTATAGGAAAAAAGACACCAAAAGGCGAAGTTATAAGTAATGATTATGACTTTGTTATGTACCTTCTAGAGGAATATTATGTTGCGGTTACTCCTGCTGTTATATTTGGAATACCAAATCACTTTAGGATATCTTATGCCGCTTCAGAAGAGAATTTACGTATTGCCTGTAAACGCATAAAAGATGCTATATCAAATCTTTCATAGATTTTATAACTGCGTTATCGGTCTATTTTTAAGCTAAATTTAGCTATTTGTCTGTTAAAATTAGCTTTGATATTCGTTTAATTTTATATGTCTAATAAAGACGATAATTACAGTTCAAAAGAGAGAATTTATATTGCGTTGGCAGTGGAAGGGCGTGACCCTAGGGGTGCTAATGTTTCAGTTAATCTTTATATTGGTGAGCCTAAAGATGATGCTAGCCCAATAGCACATCAGGTCAGATATTATGCCAATAAAGGCATAAGCGTAGCACAGGATAAAATTAAGCTGATAGAAACAGTATTTGTAGCTTGTCAGGGTATGGATGGTAATGTAAAAGAAGAGGCGTTTAATTATGCTTTTAATGGCGCTACTAAATCAATTTCTGATACACGAATGCGTTCCAATGTTATTGGTAAAGGTATTGATAAAGGAATTGCAGGGTAAAATCCAATATATGTGATTTTCTTTAGATTACGATTTTTACAGTAAATGCTTAAAAAATCACCATTATACCGAATGAATACTTTGAAGGTTTAAAATAAATTCAAAGTATATATTAAAAAAATCCGTTACCTGTCGTTTTCTTTAGATTATAATGATGTTTCATATTGTCTCTTTATGAAATTTATAAAATGCAGTCTTCTTTTACATATGATTTCAATACAATAGAATCTACCTATTTTAAAAAGTGTAACTTTATTTTTGATGCCTCTGATACAAAGCCAAAATATTATGTATTATCAATGTTCCCTTACCCATCAGGGAAATTACATATGGGTCATGTTCGTAATTACACTATAGGTGATGTTATAGCTCGTTATAAAAGAGCCAAGGGTTATAATGTTTTGCATCCAATAGGGTGGGATGCCTTTGGTCTTCCAGCAGAAAATGCAGCCTTGGAAAGAAATTTATCTCCTAATAAATGGACTTATAGTAATGTTGAAACTATGAAAGATCAGCTTAAAAGGTTTGCTTTTTCATATAATTGGGATAAGGAGATAATAACTTGTGATCCATCATATTATAAACATGAACAAGAGATGTTTATTAAATTCTATGAGAGAGGAATAGCTTATAGAGCAAATGCCAAGGTTAATTGGGATCCTGTAGATAAAACAGTATTAGCAAATGAACAGGTTGTGAATGGCAAAGGTTGGAGATCAGGTGCAGAAGTTGAACAAAAGGATTTATCGCAGTGGTTTGTTCGTATTACAGATTATGCAGAAGATTTATTATCAGAACTTGATAGCCTAGGAGAATGGCCAGAAAGTGTTTTAAGTATGCAGCGCAAATGGATTGGTAAATCTGAAGGTGTTAACATAGATTTTAAAATATTGGATCATGAAGAAAAAATCACTATTTTTACAACCAGACCAGAAACAATATTTGGAGCAACTTTTTGTGCAATAAGTGTTGAACATCCAATTGTGTCCAAATTATTAGGGGATATTGATGTTAGTATCATTGAGAAAAATAATCAATTACAAGATTTAATAGGGATTAAAACAGGGTTGTTTGCTCAACATCCTTTTAAAGAGGATTTTAATATTCCTGTCTATATTGCAGATTATGTTCTCAATTATGGTTCTATGGCTGTATTTGGCTGTCCTGCTCATGATGATAGAGACTATAGATTTGCAACTAAATATGGATTAGAAGTTAAAAGTATAATTGAATCTGAAGATAAATTACCAAATATTACAATAGATGAGGAGATTATAGTTAATTCTGATTTTTTAGATGGTTTAATTTGTAAAGAAGCAAGAAATGTTTGTATACAAAAGCTACAAGATCTAGAGCTTGGAAAGCCAGTAACTAATTATAAATTAAAAGATTGGGGTGTTTCTAGACAAAGGTACTGGGGCTGTCCTATACCCATGATACATTGCACTAAGTGTGGAATTGTTCCTGTACCTATTGCTGATTTACCAATAACTCTTCCGGAAGACGATTTAATTTTTGGCCAGGGAAATCCTCTGGATGAGCATCCTGATTGGAAGCATACTACATGTCCTAAGTGTGGCGCTGATGCATTGCGTGATACAGATACTTTAGATACTTTTTTTGAATCTTCTTGGTATTTTTTGGCATTTTGTAGTCAAGATATAAAAAACATAGATTTTTCTAAAATCAGTGATTTAATGCCGGTTAATTACTACATTGGAGGAATAGAGCATGCTGTTATGCATTTGTTATATTCCAGATTTTTTGTACGTGCACTGAGTGATTGTGGATATTTCAATCTTAAAGAGCCTTTTCAAAAATTATTGACTCAAGGAATGGTATGTCATCCAACTTTTAAAGATGCAAATGATAAGTGGTTATATCCTTCAGAAGCTGCTAATTTAGATCGTACTAAATTTACCATAGGGCGCAGCGAAAAAATGAGTAAATCTAAGAAAAATATTGTTGATCCTGAAGATATCATAAAAAAATATGGTGTTGATGTAGTGCGTATTTTTATGATGTCTGATAATCCACCAGAAGGAAATATGAATTGGTCAGATAATGGATTAGAAGGTGTTTCACGTTTTATCAATCGTATTTATAGAATGGTTGGTGAATTTATTGAGAAAAATGGAATAGAGAAATGTTTTGATCTTACGATATCTGAAGGTAATAAAGAAGACATATATAATCTGGGGAAAATTTTGCAAGAATTGAATATTAATATGGAAAAATCTTTATTTAATAAATCTATAGCAAAGCTTTACGAGATATTTAATTATCTTGTTAAAATTGATGATGTGGAAGTAATCAGGCACTTTTTAAGAATTCTGATTCTTGTTTTAGAGCCCTTTGCACCTTCTCTGGCATATAAATTATGGTCTGATTTAACAGGAGAGGAATTTTTGTTGGTATCATGGCCAGAAACTTCTGAGTATACATCACTTTGTATTGAAGAAAGGGTCAATATTGCATTACAGATAAATGGCAAAGTGAGAAAAATTTTAAAGGTACAAGCTGATATTAAGGAAAAGGAAATTATAGATCTTGCAAAAAAAGAATTAGATAAATACATTACTGGGAAGAAAATAGTTAAAACTATTTTTATCCCTAGGAAAATATTAAATATTGTCCTATAAAAAGTTGCTCCCCAGAGTTAGATATAGGGGAAAGAAATTTTACGACTAGGATTTGTCGTATTGAGAACTCTAAGGAGCTATGCTAAGTATAGCATGTAATTTGTTTCATATAAATACTTTTATAGCAATATTTCTAATTATATATATATTATCATAATCGTATCAATGATAAATCATTATTTTTAAATAATGTGAAAAATATATAAAGATATTTATTGCGATTTTTGCTTTTATAGGTATCTATCTATGCGTTAGATGCGAATTTATTACGTAATACGTAATTATTAGTAGGGTTATATCTCTTTCTTTGGATAAATAAGTTATTTTTGTTGTTTGTCTTTGATATTTTAAGAATACACATATTAGATATTCTACATTTAATCCTTCCAGCTGTCTTATTGCATTGACATTAATTTATCCCTGTGCAATGAAAAAGACGTTAAAATTTAGCGCAGAATAACAGGATAAGCATTTTTAGCATATTGTTTGCTATTAAAAGAATATGAATAGAGTTATGTTCTTAAGATATTGTGTTATTTGCGCATGAAAAAAGCATCAGGCTTATTTTTTATTTCATAGATATCTTTTGCATTGTTTATCTTTAATGCATCAAAATTCCTTTGTTCTATATCCATAAAATTCAGTATAGAGTTTGCTGTTTCGGGAATAAAGATTTGCATAGCAATTATGATACACCTAATCATTTCCATTGCAGTATACAAGACCTTTTCTAATTTTTCTTGATCATTAGTCAATTTCCATGGTGCATTATCCTCTATATAGGCATTTGCTTTAGATGATAAATTTAGTATATCATCGAGCGTTTTATTGAAATTGAATTGTTCAATATTCTCTAAGGAACCTTTTATCTTGTAAAATTCACCTAAGAGGAGATTATTATCAAGGTTCTTTCTAACTGAACGATTCAGAGTTTTTGAATATATCATTGATGTAGTACGCTGTACTAAATTTCCAATATTATTTGCTAATTCTGAATTAAATCTATTTTTTAAATTTGATATACTAAAATCACCATCTTTGCCAACTGTTATTTCTCTAGCCAAAAAGTAACGAAAACAATCCAAACCAAAATTATCTATAATTTCAAAAGGATCAATGACATTTCCAAGGGATTTTGATATTTTTTGTCCTTCGTTTGTCCACCACCCTGTGACTAATAAGTTATCCATGATTTTTATATCACATGCCATTAATATTGCTGGCCAATAGACTGCATGAAACATCAAAATATCTTTTCCGATGATGTGAATCACCTTACTTTTATTCCACATTTCGTTGAATTTTCCTCTGGAATCTTCGGCGTATTGCGCTACTGTCAGATAATTTGTTAGAGCATCTATCCATACATATATAACGTGTTCGGGATCATTTGGGACAGATATTCCCCATTTAAAACTACTACGTGATATAGATAGATCTTTTAATCCCGATTTAATGAAAGATAAAACTTCATTCTTTCTACTATCGGGAAATATACAGTTAGGGTGCTTTTCATAATGTTCTATTAATCTATCTTGAAATGCAGATAGTTTAAAAAAATAATTTTCTTCTTCTATCCATTCAACATCTGCGCCAGTGGGTGCTTTGCCGTCTATTAAATCACTTTCGGTATAGAAAGCTTCATCTCTTACTGCATACCATCCTTTATAACTATCCTTATATATGTATCCAGATTCATATAATTTGTTCCATATTAGATTAACATTTTTTATATGTCTGGATTCGGTGGTTCTTATATAATCAGTGTTTTTGAGTTTCATTATCTTAGTTAGATCTTCAAAATACTTATTGATTTTATCAACGTACTCTTTTGGATTTATTCCCTGTTTTTTAGCTGATTTTTCTATTTTTTGGCCATGTTCATCTGTGCCGGTAGCAAAAAAAGCATCTTCCCCTTTTAGAAGATAATATCTTGTTAATATATCTGCTATTAAGTTTGAATAAGCGTGCCCTATATGAGGAACATCATTAACATAATAAATCGGTGTAGTTATATAGGCTGTCATATTTTTTAATTATTCAACTAAAAGCTATTAATTTTTCACTCTTTTTATAAGCACTGTTCAGTGTATCGAGATAAAGAATATCACTGAATTATAATGAAGTATTTAAATTTTAAAATGATTGATAGGACCATTTCAATATATCATACTTATTCTTGAGAGTTATTTCGTCACGTATTATAGATATAGATGAGATTATTTATCACAACAAAATAAAAATCTGTATTAATTATTTTGTTGTTCATTTATTTATATTTTGAACTAATAAAATAGTAATATTATCCACTTCTATCTAAAATTATTTGACCTGTATTTTCATCTAAAAAGAACGTAATGTATTGAGCAGACCGGAATATCTTATATCAATATTATTCGAATATATCTAATATTACTTTATCTGTATTATCGCCTTCTTTATATTCTACCTCTGAGACATTACAAGCATGTATAAGGTCAAATTCTGCATTCTTCATGTTTTTCATCCATAATGAAACTTTAGAGTTATCTGTTTTAATTATTGAATCAGTACTTAGTTTTTTTGAATTATCTATTGCATTATCATCAGCGTCTACTTTTGATTCATTTTTAATTTGACTCTGTGGCGAGGTATTTAAAACTATTTTTGATATCTGTTTTTTTATGGATATCTGTTTTTTAGATTTCCACGATCTTATTTCTTCTAGTATTTGGCATGCTATTTCTCCTAAAAAATACTTTTCTGGATCATGTGAGCTAATTATTTCTTTGTGATTTTCTAGCCATGATCCTTTAGCATGTATGGATCTTTCACTGTAAAGGTATTCATATAGATAATCTGTCACAAATGGCAAGAAGGGTGCAAACATCTTCAACGCCCCTATCATCATATAATTTAGAGCGTGTAGAGCGGTTTCGCCATCAGAGGTTTTATTATCTTGTGTAGTATAGAGTCTTTTTTTTGCTAATTCTATGTAATTGTCACACAAAATTTTCCAGAAAAATTCTTCAGCAAAATATTTTGCTCTACAGTAATCAAGACGATTATCCATTACTTCTTCAAATATATTTATATACTCAGCAAATTTAGTTATTGCCCATACATCAACTGGTGCTGTTATCTTCTTTATATCTGGTTTCTTTATGATTTCAAAATTTGATACAAATCTAGCAACGTTTATTAATTTTGTCACGAGACGTTTCCCATTTTTGATTACATCTTCACTAAAGACAGTATCAGTGCCTAAGTTAGCGGTTGCGCTCCAGTACCTTATGGGATCGGCACCAAATCTTTCAATTAATTCAAGAGGAGCTATAATATTTCCTTTGGATTTACTCATTTTTTGCTGATCTTTTGATAAACACCAGCCACTTATCATGATATTCTTCCATGGCATAGGATATTTTTCCTGTTGATCTTTATTATGTAGGAAAGTCTTGGCTATAGTATAAAAAGCCCATGTTCTTATTATTTCGTGTGCTTGAGGTCTTAGATCAGCAGGCAATAACTTTTGTGTTCTAGTTTTTTCCAAGCTAAAAATTTCATTTATTCCCAGTGCATTGATGTTAGGTGTTAAAGAACTTGTTGCCCATGTATCCATAACGTCTTTTACGGGAATTATTTCATCTTTATTAAAACCCTTAGGAAGATCAATATTTGGATTAATAGGTAGATCTTCCATTTCAGGTAAAATTATTTCTCCTGTATTTTTATGTTTCCAAGCTGGAATTGGAACTCCTAAAAATCTTTGTCTTGATATACACCAATCCCATTTTAAGCTATCAACCCACTGTACATATCTATTGCTCATTGATTGAGGATACCAATTAACAATCGATTCTCCTATTTCTAGCAATTCATCTTTAAATGGCAGTATCTTTATATACCACTGTTCTGTTGGAATGAGCTCAAGTTGTATGCCAGAGCGTTCAGCGCATTTAACATAGTGTGATATTTCTTCTTGTTTTTGTAAATCTCCTGTATCTTTTAATAATTCAATGATTTTTATCCTTGCGTCTTTTACTTTAAGTTTTTGTAGCTGGTTAATAATGTTTGCTAAAGAACTATCACCAGCATAGTTATGTACTTCTGTCTGAATGATATGTTCTAAATTAATTTTACCGTACTTATTAATTATTATTTTTTCTGCCAGATCATGACGCTCTTTCCAAATGAGATCTTGCTCATCTCCATATGTACAGCACATTACTAATCCTGATCCTTTATCTATTTTCACTTCTTCATCAGCTATGAGAGGTACTTTAAAATTAAATAACGGAACAATAGCATCTTTTCCTTTAAGATGGAGATATCTTTCATCTTCAGGGTTATATAACAATGCGACACAAGCGGGTAATAGCTCTGGTCTTGTTGTAGCAATTTCATATGTTGTATCAGCTATTTTAAAAGCTATATAATTCATGTGAGATTGAAATTCTTTTTCTTCTACTTCCGCTTGAGCTATTGCCGTTTGATCTATACTATCCCAAAGCATTGGGGTGGACTTTCTATATATTAGACCTTTTTTATACAATTCTAAAAAAGACATCTGTGAAATTTTATGGGATGTTTCACTGTTTGTGTTGTATTCCAAAGACCAATCTATGCTTAAGCCTATTTTATTAAACAGATCTTTGAAAATAGCACGTGATTCTTGCGATACATCATGGCATTTCTTTAAGAATTCAGTTCTATCTTCTGTTCCTGCTTTGATTTTAAATTTCTTTTCTACAAGGCGTTCTGTGGGCAGGCCATTATCATCAAAGCCCATAGGATAGAATACATCTTTCCCTTTCATTCTGTTATATCTTGCGATGAAATCTGTATGACAATAGCTAAAAATATGACCAATATGCAAACTTCCCGATATAGTTGGTGGTGGTGTATCGATTACGTAGTTATTATCACTTGTATTATTCCACTTATAGATTCTTGTTTTTGCCCATTTATCCCCTTGATTCTTCTCAAGATCTTTTGGATTATATTTGTTATTCAGCATGGTATAAAAAACTAAAAATAATGGAATCTGATAAAAATAAAGATTACATATTTTTACATTATTTTATACTTATTTTTTAATATTTTCTGTGATCGAGAAAATTATAATAAATGTTTTGATCATTTGAGATTTTGATTCAACACAATATGACATCTATTCTCCTCTACCTCTTGACTTAGAGACTTTTTCTTCTTTAGGCTGAGAAACCTTTTGAGCACGACCTTCATTTAATCTACTTGGTGGATATTTGTTTTGATTTTTTGCTTCTTCAAGTGTTTGTGCTATTTTACTTATTAATCCTGCAGCCTGCTGTGTTCTTTGTATTGTATGTTTTGTAATTCTTTGGGTTTCATTTTCTAGATTATTATCAGCGTTTCGTATGTCTCTTTGTGCATCTCGTTCTACCCTTCTAATTGTTCTGTTAGCGTTTTGTATGTCTCTTTGTGCATCTCGTTCTACCCTTCTAATTGTTCTGTTAGCGTTTTGTATGTCTCTTTGTGCATCTCGTCCTAACCTTCTAACTTCTCTGTCAGCGTTTCGTATGTCTCTTTGTGTATCTCGTTCTGCCTTGTTCACTTCTCTGTCAGCATTTCGCATGTCTCTTCGTGCATCTCTTTGTTCTTTTTGTTCCAATCTTCGTGCATCTCTTTGTTCTTTTTGTTCCAATCTTCGTGCATCTCTTTGTTCTTTTTGTTCCAATCTTCGTGCATCTCTTTGTTCTTTTTGTTCCAATTTTCGTGCATCTTGTTCTACCTTTCTAATTGTTCTGTCAGCCTTTTGTAATTCTTTTCTTACACCTTGTTCTGTTCTTCGTACTTCTATATCGGCTTTTCTTATATCTTGTTCTGCTCTTCGTGCGTTTCTTTGGGCTCTTTTTTCTCGCAGTTCTTGAGGTGTCATTTGATATATTTTTGGTAATTCACCTCCTGGCATTTGATTCTTTAGATATTCGGCTGCCTGCGGATTAAGCTGTATTATTCGTGATTTTGGTACTTTAGGTCTTTGCTCTTCGGAGTTTTGTGCTTGTGATGCTTGCTTGCTTATTTTGCTAAAGTGTTCAAATGTTTGAGTTCTTTGTGCATCAGAACTCATGACTTGTGCTTTAAACTTTGGTCTTTGAGGTCTTTCTTGTCCATCAATTCTTTGTCCAGGTTTAGGGGGCACTTGAGGTCTTTCTTGTCCATCAATTCTTTGTCCAGGTTTAGGGGGCACTTGAGGTCTTTCTTGTCCATCAATTCTTTGTCCAGGTTTAGGGGGCACTTGAGGTCTTTCTTGTCCATCAATTCTTTGTCTAGGTTTAGGGGGCACTTGAGGCCTTTCTTGTCCATCAATTCTTTGTCCAGGTTTAGGGGGCACTTGAGGCCTTTCTTGTCCATCAGTTTTTTGTCCAGGGAACACAGATCTTGGAGCAGCCTGAGGTGATTGTTGTTGTCCAGGGAACACAGATCTTGGAGTAGCCTGAGGTGATTGTTGTTGTCCAGGGAACACAGATCTTGGAGCAGCCTGAGGTGATTGTTGTTGTTCTTCAGGTCTTTGGGGCATTTGATTTCTTCTTTCTTCGAATTTTTGCGCTCTTTGTTCTCTTTGTTCTCTTGTCATGTAGCGTTTATTTCTTTGAGAAGCAAATTCTCTGGAATCTGACGACCTTTCGCTTTCATCTTTCTCAGAAGTACTTGATCTATCTTTTGCATCTTCAGATATACTTTTGTCTTCCTTAGGTTTTAGCATACGATCTTCTTTAGGATCATAGTCTAACAAATTCGCTACATCATACTTATGTATTTTCTCCGGGATTAGAAACTTATTCAGGACTTTTGAAATAACATGACCTACTGGAATGCTGAGAGCTAATGTCATAGCAATTGTTGCTCCTATAGGTATTGCAAAAGGCGCTGTTATTGTAGCTATTAGAGCAGCCAATGGAATAGCTGCAACATATCCCACGGCCATACTTTTCCAGGTTGATAGAAGAAGCATTTTTTTATCTCCTTCTATCTCTGTAGGAGATTGATTTAATCTGCGTCTTTTATAGCGTGATATTTTTTCTTCCTCTGTCAATTTTCTCTCAGGAGACCTTCTATCATTTTCTAACTCTTTTTTATTATCAGTGCCTCTATTTTCTTCACTAACTGAGGTATCTAACATTTCTTTTTTTTCGTCTACGGTCTTCTCTTCAAAGCCTTCTAATCTTTTCTCATTGATTTTCTGAGCAAGTTTCAATTGAAGCTTTTGTCTCAAATAGGTAAATGCAAATTGAGCTCCAACTGCGATGGCTATAGTGACAAAAGATAAACCTGGCATTGCAGATACTAAGCTTATCATGAGTAAGGCTGTTGCTACTCCCAGTGCTATATCGCCAATTTTTGCAGCTTTTTTTGCTGTTTTATATTTTGAAAAAGAAACTTTTTTTGAGAGGGTAGAAAGAAAATTTCCAGATGATTTATTCTTCTGAGTGATTCTTTCTTGATTCTCATCATATCCTTGATCTTTCCCTATATTACTGTCTTCTCCTATATATTCCATTTCTTTTTTTAGAAATAATTAATTATTATGTTATTGTTGTTTAATTGTTTAACAAGATAAGTCATGAAGACATTTTACGTTATAATCGTTAAATATTTAATAATTTAAAATATTGCAATCTGTTTAGTTAAAAAAATATGTTTGTCCACTTAAATGTACATAGCGATTTTTCTTTCTTAAAAGGGGGGATGAAAGTATCGGAGATAATTAAACTATGTAAAGAACAAAATACTCCAGCAATTGCTTTGACAGATAGTAATAACATGTGTGGCATGATGGAATTTGTAGATTGTGCGATAAAAAATGGCATACAACCTATAATAGGATATGAAATGTCCATTTTATATCAAAAGAATATACAGTTTAATATTAATCTTATGGTTAAAAATGAAATAGGATATAAAAATCTATTGTATTACACCAGACGATTCTTTTGTAAACCTGTGCCTTTTCATTTACTGAATAATTTAGAAGGTCTAATTTGCTTGACAGGAGATCTTTTTTATAATTCTCTTATAGATTGTTTTGACTATAAGCCTATCTTAGATAGATTATCAAATATTTTTGCTGAAGATCTCTTTATTGAGATTAGTAGAATAGGTAGAAATAAAGAATCTCTTGCTGAAAATATTATCTTCGAATGTGCCGATGAATTTAATGTACCCATCGTAGCAACTAATAATGTTTTATTTGAAAACATAAAATGTGTTGTTGCTAATCAAGCTCTATATTGTATTGCCAATAACTCTTATTTAGTGGAGAAAGATAAGTATCCATACACAGAAAATTGTTATTTCAAAACTCCTGATGAAATGCAGGAGCTCTTTGCTGATATTCCAGAAGCTGTGGAAAATACTCTATATATAGCCAAGAAATGTAGATTCTTAATTACAAAAAAACCTGTTACTCTTCCTATCTTTTTTAAACAATCTGAAGACCAAGAATTACGTCTGCAATCCATAGCTGGTGTTAAAAAAAGGCTTGATATTGAAATATTACCAGAAGAATATGAAAAGAGAATAAATTATGAACTTGATGTTATAAATGGCATGAATTATGCGGGTTATTTCCTGATAGTATCAGATTTTATTAAATGGAGTAAGAATAATGGGATCCCTGTCGGACCAGGTAGAGGCTCTGGTGTTGGATCTTTAGTGGCTTGGGGATTACAGATTACAGATCTAGATCCAATAAAATATGGTCTGATTTTTGAGAGATTTTTAAATCCTGATAGAATATCTATGCCAGATTTTGATATAGATTTTTGCCAAGAAAAGAGATTCAAAGTTATAGAATACGTAAAAAAGAAATATGGAAATGTTGCTCATATTATAACTTTTGGTACCTTTCAGCCTAGAGCAGCACTAAGAGATGTCGGGCGTGTTTTACAAATCCCTTATCCCGAAGTTGATAAAATATGTCGTATAGTCCCTAATAATCCTGCAAATCCCATTAATTTAGAGCAGGCAATTAATTTGGATGAAAGGCTTAAAAATCTAGCAGAAAATGGTGATAAAATGATCCGTGACTTATTTGAAATATCACGTCGAATAGAGGGTTTGTACAGACATGCTTCGGTTCATGCTGCTGGGATAGTGATAAGTGATAAAGAATTAACAGATTTTGTGCCAATATACGACGATGAAAAATCAACAATACCTGTAACTCAATATTCTATGAAATTTGTGGAAATGTGCGGGTTGATCAAATTTGATTTTTTGGGTTTAAAAACACTGACAATTATCGATAAAATATCGGAAATTATTAGAGAGACTGACCCAGATTTTGATATATCTAGAATTCCTTTGGATGATCAACAAACATATGATTTTCTTTCAACCGGTAAAAGTGTAGGGATATTTCAACTGGAAAGTAAATTTATGCAGGAAACTCTTGCTAACCTAAAACCAGATGGATTAGAAGATATCATAGCATTGATATCTTTGAATAGACCAGGTCCTATGGAAAATATACCAATGTATATTAGGCGTAAACATAAGAGTGAAAAAGTGGATTATTATCATCCCTTATTAGAATCTGTTCTTCAAGAAACATTTGGAGTGATAATTTATCAAGAGCAGGTTATGGAAATAGCTCGTGTTATGTCTGGATATAGCTTTGCTGAAGCCGATATATTGCGTAGAGCGATGGGTAAAAAAAGAAAAGAGGAAATGGATATGCAGCGAGAAAAATTTATCGCTGGAGCAGAGAAGAATAAAATAGAGCGCAAAAAAGCAGAAGATATATTTGATCTGGTTGCCAAATTTGCAGGATATGGCTTTAATAAATCTCATGCCGCAGCATATGGCCTTATCGCATATCAAACAGCCTATCTAAAAGCACATTATCCAAAAGAATTTTTTATAATATCTATGAATATAGATATGGATGATACAGATAAAATAGCATCTTTTTGTTATGATGCTATCTCAATGGGGATAGAAATATTAAAGCCTGATATTAATTTGTCCAGCGTGCTTTTTAGTATAGAAGGAGAGAGTATAAGATATGGGTTAGCAATATTAAAAAATATTGGAAAAACTATCGCTGAAGATATTAAATCATGCGCTAAATACGATAACTTAAAGGATTTTGCAATGGCCGTTGCTCATAAATCAATTAATAAAAAAGTTCTAGAATCTCTTATAAAAACAGGTTGCTTAGACTGCTTTGGATATAACCGTGCAACCATGCTTAATGCAATTGATCATATTATTCATTATCAGTCAGCAGGCTGTGATGTAGGGAAGCAAATGTCTTTATTCGATGTGCATTCTGATAACAATAATGATTTAAATATTGATATTATTGAAGATCTATCTAAAGATGATCTGTTATTTTATCAATATCAATTTTTTGGATTTTATATATTTGGACATCCAATTGAAAAATATGAAAATAGAATTCCCTTATATGATTCTTCTTGTGTGCTGTGTATCATTAATAAGATAATCTTTAGATCACGCGATGCTGAAAGAATAGCACTATTATTTTGTTCTGCTCCTAATAGAAATTTTGTTTGCTCTGTTTATGGTAATAATAGGATTAAAAAATATTATGATATGTTACAAAATGGAAAAAAACTCATTATAAGATTCAGGAATAACGATTCAAGTATTGAGTATATGCAAGATCTTGATGAATACTTAGATTCACTATACGAAGACATGATAAGCATTAAGGTTTGCAGTACTACAGCATGTGAAGAATTATTAAAATTATTATGTGAAAAGAAGTGCAACGATGCTGAAAAATTACCAAAAGGAAAGCAGATAGTCCTATTTTTTGAAAAAGAAGAAGGGCTTATGGAATCTCTCTTGCCAGATAGATATAATGTTAAAATTTCTGACCTACTTGGTACTGAAGATTTATATTTTCTCAATGTTTAAAGTGTAAAAATCTATTTTATTCTATGATTAAGCTAGCGATTGACAACTTCTGTAGTACATCATAGAATTTCATTAAACTTTTAACTTTTATTTGTGTCTTGTGACCAATAATAAAAATATACCTATTTATAAAAATGATATCGATGATAAGACCTTTGAAGAGTGTTTCTCAGGTGTTAAGTATGTTGGCCTTGATACAGAGTCTATGGGCTTGCTTTATTGTCGGGATAGATTATGTCTGATACAGATTACTGATTTAAATAATAAACCACATCTTATTCAATTTGATGGAAAGGATTATTCCGCTACTAATTTAAAAAAAATTTTAACTGATAATTCAATTCTAAAGATTTTGCATTATGCACGCTTTGATGTTGGTATAATAAAATATTACTTGGGGGTTGATGTTAACCCTATTTACTGTACGAAAATTGCTTCTAGATTGGCGAGAACTTACACAGATAGTCATGGATTGAAAGATTTATGTCATGATATATTAGGCATTAAGTTAAATAAAAGTCAGCAGTCTTCTGATTGGGGTAATTTCGATTTATCTATAGAACAGCGTCGTTATGCTGCTTCTGATGTGATATATTTGGTGCAGCTACATGACAAGCTAAATGAAATACTGCTTAGAGAAGGTAGAATGGATATAGCTAGCAAATGTTTTAAGTTTTTGAACACAAGAGTTGAATTGGATCTTATAGGTTGGCCTGACATAGATATTTTTAGTCATTTTGCAAAAAGGGTATAATGAATAGAGGAGTTGTATTTGTTGGAAAAGATAGCAATAGTAACGAATATTATGCAGATTCAAAAACAGGAAAAAGGTTTGTTAAATATTCTAAAGGAGAAGACCCTACCACTATATCATCACTATGGTACATGTGGTTGCATAACAAGTCAGTTGATGTTGTATCGCGTAAATTTTCTTGGGAAATAGAAAGACATAGAAATGTAACAAATGATACAGATTCTTTTATGCCAGATTCTGAGCAAAATAAACGCATTAAAAATAATTCCATATATGATTATTGGAAAGTAGAAAATAATGATAAGTAGAAAATTAGAATTCGTTCTGGGATTGTTGGTTATCTCTTGTGCCATTTTTATTGTTGTTACGTTGTTTTCTAGAGTCGCAAAAAATACCTTGGAAGAACAAAGCACTTCATTCTATAATGTAACAGCGGTATTCAAAAATTCACAGTCTATGAATGTGAATGCAAAAATTAAAATATCTGGAGTCGATGTCGGATATGTTACAGATTTTACATTAAACCCCAAGGATTACTCAGTGATTTTCCATATGATGATTGATTCTAAGTGGGATAAAATACCAATAGATAGTCTGTTTGCAATAAAGCAGGCTGGTATCATAAAAGATTATTATGTGGATGTTCAACCTCTTACAGGTGAAGAAGAAGAATATCTAAAAGAAGGTTCGGTGGTGTATAATACTAAACAGGCTATTGGCATCGATGATGTTGTCTCTAGTATTTTTATGAAGTTCTTATGAAGTATTTATAGCTACAGCTAGTTATGTTTGCTAAACTGATTTACTACTCCGCTATTGTTATATCCTTTTTAACAGTCTCTTGCCCTTCTTGTTTCGCTGAAGAGATCTTTTCTGAAGATAGTATTATGTACGATTTACTTAATCAAAGTAAAGATGAGTTAATCAATAATATGCGTGATTCGGAAGATTACACCTTTATGAATAAAGCAGAATTCATAATTTTAAATAAAGTTAGTGCTCGGAGAAATGTGATTTCTTTAGAAGTGAATGAAGAACGTGTGGTCGATAATTTGATATTGAAATTTGATGGATGTATATATCAGGACGATTACGGTGATAATATGTATTATGCTCTTGTTAATCTGTATGATATAGACCGCGATTTTAATAATGAGAAATTCTTTATAGGGTGGTTGGCCTCTTACCCAACATTTGTCACAAAAGTAGAGCATCCAATTTATGATGTTGTGCTGAAGCGTTGTATGTAGCTTGCAAAAAAAATAATTAAGATATAATTGTGCGGGAAAATGATGTCAGATGAATGCTTTTACATTCATATTGAGATAAAAGGTAGTAGCATTTTTGCATTGTTAAACCAGTGGTTATTGTATCATCAAATATTACAACATTCTTGTTGTACAATTTATCGGGATGCGATACACAATATTTAATCTTACCGATGTTGACTGTTCTATTGCTTCTAGAAATCATGCTTTTTTGAGCTTGTGCACTAGAATGTCTTCTATATAGAATATTATTTGCTTTTTTATGCTCAGTATTTTACATATCTTATTCGTTACTAAGGTCGTTTGGCAATAACCTCTTAATATTCTTTTTGGCAGTGTACTAGGTACAGGGATTATTAAATCGCACTTCTCTAAGATATCCCTAGTGTGACGTGTCATAAAATGTGCAATTATATCTATAACAAGAGGGTTTTTCGTATTCTTTAAGTTATATATGATTTTTCTAGCAACATTTGAATCATCATTGTGCAATAATACAGAATGAATGTTGTTGGGATTAATATATTTATCAAGAACAGCACATTCATGACATGTTCGATAAAAAGACAGCTTTCCACAAATTCTGCAATACTTGATATTTTTTAGAAAACTAATTCTCCGATAACAATCAAGACATATTGTCGATCTGTATAATGTACCACAGATAAAGCACATATTGGGATAAATAGTACTAACTATTTTATTTAACACCCTTCCTCATAGTAGTTATAGAATACTAATTAGGAGTCTGTAATATCATCAATAGCGTTTTGCAACATTCTGTGAGCCATCTCTTCTATATTGTTGCTTAGCCATGCTTTAATTTCACGCTCAATGACATCCTGTAGTAAGTCTAATATTTCCTTGCTTAATTTTTCGGGTTCTGCAGGGTTATCATGTAATATTCCCTGAATTTCTTTGGTGAGAACATTTTTAAAAAATACTTTTAAACGAGGATTTTCTGCATCCCTGTCCATTTTACGATCTCTATCTCTGTTTATTATTTGCGTATTTTTGATGATCTCTTTTAATTTCGCTTTATCAATTTCACTTGACGCTTCAGTTTTTACAGCCTTCGGAGTATCTTCATTAACACTATCTGCGGGAGTATTACTTCCTTTTTTTTTCTTTTTATCTTTATTATCCAACATTGCTATCGAATCATTAATATCGCTAAGTAATTTTATTTGATTCTTTTTCTGTTCATAAGTTAAGTCTTTCATATCACTATGAACAACTTCTGTCAAATCGATAACTGATTCATCATCGATATCCCTCCCTTTATTGGTCATAACTTTCTTTATTGAATTTAAAAGATTCTCATCAACTTTCTTTAGCTTCATTTCAGAACTTTAAAATACATCTTACGAACATAATACGAAAAAGTCTAGATTATATTAATAATAAATCACGTAACTTTACACTATTCGGTTGATAGATTCAACTCCTTGTGATCTCATAAACAAAGAATAACTATAATAGATTTTGTTCAATCTACTAGTCATTAATTGTAACTTCGCATCTGTGAGATCAGTTTGAGCATCCAATTCATCTATAAAAGTTCTTAATTTTAAATCAACTTCTCTTTTTGTTGCTTTAAGCTCTAGTTGTTTGGCTTTTACAAGATCAGCAGTTGCTTTAATTGAACTATCAGAAGCTTTTACTTGTAAATAGTCACTTGCAATATCTTTTAATGTAGCATTTAATGCAAAATGATAATTATAACCAGATGCAGCGACATCAGATACACCTTTCTTATGTACGAAATAAAATGCTCCAGATTGAAAGAAAGGCAGAGATAATGATAAATTTACAAATTCCTTACCTACATCTGCTCCAGTTGCTCCAGCACTAGAAGAATTAGATTGAATAGAACTTCCTACGGTTAATCTATAACTTCCAAACATTCCTGCTTTTTCTAATCTACCGGCATGTTTAACTAAATCTTTCTTCTCTCTTAGCACCTTTAAGGCTATGTTATTACTTATTCCTAAAGTTTTAAAATCATCCATTGTGCTTTCTTTAGGTAAAAGGTCAGAGATAGATTCATCAATTGTCATATTATCAGTCGCAGAGACACCAGTAATTCTATGAAAGTCCTCTTTGGCAATTTCATAATTTCCTTCAGCGTTTACTTTCTTATAAATCTGTTCACTCAATTTCGCTTGAGCTTTAGCCATCTCTCTAGCAGAGATCTCTCCAAGTTCCAATTGCTTTTCTGACATTTTAACATGTTGCATAAAGCTATTAACATTCTCTGAATACAACTTCAATTCATTCCTTGTTGCTATCACCTTATTATAAGCGTTTATAGTGCTCAATATTACAGATTGTCTTTTATCTTCTACTTCTAGGTCAGCAATCTTAGCATTCAAATTTTGAACTTTAAAATTACTTATATGTTTTGGGAGATTTAAATCTTGTGATATACCCAAAGTGGTATTTTCACTTCTCTGATTACCATTTGGGTTAAGAACATGATTACTATCAAAGCTAGAATACTCACTATTGTATCCAACAGAAGCTGTGGGGAAAGCACTAGATTTACTAGCTGAGGATTTATTATGTGTAGAGATAGCATTTTGTTCTTGTGCTTTTAAACTTTTATTGTTTTCCATTGCAGATTTTATTGCAGCTCTCAAAGTTAACTCATCTTGAGCAGCTTCAACAATTCCAATAGAAGTAAAAGAAAACAAACAGCAGAACAATACGATGGATGTAATAGCAAGAATATTTTTTTTAACGCCTATTTTAGTTTTAATATTTTCTTCCATAAAATTGATACCTTATAATCAAAGATCCTATTTATACATTGCTAGCAACATTTTACTAGAAAACAATAACACGCAGATCACTGCTATATATAGAAATAGAAAATAAATCCCGATATTAGACTAAAAATAGAGGCAGAAAACGTCCTTTCGCAACAACATAAACTACCGATCGATTTATTTTCATTTCATTAAGAAATAGATCAAACGTCAACAATAAGACAATAATCAACAATAAAAAGATCAATTAGCTTCATAACAATTAATCACAAAAAAGTTGATCACTAAAAGACCCATCCATAGTTCAAAGTAAGCACCTTTCGTATAGTAGATAGA
Organism: Anaplasmataceae bacterium AB001_6; assembly: GCA_020002265.1. Taxonomy (NCBI): domain Bacteria; kingdom Pseudomonadati; phylum Pseudomonadota; class Alphaproteobacteria; order Rickettsiales; family Anaplasmataceae; genus Candidatus Mellornella; species Candidatus Mellornella promiscua. Next base: position 181,184 of record CP048228.1, read on the forward strand.
AGGTGTAAACTACATTCTATCTTCTACTTACAATTTGTCAATACTGTCACAATTCTATGATGAATAAATTAAAGAATATGATATATCAATCTTCAAGATTGATACACTAGCTTAATTTTGAACTGACTATTTTTATTCCCTATTCTTGATCAACTTTCATGAAAATATATTTTTTCATGAAAAGATCGCGATATTCACTAATTTTTATTAAATTAATATAAGAAAGAATTTATGGTTTGATTTGACAATTACTATTAGTAAATATAACATTATGGTTGGCTTGTTTTCATTTAGCACGCTCAGTTATTTTAGTGAGTTTGTTGTTTTGAATTGTGAATATTAATCCTCCCTATATCAGATATTGCTTCGGGGAGCCAGATAATAATTTTGTGATTATTTATAGAGAGAAGAAAGAGTAGTTGTATGGTTTTTATAAAGTCGATGGCGACTTATGTGCCTAGTGTGCGGGATGTTAAAAAAAATTGGATAGAAATAGATGCTGAAGGGGCAGTTTTAGGTAGATTAGCTGCTTATATTGCAAGCATTTTGAAAGGTAAAAATAAACCTCATTATACCAGTTTTCTAGATTGTGGTGATAATGTTGTGGTTGTTAATGCTGAAAAATTACATCTAACAGGAAAAAAAATGAAAAATAAGGTGTATTACAGACATACAGGATATTTAGGAGGGCTTAAGAGTACAACTCCTGAAAAAATAATAGCTGGAAAGAACCCAGAACGTTTGTTGAAATTGGCTGTTAAGCGTATGCTTGGAAATACTCCAATGGGTCGTCATAGATTAAGTAATCTTAAAGTTTATGCTGGATCTAAACATAAACATGAAGCTCAGAAGCCTATGGTTGTTGATTTTAAGTCTTTGAATGTTAAGAATGCGAGGAGGGTCGTAAGTGGTTAGTGATAAGACGGTTAAGGTAAGAAAAGTCGGGAAATCTTTTTTAGCAAAATCTGGTGACTGTTATGGAACAGGAAGAAGAAAATCTTCTGTTGCCAAAGTCTGGATAGTTAAAGGTAGCGGTAATTTTGTCGTGAATGGATTGTTACTTGATAAATATTTTGTACATGAATACGATGTTAGAAATGTATTAACTGTTTTTAGAACTGTTAATTTACTTGCGAGCGGCTTTGATGTGAAGGTAGCAGTTAGCGGAGGAGGTACTACAGGGCAAAGTGGTGCTATTGTACTTGGCCTTAGTAGAGCATTAGCTATTATGGATGATGATCACCGTGTTGTTTTGAGAAATTCTGGTTTCTTAACTAGGGATTCTAGGGTGGTTGAAAGCAAAAAATACGGTCGTAAAAAAGCTAGAAAAAGGTTCCAGTTCTCTAAAAGATAGATTTTCTTATTTTTATGGAAACATTATAGCCTTATCAAGAAAGTGGATAATAAAGCTTTTAGTTTTGTTGTCTTCTGTATTCATGCTTTATTATCTTTCAGTGTGTATTTTTAAGGGTGTCTGTGTTCTATAGGTTTTTTTTAAGTGTCTTTGCCTTGTAAGATTTCTTATTGCTTATTTTTCCTGAGTGTGTTTCTATTTGAGTCTGTACCTCTATTTAGTTTTGAGGTACCTTGCGGCTTAAAATATCTTTCTGCGCACGATAATGTAGAGAGTCTTTTATCATCGAATAATATAAATTCATTTGAATCATACTCTTCTGTTCTAAATAAGGTTTATAGTTGTCAGTGGGATGAAGCAGTTACAGAGACCAAAAAGATGGAAGATCCTGCATTCAGCGAATTGGTATACTGGTTATATTCTTCTTATTTATCTTATTTATCTAAAAATAATGAATCTTATAGTGTTTCGGAATTTGATCAAAAATTAATAGAGGAACTTACTGTGAATGTTTCGCAGTATAAATCATTTCCGCTAGCTAACAATGCTTCCATACGAAAAATATTTATGAATTGCCCAAAAATTGTTAGCATTAATAGCAAAAAAAATGAAACCATCAAATCTGCTTCAAATGATAATTTATCGTACTCTTATATTGGTGGATATGATTATATGCGTGATAAATTAGCAAAAAATGATGTTACGGTAGGTGATTTAGCGAAGATTAAAAAATATGCTTTAATGAATAAAGAGTTATCTTATTCTTATCTTTTGTGGTGCAAGGAGCGTGGATTATATAAAGATGGTGTAGCTATCTTCAAGAAATTGCCGATTGATTGGTCTTCAGGGGTTAATTTTTCTAATTTACGTAAAATATACGTTAGAAACATATTGTACAATAACATAACAGAGCTATACGAGGATGCATATTTTCTGACATCTGCTAATCCTTTTGAATCAGGAGGGGATATGGTAGAAATGGAGTGGCTGGCTGGCTGGGTTGCTTTGGAATATCTTGATAACCCTTCTCTCGCTAGGAGGCACTTTACTGTGATAGTAGAAAAATCAAATCGTGCTATATCAAAATCCAGAGGTTTATATTGGCTTGCTAGATCATATGATGCATTGGGCGATAAATTGACATCTTATGAAAAATATAAAAAAGCTGCTAACTATCCCAATACCTTTTATGGTCAATTGGCATTACAGAAATTGGGAAATGTGCACTCATTATCTTTTAAAGACAATTATGAATTGATAAAGAAAGTTGATATTTCCAAAGGTAATATTGGCAAAGTTAATTATGTTCGTGGAGTTCTATATAAAAATATCTACATATTATCTGCTTTAAAAGAAAATGGTTTATTAAAGATATTGATGGATCGAATAGCTTTGCATACCGGTGATATGGCAGCTTACGATTATGATTCAATATTTAAGATTGCATCAATGACGGATAATAAGTATTTGGGTTTAATTGTCGCAAAGGATCTTTATCTTAATAAAAATATTATTCATATTTCCCATCTATACCCTTATGAAGGTGAGATGTTTAATTTTTCTAGACGTGATCATAAGTATTATTCATATTTTGTTAGCCTAGTCTATGCTTTATCTAGACAAGAAAGTAGTTTTGATCATATGGCCATTAGCCCAGCAGGCGCAAGAGGTTTAATGCAACTTATGCCAATGACGGCTGGCGAAGTTATCAGAAATAAATCAGGAGCTAAATTAACTCATGATCAGGTAAATCTTTTCGATCCAAATTGCAATGTTTGGTGTGGAACCAATCATTTGATTGATCTTGGTAATTATTATTCTGGAAGAATAGTACCCGTTATTGCGGCTTATAATGCCGGTCGTCACAGAGTTGATAAATGGATTAATGATAATAAAGAATTATTTGAAAGTGGTGACATAGATAAGATGATTAATTGGATAGAGCTTATTCCTTTTAGTGAAACCAGAAATTATGTTATGCGTGTATTAGAAAATGTTGCTGTATATCATAGTCTTTTATATTCCAATGATGACGTTCAACCTGTTATATTGCCTACTATTATCACAAATAAATTGGAACTTCGATATCATGATGCAAAAGATTTTTCTTGCTATAATACAACTAAAGATAATACAGTAGTAAATTAGTTGAATCACTTTTTTCTATATTGCTTGTTGTAGTTTGACTAACATTCTCTATAAATTTATCCATATAATTTTGGTACCTATGAAAACGTGAAAAATTTGCTATCTCTGACATTATATGATCAGTTTCAGAAAAGGACTCTAAGAATTCTTGGATTATATATTTTTTAGTTTCCTTGAATTTTTCAATGTTAATGCCGATTTTTACTATATTTCTGATTATCTCTCGAATTCTATCTTTTATCTTTTGAATATCTATTTCTCTTGTTGGATCTATTGTTATCAAATAAAATGTTCCCTTGGAATAAACTTTTTTATCTAGCGATATGTCAGATATTTCAGATGGAATATCTTGATATACAGAATGCATTATAAGTGATAATATCACCATGAATTGATAATCACTATCTTCGTTTCTTCTATCAAAAGGGATTATATAATATAATTTCCCTGTATCACTTACTATGTTGAATTCAGAAGAATTTGTCAGATTTTCTTTGATCTCAAGATCTGCTATTTGACTGTGTTGATAACTGTAGTTCTTTTTGGTGTTTTGTTTTTTTGATATCTTATCTACTAATTTTACCACTTCTGCCTCAGAGATATCATTACTCATTATAGTTATTACTAATTTCTCTCTGTTATGTGTTGCTGCTAAAAAATCATCTAGTTGTTGCATATTGAGGTTTTCTATTGTTTCGACAGTGCCATATTTTTTTAACATATAAGGGTGTTCTTGAAATATTTTTTGCATCAGAGTGTTTATTGGTTCTAGGAGATTATTTCTATCTTGGCATTCTATCTTTGCTATTTCTTTAATTTTTTTGATCCTTTCTACATCAAGGTGTAGATCGTATATAATTTCGTTAATTAATTCGGGGATGATATTTTGAAATAGCGCCTTGTCTTTGAATATGAATTCAAAATATATGTCATCCAATCCGTATCCATATATGATCTCTATATTGTGTTTATTCGTAATCTCTGATATCTTCTCTCTAGACCACTTTATGGTGTCACAGTTCTCAAAGGCTTTCATCAACAGAAAAGTGATACCATTATTGCTTTCATTCTCTTGACTATAACCACAATTGAACAAAGAAACTCTTACTCTTTTTTCTTCGTAATTTGTGCCTTTTATAAGATTTGTAATGACATTTTCGTCATTGCTATCTATATTAAAAACACGAAGATCTGTAGCGTCTATAGGCGTTGTATGCAATATTATTAGTGTTATTAAGACTTCAACAAAAAAAAGCTTATTAAACATTTTAGTGATTTTTATATTGATGCATTTTTCTATTTTTAATTGATATAAATCTATTGATGATAGTGTATATACTGTTTATTTACAACTTCTTATTGTTACAAATATTATAGAGAGCGTTATACATATATCTGCTATATTAAAAACTGGATAATGAAATTTATCATAATGTAGATCAATGAAATCTATCACTTCCCCAATTCTTATTCTGTCAATCAGGTTAGATATCGCACCGCCTAATGTCACAGATAAGGCATATTTTATAACCATTCTCTCTTCTCTCAATATTATTAGTATAATTCCAGATAAACATATTGCAGTTATACCTAGAATATACTGAGAGGCATTTTTTACTTCAGATAACATGCCAAAACTGATTCCTTTATTTAGAGCCAATGTAATAGCAAAATTATTTGTTATTGTTTTACTTTCACTGATTTGAAAATGTTCAGTAATAAAAAGCTTGCTTATTTGATCAATAAATATAACTGCAGAGATGATAAGAGAAATATATAAAAAGCTGCTTATTTTTAGTGATTTAATATGTGGTATTTGTTTCATTTTTGCTATATATTTACTCATGGTTGCTGTTTCCTTTTTAGGAAGAATGCCTCTATATCTTTATATACCGCTACTTAGTGATTCAAAAAATTCTTATGATATCGCGTAGAATTACTTATTATATACGTAAAATAGCTGTTTGTGTACTTTTTACTTACTTTTTTGTTAGTTTACTGACTTATAGCTCACAAGATAGTGCCGTTAATGTCATATCTAGTGATGAAATAACCAACTTAGGAGGAATATTAGGTGCTGTGATAGCTGATATATCTTTTCAGTATTTTGGGCTTTATTCGATAGCTCTAGCAATAACTCTTGTGAACGCTTTTTATTCTCAAAGAAGCAGAAATATTAAATATATTGCTACTTATTTTGCACTATGTAGTAGCTATTTTTTCTTCACTTATTACGAAAATATTGATGAAAATTGGTTATATTCCAATTATGCAGGTATATTTGGTTTTTTAACCTATATGGATTCTCTATCTGTATTTAAAACATATATACATTATTGCTCTCCTGTTTTATTCTGCTTATCTAATATTATTATCTTTAAACAGCTGTCTGATGCATTTATTTCTGTATTTCATACAAGCATAAAATATACAATTGCTATTGTTAATTTTATTTCGTTTTGTATTTTATTCTGTACAAAAAGATTGTACAAGATGATGTATGTTTTTTATGCATTGATATTCTCTCTATTAGCAAAAAAAAAAAGATCTAAAGAGCCTTTAAACATTAATTGCTCTGACGATGAAATTATAAATGAGTACAATGATTCTGATTTATATCAAGAAGAAGTTGATGATAATTATGATGACATAAAAGATATCTATGATGATAATAATAATCATAGAGAAGAAGAAAAAAATTATGAGAATATCTCTGATGTACAACCTGATGAAATAGAAGATGAAGATATCGAACAAGAGGAATTAGAAGAATGTGATGAAGATGTAGATGATACAGACTGTGCTGCAAATAAACATTTTGCAAATAAAACATATGATGTTAGTAAATTTGAATTACCTAGTTTGAACTTTTTAGATAAGAAAAGAGAAATCAATCAAAACGTTAAAGTAATGGAAGATAAGGCTGCTTATCTGGGGAATGTATTATTAGATTTTGGTATTAAAGGGAAGATAACAAATGTTAGTGTTGGTCCTGTTGTTACTTTATATGAACTAAAACCAGAAGCAGGAACCAAATCTGCTAGAATTATTTCTTTGGCCGGCGATATAGCTCGTTCTATGAGCGCAATATCGGCTAGAATTTCTGTTATTCCGGGTAAAAATGCTATTGGAATAGAGCTACCGAATGATATCAGAAAGACAGTCTATCTAAGGGAGCTTTTTGCACAAGAACAATATTGTGCTTCTAAATATAAATTACCAATAGCTTTAGGACAATCAATTGATGGGAAGCCTATCGTAGTAGATTTGGCAAAAATGCCACATTTATTGGTAGCTGGAACTACCGGATCAGGAAAATCTGTTGCTGTTAATGCAATGATATTGTCTTTGCTATATCGCTTAACTCCAGAACAATGTCGGTTTATCATGATAGATCCTAAAATGCTTGAGCTTTCCGTTTACAATAATATCCCTAACCTTTTGACGCCTGTTGTTACAGAACCTAAAAAAGCAGTAATTGTCCTTAAATGGCTCACACAGGAAATGGAACGTAGGTATAAATTAATGTCTGTGCTTTCAGTACGAAACATTGGGGGGTATAACTCTGTTATTACAAATGATAAATCAGAAGGTGAATTCATTCAGCGACGTGTGTTAAAAAAAGTTGATAAAATGACTGGTAATAGGGTATTTGAAACAGTTTCTATCGAAAGAAAAGCATTGCCTTTTATAGTTGTAATAATAGATGAAATGGCAGATTTGATGATCGTTGCTGGAAAAGAGATTGAATCTTATTTACAGCGCTTAGCGCAAATGGCTAGGGCTTCGGGTATTCATATTATTATGGCAACACAAAGACCTTCAGTTGATGTTATCACAGGTGTTATTAAAGCAAATTTCCCTACTAGAATTAGTTTTGCTGTTTCATCCCGTATTGATAGTCGTACTATTATTGGTGAACAGGGAGCAGAACAATTGCTTGGCCGTGGGGATATGTTATATATGTCTCCAGGAAGAGGATTAAAGCGTATACATGGGCCATTTGTCAGTGATACTGAGGTCAAAAATATTGTGGAATACCTTAATTCTCAATTCTCTGACGATGCTTCAGAAGATGTCTTAATGCAATATTCAACTAATAATGATCTAGGAATAAATAATGATTTGATGAATGTGAATGATACAGAATCAGATGAATTGTTCGCTCAAGCTGTGAAAATAATTCTTGAAGAAAAGAGGACTTCTATTTCATACATTCAGCGTAGATTGAAAATTGGCTTTAACCGTGCCGCTAGTTTAATAGAAGAAATGGAAAGAAAAGAGATAATAGGACCCCAGCAGAGTAACGGAAAGAGAGATATATTGATATCCAATTTTCACAGCAGCACTCAATAGCAGATAGCAAGATCAAGATATAACTTAATGCTATTTCATAACATTATGCAGTAGCATTAAGTTTCTTGTTCTCTTATGTTTTGTTTGCGTAAGATGCTTTAAATTTCTCAATTGCTGCTAATACCTTTTCTCTGTCTACTATATCTCCTTTTTCTTCTATTTCGTTCATCATATCCGATTCATTTGATTCCAGATATAACAAAGCCTGTTGTTCTATATCAGAGATTAACTCAACTGGCATATCATCCAACGAACCACTAGTACCCATAAGTATTGTTACAGCTTGTTCCGCAACGTTCATTGTACTATGAGCGCCTTGTTTCAACAATTCAGTTAATACTTGACCTCTTTTTAGCAATCTTTTAGTTACATCATCCATATCAGAAGAAAACTGTAAAAATGCTTCTTTTTCTCTAAATTGTGCTAATTCTAACTTCAAGCTTCCTGAAACTTTTTTCATTGCTTTTGTTTGTGCTGCAGATCCAACACGAGAAACAGACGTTCCAACGTTAAGTGCTGGTCTAACACCTTTGTTAAATAATTCTGTTTCTAGGAATATTTGTCCATCTGTTATTGAAATAACGTTTGTTGGAATATAAGCAGAAATATCTCCAGCTTGTGTTTCTACTATTGGTAAAGCTGTTAAAGAACCTGCACCACGTTCATCAGACATTTTCGCAGCTCTCTCAAGTAATCTAGAATGTAAATAAAATACATCACCAGGATACGCTTCTCTGCCTGGGGGCCTTCTTAATAATAGAGATATTTCTCTATAGGCTACAGCATGCTTAGATAGATCATCATATACTATCAGACAATGCATGCCATTATCTCTGAAATATTCTCCCATAGTGCAAGCTGTGTATGGAGCTATATATTGTAAAGTAGCAGGTGAAGATGCATTTGCAGCAATTATAGTAGTGTAATCCATCGCTCCTTCAGACCTTAATACCTCTATAGTTCTCGCAATAGATGAACATTTTTGCCCTATTGCAACATATATACAATACATCTTATCTTTTTTGCTTCGAGATTTGTTTTTTGCTCTTTGGTTCAATATTGTATCTATAGCTATAGATGTCTTCCCAGTTTGTCTATTCCCAACTATTAGCTCACGTTGCCCTCTACCAATTGGCACCAAACTATCAATAACTTTAATCCCTGTTTGTAGAGGTTCATGTACAGATTTTCTATCCATTACACCAGGAGCTTTCTTTTCTATATAATCATAAATATCAGTTTCAATGGAACCATGATTATCTAGTTCATGGCCCAATGGATCCAAAACTCTACCAATGACAGCTTCTCCTACAGGCACCTTTACACCTTCTTTAGTTCTTTTGGCTATCATCCCCTCTTGTACTTCAGAGTCTTTACAAAAAAGAGTAGCTTCAACAGATAATTCTGTTATTTTTTGCACCATGGCATTGTGCTTATCATCAATTTTTATGAGCTCAGCAAAACCAACGTTCTTCATCCCATAGATTACAACAACTCCATCTTTTACAGAGATTATGCGACCGCATTCTTCTACATCTATCGATACAGGATTATCTTGAAATTGCTCTCTAATAATACTTTCTATTTCTGATATTTTAAGATCCATATTTGTAACACCCAATTAAAATATTATGATTTATATAGCACCAAAAGATTTCCTTATCGATATTTTACAGCGCTCATTTATTTTACTGATAAGATTATTTAGTGATGCATCCATAACATAATTATCAGTGTAGGCAATAAAACCGCTGCCTAATGCACTATTAAGCTTTTGCTCAACAAATGTTCTAATTTTTACCTTCTTAACAAAACCATCCTGTACTTTTGACACAGTTTCATCGCTGAGTTTACGAGAAGACTCAATGGTTAATTTTGTTACACCTTTCAATTTCAAATTAATATATGTCAATTGTTTCATCAATAAAGAGACAATATACATTTTTTTGTTCTGATTTAACAAGAGAAGTAATTTTAACAATTTTTTATCATTGACTATCTTTTTTAAGAGAGATTCTTTTTCTTCCTTTCCAATAAGAGTGCTATTAAGAAAGTCTCTTAACAACTCAGAATCACTTAATAAAGAACAGAATTTTTCCAATTCTCTTATTATCTCTTCTCCATATTTACCAAGGATGACTCTAGCATAATTGCCAGCAATAATTAAATCATTCATCTACAAAAACCACACCGATCAACTGATTTTACAATAATAAACAATTTGTGACAATAGCGTTTAACATAGGACATCTTGTATGAAATGTAATTTTCCTGCATCATATTAAGATGATTTTCCAATTTTATCATGCTAAAGAATTTTGAGTTATTACTTGCTCTACATTATTTAAGAATGAAAGGAGCACAAGGTTTCCTTGCTTTTACATCATTAGTGGGAATAGCAATTGGCACTGCTGTTCTGATCGTAGTTTTAGCAGTAATGCATGGCATCTCTAATGAGATACAAAATATCTTTATTAATATTAGCGGTCAAATAAAAATGGATAGCTATGAACATAAAATGGAAGATTATAATGATATTAAGTCAGAGTTAAATAAAATTGATACTATCAAATATTCAATTCCATACATAGAAGGACAAGCTATTATTAGCAGCGATGCACGTCATCCACGAGGAGCAATAATAAAAGGAATTAATATTCAAGAATTTCAGAATTTATCTGAAAAATTGATTGATTTTAAGGAAGAGCTTTTAGAAAATGGGATAATTCTCGGCTATGATATGGCATCCCTTTTGGGTGTTGATGTCGAAGATAAAGTGAATATCATTTCTCCTGTTATGATACAAACCCCTTCTGGAATCTTTCCAACAATGAAGCAATTAATTGTTGCAGGTTTCTTTGATGCTAATGTCAAAGATATCAATGAGAATTATGCGTATATTAATCTACGAAATGCTCAGATTCTATTTAAAGAAAAAGAAAATGTAACAGATGGAATTGAAATCTTTTTATATGAAAATGATGATATTGCCAAAACACAAACTAAATTGATTAGTATGTTTGATCATCTAGTTATTTCTAATTGGTTTGAACGACATAAATCATTTTGTCGTGCTATGGCTTTGGAGCGTCAATTGATGAAAATAGTACTTTTCATGATTATTTTGATTTCTATCTTTAATGTGTTCTCTTGTATCGTGATTATGATTAGAGAAAAAATGAAAGATATTGCTATCCTTAGAGCTTTTGGGGCCAAAAGATCTAGTATATTTATCATCTTTATGTTATGTGGAGTAATTCTACATATTGTCGGATTTTCTATCGGAGTATTACTTGGGCTCTGTGTTGCAGTCAATGTAAATTCTATCGTTGCATTTGTATCAAATAGATTTGGCTTTAAGATTATCGATATAAAAATCTATGATTTAGAACAAATCCCCATATTAATTAAAACAGATGATATAATGATAATCGGGATATATTCCTTTTTGTTAACAATCATATTTTTAACTTTTCCAGTTTATAAATCAACCAGAATAGAACCTGCTAAAGTACTGCGCGGATAGGATGTTTATACAAGTCTTCTTTGTGTAAATTTAGAGCTCATCTATAAAAGCTGATCTATAGGGATTTCTTTTCCAAATAGAGGGCCTTGTAGATATTGTATTTTAAGGTTCTTTAATATTTCTACTTGGGTATCATTTGTGATGCCAGTTGCTATAACATTTGATCCTATGCTATAGAAAAAATCTGATAAAAATTTAACAATATTCTGTGTTACCGGATTATTCTCTATATCTTCTATTAATCTCTCATCTATCTTAACAAAATCTACTCTCAAATTTAGTATCTCTGTCATTCTACCTATAGCAATACCGGACGTATTAAACATTATTTTACATCCCAGATCTTTCAATTTATTGATAAAAGATACAATCTCTTTTTTATTGTAGTGACTATATTCTCCATGTATTTCAATTACCATACGCTTAGCTAATGGTAAATCTTGTATATTACTGAAAAAATCTGTAAGCCAATAGTTACTTATACAACTTTTTAGGGATATTTTTGTAATAAATTTATTGTTTGCATCATGAGCTGTTTGATTTCTTACCATTTTGCACGCTATGTTATCTAATATTCCAATCAAGTTAAATTCTTCAGCAGAGCGTATTATATCTATTTCTCTAATCTTTTTTTGCTTAGGTAAATCTTTGATTGATAGAAAACTTTCATACATTTCTATTTTTCCATTGTGGATATCAATTATTGGCCTTGCATACATAACTAAAGAGCCTGAATCAATTGCAGAAGATATAAATTTTGGTAACTCATGGTTATTTTTTGTATCATCAAGGTGAAAATGAGATGCATAATCATCATAATTAACACAGAATACATTTGTCTTTGTAGCAAATTTTAAAGCAGCCAGAGCGTTTGATATCGGGTGAGTGTTAGTGGTCTTTTGATTGCAAGAGAATATGCAATATCCTAAAACACATTTTAAAAATATATTATGACCTTCCTGATTATTAAAATTTCTAATCAGTGGAAAAACTTCGTTATGTACTGAAATTTCTTGTTCAGTTAATATGAAGAAAACATGGTCAGAATGCCTAATCACGGTAGCATTCAAATGCTCAGAAAGTACTTCTTGTATTTTTATAACATAATCTTCATAATCACGACTAACATTATCGTTAGATACAATGTATGGAAAATTATCAATCGAGATAGCTATAAGTATCCCGCTTTCCATTTCAGTTACCTTGCTGACTAAATTGTAATCGTAGGTATATTCAAATTTTACCATACAAAACTCCTGAAATAATTACTTTTTTTAATTTATAACATCTGCAACAAATTATCTATTTGTAGATATCTTGATTGTTGATAACAAAATCAATAAATTTTGCTGTTAATGCAGGATAGAAATACATGATCACTAGAATAGCACAAGTACACCCATAAGAAAACAACATCAAGGCCGGAGGTTCATTTTTATCATATTTTATCTTACTGATACCAAAGAAGAAATTATGGATTATGGGAAAGAAATATAACACACTCATAAGCGTGCTAAAACCTATTGTTAGCGCCATAAGTATTATTTTACTTTGTGCAACACTAAACATCATATATTTTGCCCATATCGTTGCAGTAGGAGGAATCCCAATTATACCAAAAGCAGCGATGGAAAAGATAACGCAAGTTGTCGGCATTCTATTTGCTAAGCCTTTCATTTCTCCAACATATTTATAACCAGTCTTTATGTATATTGCACCTGCAGTAAAAAAGAGAGTTATTTTAGCCATTGAATGCAGAATCATATATAAAAGAGCTACAGCTAAGCCTTTTTCTCCAAAACAAGCAAATATCATCAATATGTATGATAATTGACCTATAGTAGAATAAGCGAGTATGGATTTTATCTGCTTTTTATGTACTGCTTCCATTGATGCAAAAATTATGGTTATTATCGTTATCGCCATTAATGTTATTTGCAATTCCTCTTTATGCATATCAAATGCATAATATGTTATTTTCATGATGCTAAAAACTCCTGCTTTTACCACTGCAACAGCATGCAATAAAGCACTAACAGGAGTAGGAGCAGTCATCGCTTTTGGGAGCCAAGAACTAAATGGAAATAGAGCACTTTTGCTACATCCATAAAGAATCATGAGAAATAAAGTTAATTGCATCAATATGTTAGGAATTACCACCTTCATATCTTTTCCAAAAATTAATGAATCAGCTCCATTAAATTGCCAAATAATGATTACTGCTGGCATCAATAAAGCCATGGAAGTTCCCATAAGAACATTAATATATGTTTTTCCAGATTTTAAATGTACAGCTTTTCTATCAAAAGTAACTAACGGATATGTGCAGACAGTTAATAATTCATAGAATATAAATAAAGTCCATAAATTACCAGACAGAGCAACTCCTATAGAACTAGATATTGCTACTGCAAAAAGAGCAAAAAATCTTGACATAAGAATAGGCGCAGATTTACAGTGTTTTTCCATGTAAAAATGAGAATAGATGGTTGCTGGAATCAATAAAATCGATATTAGGGAGGTAAATACAATACTTATGATATCTGGATACATCAGTATAGAAATGCCTGGTAGGAAATTTTTTTTTATAAAAAATACAGAAATTCTCTGATTTAGAAAATCTTGCAAAAGAATAAATGTAAAATATAGTAGCACACAACCTATCAAAACATTACAAAAAAGCCTCAATTTGCCGTTTTTAATTATTAAGGATATTGGAACAGAAAGCATTGGTGCTAAAAGATTTATCATTAATATGTTCATTGCGCAAAATTTACATCGTAATTTTTATTTATATGGTTTTGATTTGTCTTTCCTTCAAAGTGAAGAATAATAATACTATTTTCTCTATCATTACAAGTATCATATCCTGCCATTTGAAAAAAATATCCAAAAGATTTTATATGTCATTCAATATAGCATCATTTAAATATAAAGTTAGTGTTAATCAATAAATATATTAATTTAATCTAACATTTTTATTGCAACAATTGATGATTTATTTTATTCTAAAGTCTTACGACCACTTTGGGAATCCGATTTTAAATATATTAGCTTGTTTATAGTGTGTTATCGTTATGAAGACTAAAAGAAGGGATTTTATCGTTCTTACCAGTATGGCTATGGCAGGCTTTGGTGTTGTATCTGCCACTTGGCCATTGATAAATTCTATGAATCCGTCAGCAGATGTTCTTGCAGTTGCAACAAAAGAAGTTGATTTGAGTGATGTGAAGCCAGGACAAGTCATCAAAGTTGTTTGGCAAGGGAAGCCTGTTTTTATAAGGCGACGCACCTCTGAAGAAATAAGTGAGATGTCAAAAGTTCCAATAAATGATTTAATAGATAAAGAAACTGATTCTGCTAGAGTTAAAGAAGGGAAAGAAGAATGGCTTGTTGTGGTTGGTATTTGCACTCATTTGGGGTGCATCCCAATAGAAAATAAGGGAGATTATGGAGGGTGGTTTTGCCCTTGTCACGGCTCTCATTATGATTTATCAGGTAGAATTAGGATGGGGCCTGCACCGAGAAATCTTGATATCCCTGATTACTATTTTATGGATGATAATAGAATATTGATTGGTGCTAAACAAGAAGATAAAAAATAATTTTTATAGGAGTGTTTGATGTCTCAGGATAGTGAAAATTCTAGGTTTAAAGGAATTTTAGGGTGGATAGATTATCGCTTGCCGATTGTTTCATATTTTGTTGATCATTATGTGTTTTTTAAGGCTCCTAAGAATCTTAATTATCTCTGGAACATGGGGTCCATTGCTGGAATTGTTCTAGTTATACAGATATTAACCGGACTGTTTTTAGCAATGCATTATAATCCTAGTGCAGAAGGTGCTTTTGCTAGCGTTGAGCATATAATGCGAGACGTTAATTTTGGTTGGCTAATTAGATATGCGCATTCTAATGGAGCTTCAATGTTTTTCGTCGTGCTATATCTTCATATATTTAGGGGTTTTTATTATGGATCATATAAGGCACCGCGCGAACTGTTATGGATTTTAGGCGTTATTATATTCCTTGTTGTTATGGCAACTGCATTCATGGGCTATGTATTGCCTTGGGGCCAGATGAGTTATTGGGGTGCGACAGTTATTACAAATCTCTTTTCTGCGATACCATTAGTTGGAGATAGTATAGTATCTTGGATTTGGGGAGGTTTTACTGTTGATAATCCCACGTTGAATAGATTCTTTGTATTGCATTATTTGCTTCCTTTCATATTGTGTGCCATTGTGTTCTTACATTTGACATCTTTGCATACCTTTGGCTCAAATAATCCAACAGGAGTATCAATAAAAGATAAGAAAGATACTGTACCTTTTCATCCTTATTACACTGCAAAAGATAGTTTTGGCTTTGCAATATTTTTCATTGTATATTTTGTTTTTGTATTTTTTGCTCCAAATTATTTAGGGCATCCGGATAACTATATTGAAGCCGATTCTTTAGTTACGCCTTCACATATAGTACCTGAGTGGTATTTTCTACCTTTTTATGCAATATTACGAGCTATTCCTAATAAATTAGGTGGAGTTATAGCAATGATTGCCGCTATTGTCGTGTGGGTGTTTTTACCTATATTAGATAGATCTAAAATCAGAAGTGGTAATTATAGGCCTACTTTTTGTATTTTTTATATAATATTTGCATTAAATTTCTTGTTTTTAATGTGGTTAGGTGGGCAAGAAGCAAAAGAACCTTTTTTAAGTTTATCTAGGCTTTCTTTAGTTTATTATTTTGCTTATTTTTTGATTATTTTGCCTATTTTGCCTAAATTTGAGAAAACTCTTGAATTGCCTAATTCGGTAAGTGATTCTATGAAAAGATGTTAATGGGTTTTGTAAGTATGTTGAGATTTAGTATTTACACTTTTTTCTTTATTTTGTTGATTTGCTCAGTAAATATTTTGAAAGCTGAAGAAGGAAAAGAAAAGCCGATATCGCTGGGATGGTCGTTTAATGGGGTATTAGGTAAATTTGATAAGAATAGTATAAATCGTGGTTATATAGTATACAAAGAAGTGTGTTCTTCTTGTCATAGTTTAAATCGCATATCTTTTAGGAATCTTAAGGAGATTGGGATGCCGGAAGATTTTGTAAAGGCTATTGCTTCTTCTTACGAATTTGATGATGCAATAGATGATAGCGGTGAAGTGCAATCTAGAAAGGGAGAAATATATGATTATTTTCCATCTCCTTATAAAAATAAACAGGCTGCTGCGGCTGCAAATAATGGTGCTGTACCACCAGATCTTTCATTAATTATTAAAGCAAGACACAATGGTGCAAATTATCTATATTCTTTGCTGACGGGGTATACCACTACGGATCCCAATGAAGAGGGGTTATATGAAAACCCTTATTTTGAAGGAGGAGCTCTTTCTATGGCACCTCCTTTGATTGAAGGCATAGTCACTTACCCTGATATGACCGAAGCTTCTATTTCTACGATGGCATATGATGTTGTGAATTTTTTACAATGGGCAGCTGAACCAGAGATGGAATCTCGTAAAAAATTGGGTTTAAAGATAATGGTATTCTTGCTGATTTTGAGCGTCTTGTTGTACAAAGTGAATAAGAGTGTTTGGAGAGATATTAAGGATTAATTGATAGAATTAATCTAGCCAATTTAATATCACATCTAATTGATCTTTAGTTGAGAGCATGGGAGCATGAGATACTTTAGGAAAAGTATGAGCTTCGCAGTTTTTTTTATCGAGCATTTTATTTAGTGTTTGTTTTTCTAATATAGGCGATAAATTACCCCTTAGAACTAATATTTTGACATTATCATCTATTTTATTCCAATAATGCCATAAATTTATATCTTTCATTTCTTCTGCGTATTTTAAGAAAGTATGAAATATTTGTTTATCAAAATGCAGTGTATATTTTCCTTTTCTGTATATTGTTCTACATTTAAAAAAATGTAGCCATTGTTCTTTTCCTTTAATACCGGTATGCTGATACATATCTTTCAAAAATGAGCAGCAATCATTGTAATCTTCAAATTCTGTTTGTATTGTATTAAAGAATTTTGCTAACCTAAATTGTTTATCTGCTTTTATATATGGTCCTACATCATTGAGAATGATTCTTTTTATCATATTTTTGAATCTTGCACACATTTCTATTGCTAAAATTCCCCCCATGGATGTGCCAAATAAATCGACTTCTTTTATTTTTAGTCTGTTGATAACTTCTTTTATGATGTCAACGTAGAAACTATTGTTATATAATTTTGCTTCTTGTAAGTGAGAGCTTCTTCCTCTGCCAAAGATATCTATTAGTATGATTCTATAATTTTTCTTAGCTAATTCATCAACTAGATAATCAAAATCGTGAGATAAGCCATCCACCCCATGTAGCATTAGTGCAACATCAGTATATTTTTTGTCTGTGTTTATATCATAGATTGCTAAATGATAATTATGATTATTTATTATGAAATTTTCATATTTTATGTTTTCTAATATGTTTAGCATTTTTTATTTAATATAGAATAAATCAAATTTTGTTAAATCATAATATCAAAAAAGAAGAAGTGTATATCTTATTCAGCATAAAGTGTATGGTTTTTTAAACTTTTTATCCTATGATTTATTAAATAAATTGTGACATTAGGTATTAAATCTTCTAGTTCTTTTTAAGAATTATTGATTTTTTAATTATAATATTGATTAGTTGAAAAAATATTATTAACATTTTGTCATATTTTTATATTATTTTTTAATGTATTATTGTGATTGTTACATAGATAGAGGTGCCAAGGATGTATGAAAGGGTAAAAAAGATAGGGGTAGAATCTTATCATTATTATTCACTAAGAGCTGCGTGTGACTCATTGTCATACAATATTGATTCTTTGCCGATCTCTATTAAAATACTTTTAGAGAATTATCTTAGAAAAAGTAATGGGGATGAGAAATGTTTAGCAGATATATTAGACTATACAAATAACACTGGTAAACCTATAGAGTTTTATCCATCAAGGGTTTTAATGCAAGATTTTACTGGCGTTCCAGCAATTGTTGATTTGGCTACCATGCGTAATGCTATGGAAGACATTGGTAAAGATGCAATGAGAATTAACCCCCTTGTTCCAGTAGACCTAGTAATTGATCACTCTGTACAGGTAGATTCTTTTGGTCAAAAAAACTCTCTTGACAAAAATGTTAAAATTGAAATGTATCGTAATATTGAACGTTACAAATTTTTGAATTGGGGGCAAAAGAGTTTTAATAATTTACGCATTGTTCCTCCAGGAACAGGGATATGTCATCAGGTGAATATAGAATATCTTGCAAATGTTGTGACCCTTTCAAAGGATAATTTATTATACCCTGATACTCTAGTTGGTACTGACAGCCACACTACTATGGTTAACGGTCTTGGTGTTTTAGGCTGGGGAGTAGGAGGCATAGAGGCGGAATCTGTTATGTTGGGTCAACCTATATCTATAGTTATTCCAGAAGTAATTGGTGTAAAATTAGAGAAATCTTTAAAGCCTGGTATTACAGCAACAGACTTAGTGCTTTACATTACTCATATACTACGTACTAAAAAAGTAGTAGGAAAATTTGTTGAATTTTATGGTGATGGCTTAGATAGTCTTTCTCTCGCTGATAGAGCAACAATTGCAAATATGGCGCCAGAGTGCGGTAGTACGTGTAATCTATTTCCAATTGATGAACATACTTTAGAATATCTTGAACTTACTGGTCGTGCTAGGGATAAAATCAAAATTGTAGAAGAATATGCCAAAGAACAAGGTATGTGGCACAATAAGAATTGTGATATCAAATTCACTGATACAGTCGAAGTTGATTTATCTTCCATTGAACACAGTTTAGCTGGCCCGAAAAGACCACAGGATAATGTATTATTACACAAAGTACCGGAATCTTTTTATTCTACAGTAAACAAAAAAATAGATAATACTAAGGATGAATTAAGAGATGGTGCTATTGTTATTGCAGCTATTACAAGTTGTACTAATACTTCTAATCCAGATGTGATGATAGCAGCAGGGCTTGTTGCAAAAAAAGCTGTTGAATTGGGAATTAAACCTAAGTCATGGGTTAAGACATCATTGGCACCTGGGTCACAAGTTGTTGATGCATATCTTCGTAGATCTGGATTATATAAATATCTTGAAGGTATTGGATTTCATATAGTTGGGTTTGGATGTACTACGTGTATTGGAAATTCGGGACCACTTATTCCTGACGTTGCTGAAAAAGTGAACGAAAATGATATGATAGTTGCTAGTGTGCTTTCTGGTAATCGTAATTTTGAAGGCCGTATTAGTCAATTAGTTAAGGCAAATTATCTTGCCTCTCCTCCTTTGGTTGTTGCCTATGCACTGAGTGGTTTTATTGATAAAGATATAACAAAAGATCCTATTGCCACTGACAAGGATGGTAAATTAGTTTATTTGGCAGATATTATGCCTAATAATAGTGAAATTGCAAAAATTGTATCCGAACATATAAATCAAGATATATTCAAAGAAAAATATTCAGATGTATTTTTGGGTCGTGCAGAGTGGAGAAGTATAGAAATGCCTTCTTCAACGGTTTATTCATGGGATGAAGATAGTACCTATGTGCGTAGGCCCAATTTTTTTGATAATTTGAATTCCTTTGCTTTATCAGATATTTCAGATGCTAGAATAATCCTTACTTTAGGAGATAGTGTCACAACTGATCATATTTCTCCTGCGGGACAAATTGCCAAAAATAGTGCAGCTGGTCAATTTTTAAAAATGAAAGGCATAAACGAGGAAGATTTTAATTCATATGGTTCTAGAAGAGGTAACCATGAAGTTATGGTAAGAGGGACTTTTGCCAATATTCGTATACGCAATTTAATGTTGGGTGGTCAAGTTGAAGGTGGATACACAAGAATGCATGATGATCCAACTGTTAAGACAGTTTATGATATTGCTACAGAGTATGCAAAGAGTTCAATTCCTTTGGTTGTCTTTGCAGGTGAAGAATATGGTACTGGATCTAGCCGTGATTGGGCAGCAAAAGGAACAATGTTGTTAGGGATCAAGGCTGTTATTGCAAAAAGTTTTGAGCGCATACATCGCTCTAACTTAGTTGGAATGGGAGTTTTACCATTTATTATCCTTGATAAAAATTTTGATTCTTCTTTACTTACGGGAGATGAAAAAATTAATATCCATTTTGAGGCACATTCAATTCAGATATATTTTAAATGTAAGTGTGATATTACCAATCCAGATGGCACGATATTAACAATAGAATTGCAGGCAGACATTAGGACACAAAGCGAAATCGACTATCTAAAAGATGGAGGAATATTACGTCATGTCATTAAAAAATTGTCGACGTAATTATCCTCTCTGACAATTACAACGCATAAGCGAGATTAAATTATGACTTGACAGGATTTTTTACCTTCTCTGGTTGTATTTGCTCTGCTTGCGTTACTTGATTTAATGTGCTATTGGGGAATTTTTTTCCATCAACTTGATCTTGTAAAAGCTCGGTTAACAAATCTTCTTGGTTTACCGGTGGTATTTTCATTTTATTTACCCTCTATATATATTTTAATTTCTCTAAAAAATTAAGTCTCAATGAACCAGATTCATTATTGCTCATATGTCTTTTTAATGCAACATTTTAGTTTATTATAATCGCAGTTTATTAGGTCTTTAGAGAAATTTTAATTGCATTGATCTGCATATTGTTCTACTATGTTCTTTCTAATTTGATATTACGGATAATAAATGCTTTTTAGATCAGAAATTCATGAGAAGGCAACATTTGCAATTTTGTTTGCATTTTGTGTATTGGTAAATATTTCCTACGTAATATTAGCTTCTTTAGGTTTCAAAGGCTGTATACTTTGTGTTTATCAGAGGATTCCTTATATAGTGAATTTTTGCTTAGGATTGCTATATATAGTGGTTTTACTTTTTGTCTCGAGGAGTATAAAAATCAAGATAAGAAACTGTATTATTTTACTTATGTTTTTTTCCATGCTAATTGATATGGCAATTGCTGTATATCATCTATTGGTATTACATGGGATTATTGCAGCAGAATGCTCTCATATTACAGTTTCTGATGAGCTTATATCGTCTGAATCATTATCAGATTTATATGACTTTATTGTTCTAAACAAAGAGTTAGATTGCTCGACTTCTTCGCTTGATATTTTTGGTTATCCTCTGGCAATGTGGAATTTCCTTTCATTACTATGTATTATATCTCTATCTACTTTTGTTTTTTACTATGATAAAAAAAAAGCTACTAAGCCAAATTATTAGAATTAATCATGCTGGTGAATATGGTGCTTTCTGTATTTATAATGCGCAACTGAAGCATTTTAAAAATGATCCTGAGTATAGGGAACTTATTGATACCATGAAAAAACAGGAAGAGGAGCATTTAAAATTTTTTGCTGAGCAATTGCTGCGTCATAGAATATCTCCAACACTTATGATTCCTATATGGGATATAGCAAGTAGATTTTTAGGCTTTACTACTGCTAGATTAGGTAAAAAAGCAGCAATGTTATGTACTGTTGCTGTGGAAGAGGTAATAGAAGAGCATTATAAATCTCAGTTAGATATGTTGGAAAAATTAGATCATGATGAAGAAGTAGAATTGTTAAAAGACAAAATTATTAAATTCCGCGAAGATGAGTTAGAGCATCATAGAATCGGAATTGAACATGATGCGCTAGATTGTGATAGCCGTGCACTTTTAACCTTATGTATAAAGTCTTTTTGTAAATTTGCTATATTTGTATCTAGATATATATAGGCAATGAGAATTGGTGTTAATAATAGTACTTACATATCTATTTTTTTAATTATGCTGGATATAGTGTTTTCACAGCATTTGTCCATATTATCAGATTTATCTCTGGATCTGGTTGCTTTATCTATTTTCTCTGTTTTTAGATTATCTTTCTTATTTTGGTTAATTGTTGGATTAATTTATGACATACTTTACAATTTTTATTTTGGCCTGAGTGCCATATTCTATATTACCTTGCATTTCTTATCTTTTTTTATAATACAGAAAATTGTTGATACTACAGATATGAACAGGGAAAAATCTTTTTATATTAAGTTGCTTGTTGTTTTTAATTTACAGTATGTAGCTTTGTGTATTTATAGATTGGTGATTTTTAAGATCATAAATGACTCAATTTTGCAGGTTGAGATTTTACTAAATATTCTATGTATTTTTATCAATAGTATTATATTGGTTATTTTCCTGAGTTTTACAGTATCGAGTTTAAAAGAGAGAGAATATGATATTTTAGTATGATATTGTTCACATACCCCTTCCACGTTTTTTCCCTTGAGCAATTTGTTGTTTAGTTGCTTCAAGTTTAATTTGCCATATTCCAATCTTCTTTTTCTTCTTTATGCTTTCGTTCACAAGCGATTTTATTGCTTTCATATCGTTTATTTTTTCTCCGAATATTAATTTCGTCCATTTACCAATCGGGATTGCAAATTTTATTGCTGTGATTTCTTCCACTTCTTGTGCACTTTCTCTTTGTTTTTCTTTGAAAACTTCATTTTCTTTTTGTATTTGTTGCTTTAATTCTTTTAGCTTTTTTTCGTGGTATTCTTTATTTAGAATCTCTTCATAGTCGTCCTGATAATATACCCTATATACTATCTTGATGTGATATTTTTTTTTCAATATTAAAAATATAATAAATATTACTGCTATCAAGAGTAGAGCAAGTGCTAGCATAATAGCGTTTTGTCTGATAAAATCTATCATTAGGTTATTAAAAAATATATTGTTGCTCAGTATATTTGAAAGTATGTCAAAAATGTGTCTGTAAAACAACAGATCTAGATTTTTCAAAACTTCTAAAAATCCTTTATACAATGATTTTCATTGTTGGTTTTATGTTTTGCATACGATGTTATTCTACTTTTTTGTGATTGAAAATTAGTTAAAAGATGCTAGTTTTACGAGATATATTTTGGCTTTTATTTATTCTATAACTAAAAGATACTTATCATTAATTTATATTTTTTTAATTCTATTGGAATATAATTAATTTATTAACCTAAAAATTTGAAAAGTAAGTGATTTTGGGATTTTAAAAACACTTTCTAAGGGTGTTGATCTAATTTATATAATATTAATGAGAAGATTCTTTTTATGAGAAAAAAAGGTATAACTTTTATTTTGGAAAATGGTGAAGAATTATCTTTGTCAAAACTCGATGCTACATTTGGTCCAAGTGCTATAGATGTACGTGAATTATATAAGCGTACAGGGCTTTTCACTTATGATCCGGGTTTTTTTTCAACAGCATCTTGTAGATCATCAGTTGCTTTTATTGATGGTGATGAAGGAATATTGCGTTATCGTGGATTGGATATATCCAACATTGCAGAAAGTAAAAGCTTTTTGGAAGTAGCATATTTACTGTTTTACGGTGTGGAACCAAGTTCAGTTCAATTTGATGGTTTTTTGAATAAAGTGAAAAAGCATTCTTATCTTGATAAAGAAGTTGTGGATATGATTTTTAATCTTCCACCTGCTAGTCATCCAATGTCTATTATGATGTCTGCTTTTTCTGTTCTTTCATGCTTATATAAAGATCTTAGTATTGAAAATGCATATGCAATGGCTCTTGCAAAAGCTCCATATGTTGTTGCTGCCATTTATCACTTTTTAAATGGGGAAGAATTTAATTCTAATGAATATAAGTATTCAGACTATTGTAAGAATTTATTGTATTTATTATTTCCCAGTTCAGATATCCCAGATGTCTTTGTGGATGCCATAAATAAGTTCTGTGTTTTACACGCTGATCATGAACAGAATGCTTCTACTTCTACTGCTAGAATGGTTGCTTCAACTCAAGTTCCGCCTTTGGCAGCAGTGACTGCAGCAATAGGAGCTCTTTGGGGAAAGGCTCATGGTGGAGCAAATGAATCTTTGCTATTAATGTTAAAAGAAATCAATAGCGTTGATGATGTGCCAGGTTTGATAGCAAGAGCAAAAGATCCTAATGATGATTTTAGAATAATGGGCTTTGGGCATCGAGTATATAAAAATTACGATCCTAGGGCAAAAATACTTAAAGACGTATGTCAAGATGTATTGCATGCAGCAGAAGTTCATTCAGGAGATGAAGCAGAGCTTTTTAAAATTGCTAATAAATTAGAAAGCATTGCATTAGAAGATGAATATTTTATAAGCAGAAAGTTATATCCCAATGTTGATTTTTATTCTGGGATTGTTATGAGAGCCATAGGTTTTCCAGTTAATATGTTTACTACTATGTTTGCCACGGCGCGTATTGCAGGTTGGATGTCACAGGTCAATGAAATGCTTCTTGATGATGAACAAAAATTATACAGACCAAGACAACTTTACATAGGAAAATAAACAAAAAGATTCATTTATAGCTACTATACTGAGGTCAATGGAGTCCTAGTTCTTTCCAATTGATAGGTTTATCCGTCGTTGAAATAACTTAATAGTATATAGTTCAATTTTCTTCATCTGTTACCAGAATTTAAAAAATTAAACTTTAACATTTAATCTTTTAAAGATAAAATGGCCTTTTATTTATTATATTTTATAAA
This sequence comes from Anaplasmataceae bacterium AB001_6, assembly GCA_020002265.1. NCBI lineage: Bacteria > Pseudomonadati > Pseudomonadota > Alphaproteobacteria > Rickettsiales > Anaplasmataceae > Candidatus Mellornella > Candidatus Mellornella promiscua. Next base: position 206,191 of record CP048228.1, read on the forward strand.
TATGGGAGAAGTATTATTGGAACTATTTAAAAAAATCATCAAATATGTACAAATATTTCAAAAATATCTAAGTAGTAAATTAACTATAGAATTGAAGATAGAAGATAAAGATCCTTTTAAAGAGAACGGTTACAAAGATTTTGTTTTAGAAATGCGTAATAACACAGATCTTGATTGTTCTTTTAATGATGTTAATTTTGATCCCTTGACTCGAATTCTTTTGATACAGTCAAGAACCGATGCTGGTGATGGAAAGAAGGAATCTACTTATTATTCTAGTGATATTTACAGTCCTACATTGAAAGCAGGAGATTGCTGGAGAATTTATTGTAGCTATTACGAGGTAAATGAATTTCATAAAAGGTATTCATCAATGGATACAAAAGGAAGAAAATCTTGGAAGCCAATATTTAAAAGAAACTGTAAGAGTAAAAGAAAACGTATAACAAAAATAAAAATCTCTGCTGAGATGAAGAACTTCTTAAAAAAGCCATTTAAACCCATTCCAACGATCAAAGAAATAGTGAACAAGGAGGTGAGTATTAAGTGATTAGTAAAATGATTAATCATTTAAAAAAGCTAGTTCTTGTGGTGTGATATGATGCAGTAATTAGGTTGTTTTGTTGCATTGTTTTGGATAAAATTAGCAATTATCAATTTTTAGGGGATCAAATTCTTGATAGATATTGGTGTTTTTATTAGAGCAGTACTACCATGTGCAATGGCAAATAGTAAAATAGCTGCTCTGTGGCTGTGGAAGAAAATTATACGTCCTCAAATAAGAGGAAAATTAATAACAGTAGAGATTAAAGGTTTTAAGCATTGGCCAAAAGGAGAGAAGGGTTTTGATACTTCGCTGTCATATATTCATTCTGTGCCTTCTGATAATTTGAAAGTGCAAGATTGTGCCTTGCAAGTGCAACAATTGCTCATGGATGCTACGTATCCTCGGAGAGAAGTAAATGGTGTTACGTTTACTGCAAATTATCAAATGCAACAAAATTATAAAATTCTGCCTTTATTTTTAGAGATTAAAAATAATTCACAAGAAGAAATCGCTTGTTGGTATGAAAATTTTGACTATGTAACAAAGAAGCTCTTTGGAAATCCTATATTAATGAAATGTAGAGAAGGTGAAATATCAGGAGAACTTATCGGCTATATGTGGTGTGATCGTCCTATTGATTTTCATGGCTTTCAAGTCTTTAGTGTTAAAGCCAATGGTGGTGCAGTAATAGTCTTTTTTGATGCCAAAGTATATGAGAATTATTTGGAACACTATGTTAAGAATAAAAAAGACAAATCTAGTAGATATAAAGCAACTTTATTTGTTAATAAAAATTATATCCCTATTAAATTTGATGAACGCGCTAAAAAAATAATAAATCACTATATGCAAAGTTAAGCTGTGTATCTATTTACTTTACTAATTTAATTATCTTATCTTTCGCTTTTGTTATCATATCTGATAAATAGTCAGAGCCACCTTTATCAGGATGGTTTGCTTTAATAAGCTGATTAAATCTTTTTCTTACTTCCTGTTGAGTTTTGGGCATTTCTTTAAATCCTAGAATTTTTAATGCGGTCTCAACAGACATATCTGTTTTATTATCACTATCTTTTTCGCGAAATTTTGAGGTATCAAAAACCCTAAAGATGCTGTATTTATCTATAAATAGAAGAATTTTATAGAGTTTTTCCTTATCATATATCCATAATATCCCTCCTAGCAAAGAGAGAATAGCTAAATATGCTAAGAAAAATATCAAAAAATTTACTACCATATATTGGTTTCAAAATAATACCCGCTGAGAGTAATATATCATCCTTTTATTATTTTTTAAATATAAGCGCATTGTAGGTATGATCTATATAAGATAGTAGTGCAATATGAATTAAATATCAAAATTTTAATTTTTGTACTGTCTATTATTGATGATTGATGTTTGTTTTGTTAACATAGTACGGTTAAGCAGGTTTGTCTTATTGGAATTTTATACTTATGTTTATACAAACTGTGGATACTCCTAATCCAAATACACTAAAATTTGTAACTGAAGTTCCTGTAATTGATGGAAAGGATTCTTTTTTTATCCGTGCTATTGATAAAAATAAACTAGATCACGATTTGGTTAAGGCTCTTTTTGAACTTGATTTTGTTGAAAGTATCTTCCTTTCTCCAGATTTTTTAACCGTGACAAAAAAAGAAAATGCATTCTGGGATTTTATAAAACCAGAGATACTTGAGATAATAGCAAGCTTTTGTTCTAAAATAGCTTATGATAAAAAATCTAATGTTACGGAAAATAATGAAGAGATATCTGAACAAAATGATGCTTTATTGGAGTGTGAATTTGACCCTGCAGATTCAGAAATTGTTTCACAGATTAATGATGTTATAGAGAAAAATATTAGGCCCGCCCTGTGGCAAGATGGGGGCAATTTAATATTCAAAAAATATGCAGAAAAGTGTGTCTATGTTATATTGCAAGGTGCATGTGTAGGTTGTCCAAGTTCCACAATAACACTTAAGCAGGGTGTAGAAAGCTTGCTTAGATATTATTTTCCTGAAAAAGTAAATGAGGTGGTTGCCTTGCCTCATGATGTTGAAGATCTGGAGAATTATATTGCATCTAATGGTGAGTAAAATATTATGCATGTTTTTCTTGGAAATAATAATGATGTTTTAATCAACAATATTGTTGCATCTTATGAAAATTCAGATGAATTCAAAAATTATTTGACAGTACAAAAAGTTTTGCATAAGCAATTTGCCGATGGTGAGAACTACACAAGGCTTGATGATCAGTTTGTATATAATGAAGATGTAACTCTGTTAGAAACTTTATCCAATGATAGCGCTGTAATTAATCTGATGCTTATGATAGATGCAGTTTCTCGTCTTAGGCCTAGGAGTTTAAATATTTTTATCCCTTACATGGGATACGCTAGACAAGATAGAGTGAATGCTTCTGGTGAAGCTATTTCGGTAGCTGTATTATTTAGAATGTTATCGGAGTATTATCCGGTGCGTAATTTCAATTTTATTGATATTCATAATCCAAATTCTCTTACTATTCTTAGAAATTGTCAGGTTAATAATCTTAATCTTTCTGAGTTATTTATCAAAGAAATAAGAAAATCTATTGGCAAAGATGGTGTGGTTGTTGCTCCGGATTTTGGTTCCATTAAACGTAGCAGAGATTTGGCAAAGCAATTATCTTTTCCGGTTGCATTAATTGAAAAACAGAGAGATTTGTCTTCTGGTGATGTTGATATGATCTCTATTAGAGGTGATATCAAAGGTAGAAATTGTATCATATACGATGATATGGTTGATTCTGCAGGGACTCTTTGTAAGGCTGCTGATATGCTGAAAAAAAATGGCGCAAAAAAAATCTTTGCATGTTTGACACATGGTATATTTTCTGGACAAGCTTGTGAGAGCATCCAGAATTCCAGCTTAGAAGGTGTGTTTGTTACTAATACAAGAGACTGTTCGATTGCTGTTGCTAAATGTTCAAAAATTAAACTTTTGGACGTTTCTTCTTTTATTTTAAATTCCATTATTCGTTATTTATAATCTTTGTATGAAGGCTTTTTCAAAGGTGTTGATCGCCAATAGAGGTGAGATAGCATGTCGAATCGTTAAGACTCTTAAAAATATGAATATAAAGAGTGTCGTGATGTATTCTAATATTGATCATAACGCTCCTCATGTTTTGGAGGCTGATGAAGCATATCCCTTAAATGGTGACTTGTGTCAAGATAGCTATCTTAATGAAGATAAGGTTTTTGATATTATTCAAAAAAGTGGTGCGGATGCTGTACATCCGGGGTACGGATTTTTTTCAGAGAATGCAAAATTTGCTAAAAGAATAGAAAGTGAAGGCATTGTTTTTATCGGTCCTAGCTCTAAAATAATTAACCTTATGGGAGATAAAATCAACTCTAAAAAAGTTGCAAAAGAATCTGGCGTATCTATTGCTGAAGGTTATCTTGGGACAATTGATTCTGATAAACATGCTTTGGAGATTGCTAATAATGTAGGTTATCCAATTATACTTAAAGCTTCTGCTGGCGGCGGAGGGAGAGGTATTAGAGTTTGTTATTCAGATGAGGACTTGCTGAATGATTTGCCAATAGTGAAAACGGAAGCTCTTAATTCTTTTAAGGATGATTCTCTTTTTATAGAGCGTTATATTGAGCGGCCAAGACATATTGAAATACAAGTTGTAGCAGATAAGTTCGGGAATGTTTTATGCCTAGGGGAGCGTGAATGCTCTATACAGAGGCGTTATCAAAAAATAATAGAGGAAGCTCCTAGCTGCTTTGTGACAAAGGACGTTAGAAAGGAAATGTATAAACAAGTTAAAAATTTAGTTTCAAAAATTGGTTATTATTCTGCCGGAACAGTGGAATTTTTAATGGATCATGAGCGAAATTTTTTCTTTTCTGAGATGAATACTAGAATACAAGTAGAGCATCCAGTTACTGAGCTTGTTACTGGCTTTGACATTATCAAACAAATGATAGAAATAGCACAAGGGAAAGAATTATTAATCAAACAAAAAGATGTGAAGATAAAGGGCGCTGCAATAGAAGCGCGAGTTTATGCTGAAGATCCATATAATTGTTTTGCACCTACTAGAGGTTTAATCAGTAATTATGCAGAACCTGATTCAGTCAGAATAGATTCAGCAGTGAATAATGGTTGTGAGGTCAGTGTATTTTATGACCCTATGATAGCCAAAGTTTGTACTTACGGCTCAGATAGAGAATCTGCGATTAAATTGATGAATACTGCTTTGAATAAATTTAGCGTTGGTACTCTCATTAATAATATTACTTTCTTACAAGAAATTGTTAATCACAAAAAATTTAAAGACGGAGATCTACATACAGGCTTTTTAGATGAGATTTTTCCTTCTGGGGTGATGAGAAAAAAAATACCTTTGGATACTGATATCATATCAAAATTAATGTTTGTCTGTGTTGCTATAAGGATAAGAAATATTCTTAAAGATTCAGATGTAGAGTTAGCAAGCTTAATAGGAGATTGGTATTTGATTGTTGATGATGAGCATTTACAAGTGAGCTTCTTAAATCTTGCTAAAGATGGAGTTTTTTCATTTTCTTATGATGATAAAAAATATGATTTGATAATTAAAAGTTATAGTAATTATATCGTGAATTGTTGTCTAGTAGGCCATAAAGATGTTGCTTTCAAGTTGTTTAAAGGCAGTAACAATTTTTCTTTTATCATAGAATATGATTGTCTCAGAACAGATATCATGACATTACAGAAAAATGAATTTGATGCTTTAGATATTGTGAAAAACAATGTGGCGGATTCTGATTTATCAAATGTAGTGAGTTCTCCTATGTGTGGTTTAATTAAAAATATCTATGTAAAATCTGGAGATAGTATAGATTTGGGACAACCACTATTTGTTATTGAAGCTATGAAATCACTTAATTCTTTTACAGCAGAAAAATCTGGGATAGTAGAAGAGGTATGTTTTAAAGAGGGAGAATTGGTATCAGATGATGATGTTATAATTAGATTGCAATGATGATCAATTGTATTTGTTAACAATAGGGCAATTTCATTAAACAAGAGTCTATATTTCTGATAGCAATTATCAGGAGGGTTGCACACACTAGTCCCACGCTCTGGGTTAGATATTGATATATGTAATATTAAACAAACAATTCGGTTACATTAACATTAATTGGTCTTTTTTGTTAGTGTAATATTTAATTCTTTTAATTGTTTCTCTGATACTGTTGATGGTGCCCCCATCATTAAATCTTCACCCTTTTGATTCAGCGGAAAACATATCACTTCTCTTATATTTTTTGCTCCTGAAAGAAGCATGATGATTCTATCTATTCCTGGAGCTAAACCACCGTGAGGAGGGGCCCCAAATTTGAAAGCATTATATAGACTCGGGAATTTTGATGCCAATTCACCATCTTTATATCCAGCGATTTTAAATGCTTCTTCTAATACATCAAGTTTATGATTTCTAATTGCACCACTTGATAACTCTACGCCATTACAGACAATATCGTATTGATAAGCAAGGATATCTAAGGGATCTTTTTCTTTTAAAGATTGTAGACCGCCTTGTGGCATAGAGAAGGGGTTATGGAAGAAATCAACATGTCTTTTGGTTTCATCATATTGGAAATAAGGGAAATCTGTAATCCAACAAAATTTGAATAGATTCTCATCTATTAAACCTAGCTCTGTCCCCAGATTCTTTCTAACTTCTCCGGCAATATAATGTGCTTTTTCAGAATTATCGCAAGAGAAAAATACAGCATCACCCGGTTTAATCTTAGTAATTTCTTTTAGTTTATTTATTTTATCAGGAGTCAAGAATTTTGCGATGGGCCCTTTTGCTTCTCCTTCAGAATTAAAATTTATATACCCTAATCCTGAAGCCTGAAGTTCTGTAATCGCATAATTTATCTTTTTATCGAAGAAACTTCTAGGATGATTGCCTGTTCCTGGTGCTGGGATAGCTTTTACTATCATTCCTTTTTCAATACTTTTTTTGAAGATAGAAAATTCCGAATCTGCAAATATGTCTGTTACCTCAGATAATTCAATGCTGTTTCTTAAATCAGGTTTATCTGTGCCGTATTTCGCAATTGATTCTCGAAATGGAATTTGGATAAAATCCTCATCTATTGTTTTATCTTTCAGATATTTTTTAAATATCTTTAATAGTAATTTCTCAAAGATGGAAAATATTTCATTTTGCTCTACAAAAGCCATTTCCACATCTAATTGATAGAATTCACCAGGTGAGCGATCTGCTCTTGAATCTTCATCTCTGAAACAGGGTGCTATTTGATAATATCTATCAAAGCCAGAAACCATAAGCAATTGTTTAAATATTTGTGGTGCTTGAGGTAATGCATAAAATTTGCCCTTGTTTATTCTACTAGGCACAAGATAATCTCTTGCACCTTCTGGAGAAGAAGAGGTTAAAATAGGAGTCTGTACTTCAAGGAATTTATTTTCTGTCATAAATTGCCTTATATCATTTAGAACGCTTGCACGAAGATTCATGTTGTTCTTCATTTTTTCTCGTCTAAGATCTAAAAATCTGTACTTTAGCCTTATTTCTTCAGAATAATTATCTTCAGATGCTATAGGGAGAGGTAATACATCTGCTCTTGATTCAACATGAAATTTCTCAATTTCCAGCTCTATTTTACCATTTGGGATAGATTCATTGATTGTTTCAGGACTTCTTGATCTTATTTTTCCTTCTATGGTTACAACACTTTCTATTCTAATAGAAGAGATAGTTTCAAAATCATTATGTTTTTCATTGCACACGGTTTGTAAAATGCCATAGTAATCACGAATATCAAGGAATAATAATCCGCCATGATCTCTTTTATGAAATATCCATCCTGATATCTTTAGGCTCTTTCCAACATCACTCTCTGTAATCTCAGCCAGATTAATATCTCTGTAACAATTGTTCATTCCAATACAAAAAAACTTCTATACTGAAAATGATAAGGCAAAAATATCTTTTTTACTATTGATCTTCATTATTTATTATATAATTTAATAGATGTTTGTATTTCTCTAATTATTTGAATTTGTTTATGCTTGGTTTAAAAAAGGTTAATTTAATATTCCTAGCTGTGGTAATTTCTTGTATGCTGGGTGCCGCATTCGGGACAAAATATGTTATGGATCTCTATGATAGTAAAAAAGGCCCTTTTTTTTATTCTGTAAAGATCTTTGATGTTAATCTGGATCAAGGAAAAGAATTATTGCAGATTAAGATCTCGATAGAATTGGATAATATGTTGGATTTGAAGGCTATAAAAAAATTCGATCCATATATAAGAGATATGTGTTTGAAATATTTTACTGCTCTTAGACCTGCAGATTTACACGGAAGTAATGCATTGTACATCATGAGAGAAGAACTAATGTTGCGACTTAATAAAGCGGTGCAGCCTACAGTAGTAAAAAATATACTTTTCGAAGAGATAATGACGGGCTGATAATTGTGCTTTTTTAATTAGATGCAACATAAAGATGTTATTTTCAATTTAGTAGAGAAAGATCGCAAAATTTTCTTTGATAAAATCTTCAATTGTCTTATGCGATTTATAGTCAATGACCTTAGAAGGTTTAATACTGTTTCTATTACTAAAGATTATAAACTTGAAAATAATGTGATCTTACGGAATATTATTCCAGATTATCCTTATATCTTTATTTCTCATTTTGGTGATGATCCTTTGTTGCTTTTACTCGATTCTGATGAAGTGAAATTTCTTTTTGACTATATATTGCATAGTTTTAATAGAGATATTCTAAAAGGAGTGAAAAATGAAAACAAAAATACAATACAAGACGAGAAATATTTCAATAGAACTCTGACAGATATAGAGTATAGAATATTACGGATGTTTACTAATCACATATTTAAGAGTGTTGTTAGTGCATTGAAATTTAGAATAAGTGTCGATTATAAGCCTATTGTTTGTGATATAAAAGATAACGAAACTATATATCTTGCCATAGATAAGGGAGTTATTTTTAATTTGAAATTAACAGTTAATGATGTTTCTTCTACTGTGCGGATATTCATGCCTAGCAATTTCATAGAATCTTTGTTATTGGATTTTAATATAAAGCAAAAAGAACGTGTAAAGGGTGATAAAAGCCTTAGAGGTTCTGTAATTGATATCAAAACAAAAATTGATTTTGTAGTTAAGTTGGATGAAGTATCTGCTAAGCATACAAAAGATATTAAAATAGGTGATAAAATTGCAATAAACCCTGCCGATTTAACAAGGGTAGTTATGAGATCTATGAGTACTGATCTTGGGTACTGTTCTTTAGGAGAATTGGACAAAAAAATAGCTGTTAAGGTTGATTACATTGTTACAGAGGACGAATGATATGTTTGAAGGAATGATTATTTTTTTATTAGGAGTAACCATATTCTATTATATGAAATTATCTTCTGATTTGAAAAAAATAGGATTGGATTATGATAGATTAGACCGTATGTTTAAGAATCTTAATTATACTATAAATTCTAGTGTAAAAGTTAATGATGAGCTGCAAGCAGAAGCTGTGAAATGTGAAAAAACTTTTTCAGATTTGTTGGATAAATCTAATGCTTCAATATCAGATTTGAAATTTTTAATTGATCGTGCTGAAAGAATAATGGATGACATAGAGTCAGTTAGCAGCGCTGGTCTTTCAAAATTTGGTCACGTAATAAACAAGAAAAAGCAAAAAAGCGAATCTGAAAAAACTTTTGAAGATATCTTACAATCTATTAATGATAAAGATAGTATAGAAAGAGTTTAAATTCAGAGCATCAATCTAATTTGAAATCTATATTTTGTTCTATCATATTTTGCTTAATTGAATTGATATCTATGATACGCAAATTGTGTTTTTGAGCAAATTGCTGCAAGATATCTCCTTTTGCAGAGTCACCATTTTCATTTAATACTTCGCATATTACGTTATTAACAGTAAATCCTGCAAGTTTGCTTAGCGAAGCACTAGCTTCAGTATGACCTTTTCTTTTTTGTAATCCGGCAGATTCAATGACAATGGGCATTACATGTCCAGGAATTGCAATATCAGAAATAGTACTATTTGCATCGGTTAACGTCTTTATGGATTTATATCTATCATTGGCTGATATCCCAGTTGATATCCCATGAGCTGCTTCAATAGGCACAGTGAAATTTGCCATATTTCTGTTGACGTTGCGTTTTTCTATAATGGGTAAATTAAATTTTTTTCTCTGTTCTTCTGTTATGGTGATGCATATCATGCCACCGCAGTTTTTTATCATAAAATTGATAATTGCTGGGGTCAAAATTTCAACAGGGCATATCAAATCACCTTCGTTTTCTCTATCGGGATCATCAATAATGATAACAGGATTGCTGCCGATTAAATCATTTATAGCATCTTGCAAATTTGCAATTTTAATTTCCATAATTCAGCTAAAAATTGAAAACATAACAACAATTGAGTGCACGGATCATCTAAATCTAATGATATATTTGCCGTTGATCAGAACTAAATATATTGACTTTTTACTTCAAAATCAATATTATTGTCGTAGTATTGTATAGGAGTTTTTTGGTATAGCTATGTTATCGGCTGTAATTCGCACTCTAGATGGTAAACAACATAGAGTGATTCTAAATAGTGTTATTGGCGTTGAAAAAATGAATTCTGATGTAGGGGAGAGTGTGGAGTTGGATGCCATGTTTGTTTCCGATAATGAAGGTAATGTAGAGTTAGGTGTTGGAAAAGTAAGATTAGAAGTTTTAGAACATAAAAAAGCTGATAAAATTGTTGTTTTCAAGAAAAAAAGGCGTAAAGGTTATAAACGCAAACAAGGTCATAGGCAGCGTTTTACAGTTCTTAAAGTTAGAGAAATAAGTAAATAGTTTTTTAGAGGTTGTGATTGCTTTATGGCTACGAAAAAATCTGGTGGTAGTACGTCGAATGGTCGGGATTCCCCCGGTAAACATCTGCAGGTGTATAAATTCGGTGGAGAGAAGGTGACAGTTGGAGTGATGATAGTAACTCAGAGGGGTACTAAATTCTATCCTGGACGTAATGCTTTCAGTGGAAGAACCCATAGTGTACATGCAGCTACCGATGGTTACGTTTCTTTTCGCAAGGGCTACAAAGGTAGAACGTTTGTTGATGTTTTACAGACCAAAGCTGATTAATCTGATTTTTTGATTATTCCTAATTTATTTTCTTAAAATTAACTTTTTAATGATATAATGGACCTTTTAAACTCTATTGGAGTTGGGAGGTTTCAAATGAAGGGTTATGGAGAGGATCTAAATCTGCAGAACCGGTTGTTCTTGTTCTTATTTTTGTTTCTTGCATATTATTGCAATGTTGATTGTGCGTTGGCAGAGGCATTTGATGAAAAATCTGCTGATAGTATAATAAAGCAGCTGTTTTGTAACGTACAAAATATAGTTTCTGGAACTGTTGCGCAGGGTGTTGCTGTTCTTATTATTGCCATTACCGGTTATAGTTTTTTCATGGGGAAAATATCAACTTCAATGCTATTTATTATATCTGGTGGAATACTGTTAGTATTTGGAGCACCAGCAATTATTCCAGCTATTACTAAGGGTCTATCAGCCAGTGGTGAAAGCTTTGAAGATTGTTCAGTTTTTGATAGTGGTATTGGAGCTTAAGCTATTGTCATGAGTCTATTATGGAGGGGAAATATTTGCAAAAATGGCTTATTGTGTTTTTACTTTTTACTTACTATTATTACAATATTGAGTATGCGTTGGCAGAGGCATTTGATGAAAAATCTGCTGATAGTATAATAAGCCAGCTGTTTTGTAATGTACAAAATATAGTCTCTGGAACTGTTGCGCAGGGTGTTGCTGTTCTTATTATTGCCATTACCGGTTATAGTTTTTTCATGGGGAAAATATCAACTTCAATGCTGTTTATTATATCTGGTGGAATACTATTAGTATTTGGAGCACCAGCAATTATTCCAGCTATTACTAAAGGTCTATCAGCCAGTGGTGAAAGCTTTGTAGATTGCTCGTTATCTCCATCATTTGATGGTGGTTTTGGAATAGGATAGGAAAAAATATAAGGATAGTAGATTGTGTCTTGCTGTTTTTGTTTTTCTCAATTTGCTGATTACTATATTGCTTATTGTTATAATAGGGGATTTTTTTAAGGAGAGATAGTATTAGAAAATTTTTATTATACAATGGGCGTTTAATATTTTGCTCATCTCTGATGAGTGATGCCTAATTTACTTAGGGTATAGGGGCGATAGTGTGTTGTATTTTAATGTTTGGAGATATAAAAGTTTGAAGCTTTTGTATTAGAGAGATATGATCATTGTTATTATTGATAGTGATGCTTCTATTATTTCTAAATGAAATAAAGGAGATAATTACAAATTATAGGTTGTGTAAATTTTCATATTATTAACATAATTATAGTAGAATTCAATTTATAAGTGTATAACATGCTATGAGTTCTATATGCAAAAAGATCTATCAAAATATCTTGAATACAAGCTTTATATCTTTGTTTTTTACTTTGGATTAGTTGCTCTGTTACTTTTTATAGGTTCTACTGTTTTAGCTGAAGATCCTAATATGGGTACTGACAATATAATAGTACAAATTATGTGTAACGTTATACGTACTATATCTGGTCCAGTTGCACAGGGTATCGCGACTTTGGTAATTGTCATTACGGGTTATAGTTTCTTCATGGGAAAAGTTTCTGCCAGTATGCTTTTCATAGTTGCAGGTGGAATTATGTTAGTTTTTGGCGCTGAAACATTGATGAGTTGGATAATGGGAGATACCGCTTTAGTTGAATGTGAGTGGGGCTCAGTTGATGGCAGCGGTAGTGGTGGCACTGCATGATGATTAATGAATAATCATCACATGTACAAAGCACGATCATGATTGCTAAAGTAAGATAGGTTTTTATTGATTCCCCTTACGTTTTTCATGCATTTTTTTGTAATGCAAAGCTTTTAATGAACGCATTTTATTATCTGATATTAGATTCAGGTTTCTTAGGTGTTTATTTTCTTTATGAAAATTCTGCTTAATGTTTGCAATTTTGATGAATTTTACCTCTACTTCTGTCAAACCATCTTCAAAAAAATCCAACTCTTTTGCTGCTGCTTCAGAAAGATCAATGATCCTATCATCATAGAAAGGACCACGATCGCAAACTCTAACACGTATCTTTTTGCCATTTTTTAAATTTTTAACCTCTACGATCGAATGCAAGGGTAAATTTCTATGTGCAGCAACTATAGAATTTTTGTCATAAAGCTCTCCACTTGCAGTAAGGCGATCATGAAAATCAGCACCGTACCAAGATGCAATGCCGCGTTCTTTGTAACCTTTGCCATTAATAACTGAATATGATTTCCCTCTTACCTTATAGTTATATAGAACATCTTGACCATCTTGGATATCAGAAGCAAGAAGTATATCTGTAGATAATGTACTACTTAATAAGAGTGTTGTCAGCAGTACTATTCTAATTAATTTAGTGGGTGTTTCAACGTATTTAAAATTGTACATGTTAATGAATTTACGTATATATACATGTTAATTATATATCAAAAATAGATTTTTATAGCTTTACACATAAAAAATATTTTGTTTTAACAAATATTTCAAGTGTTTTATATTAATTGATTAAGTAATTATCTTATCTAAAAAACTTTTATTTTATGCAAATATGGTATGATGTTTTATCAATTTATTATTTATTTAATTTTTTTTTTTAAACTGTAATGTATAAATTATCTCCCTTATCTGATGAATGTTACAAAAGAAAAGGCTCAATTCACGAAATTATCTTCAGAAGTTACGCCTTATGCTTTTTATTATGATTCTGAAACTGTAGTCACAAAGAATGGTGAATTATTATTTACCGTGAGATTGGAAGAATTTTATTCTTATGATTCTATCAGAGTTGCATTACAAAAATCTTTGCCTCTATGTGAAAAAATGGAAATGGCATTATGGATACAAACTGTGAGAACTAGAATAAAAAAAGGTGATTTTGTAATGCGTAATGATAACGATAGCATTATGTCACGTATTTATGAAGATTTTGTGCAAAACAATGATTCTAGGCGGAAATTTACAAACTATTTATATATAACTTGTATTTCTAAGCGTCCAAAGATATTTAACAAATTTCTAAGTCGCGTCAAAAATCTTTTTATTGGTTTTACAGCAAGAAAAACATTAGAAGATATATTTGCAAAAGAGCGCCTTAAACTCCAAAAAATCAAAGAGAATTTTATGGAGAATATGAAGCAATTTAATATAAAGGTATTAAAAGTTAGGGATTCTGTTGCTGAGCCATCTATTTATTTTGATTTTTTAGTTTCATTTGCGAATAGGGAATACTCTTTAGAGAGAAAAAATCTATCTGCTTCTATAGTTAAGGATTATAAAATTGCCTTTGGACACAACGTATTCCAAATATATGATGAAGAAATGTCACAAAGCCGATATGCTAGTTTGATTTCTTTGAAAGAAGCTCGCGTACCCAAAGATATGGTAGATATCAATAATATATTTGAAAATGAGCAAGAGTTCATAATAACAGAAATTATTATATTTGAAGAAAATATGAAAAAAGCCCATTCAATTTATGACGAACAAGTTTCCATGCTTAATATCAGCGATGATGATACATTAAAAGAAAGTATGTTATTGAAAAATTTTGAAAAGAAAGATGCACAATCTGGTTTTTGTAACAATAGTTTAACTATTACTCTATTTGATTACGACATTGCTAAAGTAGATGAAAAAATCCATGCTTTAATGAATCTATTAAGTAAATGTGGATTTATAGTTATTAGGCACGATATATTTTTGGAAAATATGTATTATTCTACTTTTCCTGGTAATTTTGCTTATATTCATAAGATGAATATGACTACAATTTACAATACTTGTATTTTGACAGATATAGGTGATTATTTTAGCGGATTGATAACAGGAGGTCTTTGGGGAGTTGTTATTGCCGGTTTTCGAACCTTAGGGAATCGAATGAATTTCTTTAATTTTCATGGTACAAGCAAAGTTGCAGGTCATATGGTCATTACGGGAAATCAAGGAAGTGGAAGATCTTCACTGCGTAATTTCTTACTTAGTCAATCTATAATGAAAATACCTGATCTACAGGTGGTTCTGATTGATAAAAATATTAGAGGGTATGTCTTTAGTTATGCCATGGGCGGAAAATTTCTGAATTTTTCTGATGATAAACCTGCAAAATATGGGTTTAATCCCTTTGCAAAAATTAATACCGATAGCGGTACGCGTATTTTGCGTAGTAGCCTTTGTCACCTAAAAGATCAATATTCGGGAGAGCGTATTTTAAATGATGAGGAATTGAATAATTTAATTGACGATTTGAAAAATCTTCCAGATTTAAATGATATGCAATCTGTTAAAGAAGCTCTATTAAGGCAAGGAGAAAAGCTTGATTTTTTTGTTAATAATCCTATTTTTGATAAAATTTTTGCACCAGAGGAAAGGTTTCTTGCAAAGAGAATTGAAGGATTTAATGTGCATATCTTGAAAAATGATGGAAACTATTTTCGTTTTGTAATGGATTATATAGTAAATAGCGTTTTTGATAAGGCAAATGGCAGCCCAAGAATTATAGGAATAGCTGGTTCTTTATTGGTGGATTTCTTCGATTTTACATATATAAGAGACCTTATGATTAGAGCAAGCAGATTAAATTGCACGATTTTAATTGTAATAGAATCGGTAAATACAGCAAAAATTAGAGAGAATGACCATATGATACATGAATTTATTGATACTGTTGTATTCTTTACTTCAGATATAGATAAGAAAATGGCTCATAAAATTTCAGTCACTGAGCAAGAAATGACGCTGATAGAAGAACTACAGGCTTATGATAGGTCATTCTTTTTAAAGCAAAGGGATAAAAGTACGATAGTAAGATTTGATATATTAGACAGTAAATTCTTTCCTCTTTTTGTTTCAGATGAAGAATCAATTTCATTAATGTGGAAATCTGTTAAAGAAGCCAAGGAGCAAAATAAAGACTGGATTGAGCTGTTTTTAGATTCAAAACAACAAAGTGAAAAAATATAGGCATCAGATTCTTAGTTTTTATCGGTACACTTTATTATAACCATTCCATCACTTCCATATTGCCACCTTTTGTTTTCTGTAGAGATACAGCCTCCAGCGCCTATTAGTAGGGGATCTTTAGGTACTAGGCTCATTGTATTATCTTGTGATATTGCAACCATGCTGCTTGATTGTGAGCATTTATATGGTATTTGTGGAACGGGATATAATTCACTTTTCCAGCATCTTTTGAAATTTAACATTGCATTATTACACGTTCTATTTCCGACATACGTTTCTGGTTTTAATGGATCGCAAAACATTTGGCACCATTTTGTCTCATCATCCTTTATATTGATAACTGTGCCTATTGCACATATTTGTTGACATTTACCATCAATACTGCTGTTACACCCGCTAATTTCTGAGGGATTATCTATTGTCGTATTCGTGATGCACTGGGTATTATATCCAAGGCTTCTATCCAAGTTTATATTGCAATATTGAGAGCATGTTTCAAACCCTAGATTATTATCTGGATTAACAAAGTTGCAATATGTCATGCACCATTTTCTGCTTGCTAGATCATCTTCAGAACATTTTTCTGTTTCCTCATTGTTACTTTTTGCACACAAAGATTCAGATTGTAGATTTTTAAATGGTTCTATAGATTCCATTTCGACTAGGTTATTTTGTATCATTTTTGATTCGTTGGTATCAATGCATTCTCCATTTTTTCTACTCTTATTTGTAATAATAGATATTTTATGACCGTATACTACCATACTGGAATTTTGAGCAGGTAAATTATTTATACTATTTTCAGGAGATACGTTGTTTGTTTGTTGACGCTTTTTATTATTGGGTAAATTAGAATTTCGTTGCTGTGTATTTATGTTAGCAGACTTAGATTGCATGATATTATGTGGATTTATAAGTATAGAACAATCCTTACCATATGCATCTGCACATATGAATATCTTGCTGTCTTGTCCTTTTTGCCCATTTCTTTTTCCTCCTTTTCCTACCTGGAATTTCATATATTGATGAGAAGAATTTGTATCTATGTCTATTGTAGCTTTGGTATAATTGCCAGAGTGTCCGCTAAATGATGAGCAGGTACTATTGGATGTTCCAATACCACTGGCGCCACCTCCACCAACAAGATGCACCTCTATTTGATTACTCTGACATGATAATGCTGATACATGTGTTATTATGTTGTCTATTATAAACTTTCTATTTCCTGATTTCTTTGTTACACATAAATCTGCTAGTATGGGATCAAGTATTTTTTGATTCATATCTTGTTCACCGCTAAATATAATATTCTGATTATCTTTGCCTACGTAATTTGATGCTATTAATATCTTATTTTTGTTACGTGATAACTCAGGGATTTTAACTTCTTTTTGTATGCCTTCAAATTCTCTTGATTTTGCTATGCTTGGATAATGCTCAAGCATCGACTGATCTATATAGAAAAATCTTTTCTCTTTCTCATATCTATAAATTTGATTATTGTATTTATATTGACCATAAGGATCTTGAGTTAATGATTCTATAGTTGATTCTGATGCTCTATCTACATTTATTGGTCCAGCATTTACATAGTCTATAAATTTGTTATTTTCTGGGCCAGAATAAGGTATAAAGGATTCAGGTAATTGTTTTGCCAGAACATATTTTTTATTCACTGGATCAAATATAGTAATTATTTCTGGTTTAGGTTGCCACCCAACGATACATACATTATTATCCCCATCATCTGATATATAAGATTCATGTTGAATATAATTTTCTGGACAATCTATTAAATCATTTTCCTCAATACTTCTTACATATTTTATATTTTGATTGGGTCTTTCAATGTAATCTGAAGGATTTTGAGGATTTATACATATCGTTTTGGTTTCGATAATATTATGTTTGGGAGATTTTTTTAATTTTGCAACGGATAGTCCTAATTTATCGTTTATTTCGCCAATATTTAATTTTATTTTGTTGGATGAGTTCATTCCTTCTAAATTAAAAGAGATGCCAGTTATTTCGTTATCATCACTAAATATCCCTTCTAGATCAACAGGTTTAGGGAGCCCAGGCCTTTCAAAGCAAGAGCTTTTTATTGCGCTGCCATCATCAGCATAATAAGTTGTACATAAACTATTATCTACGATTTTTGTTGTAAATATTAGCTCCTTATCCATGAATTTAATTTTATGATTTATTTCTCTGGGTTTAGCATTATGTTTTAAAATAAACACTTTTTTCACATATTGCATTTTTTGGGGAGGGTTCTTGTTATTTATTTTTTTCCCTATTGCTTCTCTTTTACTACCTATGATCTTAATTTTCGATTTTGGTTCAAAGTAAGTGGATATCTCTTGATCTTCCTCTTTCTTTTGTGAAGTAATAGGTAATATTGTTACAGATTCTATGTTGAATTTTTCTTCTTCTTTTGTTGTTATATCTTCGGCGTTTACATTTGATAACTTATAAATTGAAAATATAGGATCGTCCTCATAGAATGAAGCAGAACCAATACTTTCAGCTTTAAACCCTGGGCATTGACTTGGAGGAAGAATCTCTGGGATTAATGCACATGTTACATTATATAATCCTATTTGGCCTTTGCATCTTTCAGCACATGCGCATTTTCTGTTAAATGTAAAATCTAATTCCTTAAGTATTCCCGCGCATGTTTTATCACTTCTATTTAACGCATTTCTTATTAAATCATCTTTACGTTTTTTCTGTTCTTTAACATAATCTTTATTTCCTTTTGCACCGCCTAGTGGCTCACTTCTTATATCGTATCGATCCAAATCACTCTGATATTCTCTATTTGCCCATTTTGATATTTTATTTACGCAACAATTATCATCAGCTGAGCAGTTCATGATAGCTTTTCTGTAGCTATCATATATACCATTAGCACGAAAATTTTGATCTGTACCATACGTTCCAGCATAAGTTATGCCGTTATGTTGAAAGTTATTATCAGGGGCGCAATGTGCATAAAAAACTTCTGCATAAGAATAGTTCCAATTTTTTTGCTTACAACCTTCATTAACTTTTAGTGTCCCAAAATCTCTTACATTTTTGCATCCATCACCATAGAATTTTAAGCTAGTATTATTTATGGCAGCTCTACTTTGTAATTTTGTATCTTCAGTTGTTCTTAGATGATAATTTGCATTTACTGCACCAGAACAATCACTTACATCAAATTGCGATGGATTGATCCCAGCATTTAGTGGCGTGCATTTTATACATATTAGAAAGGCTATCAAAAAGGCTAAGCGGCTCATTCGCACAGAATTTTCTAGAATATATTCTATTTAAAATTGATTTTTACTAAATAAATATTAAATAAGAAGATAAAAAACTTTCTCTAGTTTTATTTTTTTATTTTTACAGTCAATGGTGCTGAGAGAATATTGGCCGCCGCTCCTGATATCCTTAGAGCTTTAATGAAACAGCTCGTACCAGGTAACATTATATCTGTGTATTTTGATGTATCTGTATCGTCGTATGCAACGTAGTGCTTGGTTGTTTTTAGATAATTATCATTTTCTACCATAGAATCACTGTAACCTACAAATGCTGTAGCGAGCAAATCATAAGTTGCACTTCCATCTAGACCTTTCGCTCCATATTTTTCTGCTTGTTCTGCACTGACATTTTTCAATATATTTTTTGTTTTTTCACTTTTTAAATATTGATAATCACTGTGATTAATATTGAGATAGTGAATAACAGGTTCTAATTTATAATATATTTCAGCGTTTTTTCCATTACCTTTTATCTTTCCAGTATGATCATAATATAAAGTTTTGAGCTTTGTAATAAATTTGCTTCTGTTGGTTCTAGCCTCCATTGTCAGCAGATCTATTTGCTCTCCTGCTTTATAATTTACTTCAAGCGATCCATCGCCTTTATCTGTATATGGGACATATGCTACTTCAAATGCACCGTATTGATCTTGATAATCTATCATGCAGTTATTTTGGAATGGTAAGTCTTGATATATCATTTTATACATCTCTGGAGTGTGACCTGTAATACCAGGATTAGTTAATTTTTTTAAATCTATTGTTGCATATAAATTTTCATCACCTACATGTCGTAGAGGGCAATTTGATTTTTTAAGGCTTTTAACTGATTTAAGAATTTGGATACTATCACCTGTATCGCGGCACGCTAAAAATCCATCACCAGATGCAAAATCTGGGTGATTATAAAAACAGCTTGGAGCATTTTCACATTTTTGGGGATAATCTTTAAATGGTAATTTATATTCTTCAACGTCATTTTTTAATATGTGATTATCTGGACAAACATAGTATCCGAATTTATTTTTTACAGCTTCTTTTTTTGTTTTATTATCATAACAATAAAATTTATTGTTTCTTCTGTATTCTAATTCATCACTGCTACTGCCTTTTTTAAATAAATAATCTAATCTTACCTTTGTCATTTTTTCATGCATAGCTGCTTCATTCTCTTTGTCTATCTCATTGGTATCAAAGGGTGCATCTATAGGGTAATCTGCTGAAGGGATTATAGGCATGAAAATGATATTCCCCTTATTTGGGTCTTCTGGCCAATATTTTGCAAGACCATTGTTTTCCCCTTTAACATATTTGTATAGATCGGGATCTATATAGTTATTTGTCATATAATTTATAGCACTGTTTGAATTATTAAATGAGGACAATCCTAAGCCGCTTGCTGTTCGAGCACCTATACTATTGCCGCTTGTTAAATGTGTAGGCATGCAAAATTCATTTACAATTTGTTTTCCATTAGTAGCTCTATATGATATTTTTATCTTTGTCCCGGTATAATTTACTCCATTGTTTGAGCAAAGTTGAAAACTTTTGGCGTGAATGCCTATTTTCAGATTTGGATAATATTCATTTTTTAATTCAAAATCATACGTGTCAAAATTATAATTACCAGAAGCATCATCTTCCCATTCTTCTGCGCCTACTTTGTATATGTAATGTATGCCCGTTGCGGCAGATTGATTATATGTAGCAAACTGTGGCCGAAATTTTATCTGCACAATGCCATTTTCTAATAAATCATCGGAATATGCATAGTTCAGTACATCTTTACATAAACCCATATGTACGGGATCTGCAATAGGGATGCCATGTTTCAATAGATGAGATCTATTCAAATCATTTATAAGCATGGTTGCTTTAGGATTAGAGAAATTACTAAAATCTTGATATCCACTATCAAATATATAATATTTTGCTCCACTTCCTTTATTTTTAAGATCATATATCATATTACGTGCTTCATCATAATTATCTGTTACATATATATCTTCTTCGCTAATATGGCCATTTTTTAATGCTGATTCGATCTCTTTGGGAGTATAATATTCCTCTAATTCTATAAAATTTTTTCTTTCAGAATATCTTTTATATGTAGAACTTTCAGATGTTGTATATGGTCTAAAACATGAACATGAATTATCATACATAAAACCATGTAAACTTCCTAAGTTTACATCTGTTCCGTTGTCATAAGGTATGTTTGTTATACTAGTATAAACTGGGACTTCTTTTCCACTTTCATTTAATCCTATATCAATAAAGCCATAATCTCTTGATAAAAAACCCATCTGATGGTCTATAATTTGCTTCGTAGGATCGCTTGGATCGGAGGTTGTAGTATAAGAAGTGAAACCATATTTATCCATTTTACTATATTCTAGGGGTTTATCGAGAGGAATCATGTCATCATCTTTTTTTCCGCTAAGGTTGATATAGGGTGTCCAGCCCATTAAGCATATTTGATTGTAATTAGTACTACCAGATTTTATATCAGGGATGGTATAAATCACCTGTCCTTTTTCATTATCAGCGGAGCAGTAATAGCCAAATTTACCTTTCTCATTAATGAAGTGAGTTTTAATACATTGATTATAGTTTGCTTGGCAAATTTCTGCCGTATTACTTGGTTCTTTATTACATTGATCCATCATATCTTGACAGGACAATAATTTTTGTGCGTTATTCATACATGTTTGATAATCTTCATCGCACTCTTTTTTTTCTTCATTAGATAATCCAGCTTCGTTATAGCACTCTTTTTTGCTGTCTTCGCATTCTGATATAGCCTCTGTATCAGGAATTAAAACCCCACTGCATTCAGTCTTTAGCATTATACCTCCTGTATTGCTATCTTTATTTGCTTTAAATGCTTTTAGATTATATTTATCGCTACTAAGTGTTTCTCCTATACCTATTGTTTTTGTTTTGCCTTCTATAATGAATTCAATGTGTTGATTATCAACAGCGCTAGCAGTGACTACTTCAGGAAAGGGGGCTCTATAAGAATAATTATATACAACTTCTGTATTAAATAATTCATTGGATTGATTTTCTAAGCTCTGCTTTTCTTGCTTTACATATGAATTTATTGCACCTAATGGTGTTCTTTTTACTATTGTATCTCTTATTTTTTTTTCATATTCGTTATATCTTAGGGCATCATATTCAATGCCTGAAGATACACTGCTTTTTGAGAAAGTATTAAGCACTAGATCATTACTGCTTGTAGAGTATTCAGAGGGCTTTGTTGGTACAGATAAATAAGATCTATTAACAGTCCTGCTTTGCCAAAATTCAGGAAATTTTATAGTTCGAATTCCGGTGTTAACAGGCATTAAGACGCATCTTTCGCCTGTTAAAAGCATTGGATGATAACTGCCAATCTTATTCTTTTTTGAAGGTTGATTGCGTGACAATACGCATACACAAGAATGTCTAAAGATATAATCTAATTCAATTTTTAATCTGTTGATTCTTTTTTCTTCTTTCGGTAAAGAAGACATTCTAGTAACAAATTCTTGTAATATTTTGGTTTTTGCTGGTAACGATAGCGGCCTATTTGAGCCCGCTACAGATAGATCTGGTGGGTATACATCTTGTCTGCACATTCTAAATTCTGAATGTAAAGGGTTTTCTTTGCCATTTTTTTCTGTTGGGACATTCCCATCCGCCCATGGTTTAAATATTTCATTAAGCCAACAATCAAATATGTTAGATTCTGTCTCAGTATTATATTTTGTGCAAAAAGTTGTAGTTACTTTGGTTATATTATTAAATAGTGCGGGATAATCATCACACATTATGTGCATATTTTCTCCTTTAGATCCTGTGAAATAGCTGAAGGTCCCATAAATGCCAGCTATTAAATCACCATTATCATTTCTTATACGATTTTTACAATTTGAATTTTTTAATCCGTACTTATTCCACCAATTTTGCTCTGTATCTATTATTTTCGATGAATTTTTTAAGTCGCCATCATATACTGCACAATTTGCATATACTGCTGCTACATTTAAATGAGTTATTTTAGTGGGTGTGGAAGATTGCTTTTTGGGAATTTTCATCCCACCCTTTTCTCTGTGCCAAGTATTCCACTCAGATAATGCTCTAGGTGCCCAAATTGTATCTACACAATCTACAATTAATAACCCATCTGCATGTTTGGAATTTTTTGCGCATCCATTAGATGGTACATCTGATATCTGACAAGGTTTTATAGCAGTTTTCATACATCCATAAGATTGAGCTGTGTGACTACCATAGTATTTTTCTTTAAACCAAGATGTATAATATTCATTCATTCTAAAGCCAACTTTTATATATCCGTCATTTAGTGATTGTGGTAATTGATACATTATTGAGTGCGAAGGTTCCCAATTTAACACCCTATAATCATGATCTGTGCTACGATCATTCATTATTAATGAGGAACATGTTAATTGGGGTTTCCCTGTATCAGGACGATTGCCGCCTGACCATCCAGTTGAAAGTCCTTGCCCTAAATATAATGGCCAACGATTTCTATCTGAATTACAATCAAATCCATATCTGTTATAGGGAGTTATGGCATGCACTATATTTAATTTACATACTGATTCTATTGTAAAGTATGCTGTTATAAAAAAAAGGAGACTTAGTATTCTAAGTAACATCTTTTAAACAATATAGGACAAAATGTATATGTAATAGATAAATCATAAATATTATATGAAATCTCCAAGAAAGATTTTCTGAAATAAGTGCTTTGAAGGGAAAATATCAGCTTTACATGACAATTAAATAATTCAAAAATATGATATTTAGCATCAGATTTATTTGAGTGATATCAATCAATATTACTGCATTAGAGTGTATATAACAGGGCAATTAAACTATGGACAAATTGTAAATATTGTTTTAATCTATGATGAAAGATTATTGCATTAAACTTTTAATTTTATGGCATCTACTAATACTTTGGAAAAGGACTCTAACATCTTGATTGAAGGTGTAATCAGGAATGTTGATAGCGCTACGGTTGATGTTTATTTTTCTGGAAAAAAACCGAAAGTAAGAGATGCATTGGTTTGTGAGTTACCAGAAGAAAATAGAACAGTTTATTTTGAAGTTGCTCAACAGCTAGGAGAAGGATTGGTTAGATGTGTTGCTATGGATACAACACAAGGATTGATCAAGGGTGCAAAAATTATCAGCAGAGGTAGGCCTATAAAAGTGCCTGTTGGGGAAGAAGTTTTAGGTCGAATTTTTGATGTTGTTGGCCGACCTATAGATGGCATGAGTGATAAGTTTAAAAATTATGATTGTATATATAAAAAATCTCCTACTATAGCTGATCAAGATGTTAAGTGCTCAATGCTAGAGACAGGAATCAAAGCTGTGGATTTATTAGCTCCTTATATGAAAGGGGGTAAAGTTGGCCTTTTTGGTGGCGCAGGTGTTGGAAAGACTGTCATTATAATGGAGCTCATTAATAATATCGCGAAAGGTCATGGAGGATATTCTGTTTTCGCAGGAGTAGGGGAACGTACTCGTGAAGGCAATGACTTGTATAATGAAATGTTGGATTCAAAAGTTATAACAAAGGGTGATTATAAAAAATCCAAGGCTGCATTAGTGTATGGTCAAATGAATGAGCCTCCAGGAGCACGTGCTAAAGTTGTTTTCTCTGCTTTGACAATGGCAGAGCATTTTCGTGATGAATGCAAACAGGACGTGTTGGTGTTTATCGATAATATATTCAGATTTACTCAAGCTGGAGCGGAATTATCAGCATTACTTGGTCGTATGCCTTCTGCTGTAGGATATCAACCAACTTTGGCAACCGATATGGGAGAAATGCAAGAAAGAATAACTTCAACAAAAGGAGGCTCAATTACATCAGTACAGGCTGTATATGTGCCAGCTGATGATTTAACAGATCCTGCTACTGCTACATCTTTTGCACACCTTGATTCGCGTACTGTTTTATCGCGTAAAGTAGCATCTATGGGTATATATCCAGCTATAGATCCTTTGGATTCAACTTCAGATGTGCTAAAACCTGATATAGTAGGCGATAGACATTATGACATTGCTCGTAGAGTGCAGAAGATTTTGCAAGATTACAGATCTTTGCAGGATATAATTTCTATACTTGGAATGGATGAGCTGTCTGAAGAAGATAAAATTATAGTTTATAGAGCTCGTAAAGTGGAAAGATTTCTATCTCAACCTTTTCATGTTGCAGAAGTTTTTACTGGAATGAAGGGGAAATATGTTAAAATTGAGGATACTTTACGCTCTTTTGAGGAAATTATTGATGGTAAATGTGATGATTTACCAGAAGAAGCTTTTTTGATGATTGGTGACATTGATGAAGCAAGAGAAAAAGCAGCCAATTTGCTGAGCGGATCTTTGTAGTATTAAAGTATTTTAAGATGTCAAATTCTTATAATTTGTCGATTGTTGCACACGATAATAGTTTAATTATTGAAGATGTTGTTATGACAACAATTAAGACTGTTACGGGGGAGTGTGCTGTTTTGGCTAACCATGAACCTTTTTTGATGGTCATGAAAAGTGGTATAGTTAAAGTCAATATTGATGATGATTCTGATCGTTATATAGTGATTGATGCAGAAAATGCGGTGTTTGGAGTTAACACTAATTGTGATAATAAGCATTATGTTATCTGTTCTTCTATTGCTTATGATCTAGATGATTTATCAGTTTTTTTTATAAAAAATAAAATTAAGGATAAATCTTTAGTGGATGATTTATTATCTTTGAAGTTGAGTAGAATTGGTAAATAGTACAAATGCAAATTTTTTTAGATACAGCAGATGCGATTGAAATAGAAAAATGTGGAAAATCTGGAATCATTGATGGCGTAACAACTAACCCTACATTGATTGCTCAGTCTGGAGGAAATTATATTGATAGCTTGCGAAATATATGCTCAATAATTTCTGGGCCTGTTAGTGCAGAAGTTGTCTCTGAGACTTATGAAGATATGCTTAATGAAGCTTATAAATTGCGTTCTATTGCAGATAATATCGTTATCAAATTACCTTTGATAGCGGATTCTTTTCAAGTTGCGCGTGCTTTAACAAAGGATAATATCCCAGTAAATTTTACTTTGTGTTTTTCACTTCCTCAGGCAATTTTGGTTGCTAAACTTGGTGCTGCTTTTGTCTCACCATTTGTTGGCAGAATAGAGGATATATCATATTCTGGCATAAATTTGATAGAAGATATCGTGAATGTATATGATAATTATAGCTTTACTACTAAAATTATTGTAGCTTCAGTGCGTAATATTGGCCATATTATTGATGCTGCAAGAATAGGAGCAGATATTGTCACAATTCCTCCACAGTTATTCAAATCGTTATTTGACCACCCTTTAACTGAAAAAGGATTAGAAATTTTTAGGATGGCGAATCAAAATATTTAGTAATTCGGCTTTAGCTTTGTATTCTTCATAAATTGATTTGATTTATCATAATTTTGGTATTATAATCTCCATTATAAGAATATTTTTTGGTTAAAATATGGCCGAGATTCCGTCTAGTCTTAAGTTAGAGAAGGGTTCTAAGGAGTACAGTCTATTAGATAAGAAAATTGGCGCTAACATTAAGATATTGCGCAATATTAGAGGTTACAGCCAGAGCAGCATTGCAAGTGCGATAGGGGTTACTTTTCAGCAATTTCAGAAATATGAATCAGGGGTGAACAGACTATATGTTAGTCGTTTGATGGCTATATGTAAGTTTTGTAATATATCGATCATTGATTTCTTTTATAAATTACTTGGAGATATTGAAGCAGAGCTTAAAGATGATGTTGGAGAGCATCATCATATCAGTCACCGGAAGGGGAAAAATTCTATGGTATCGCTCAGTGATGCAGAGTTAGCTCCTAGAGATGGATTTGTATACGATTTTGATAGTGATTCGTTATCTAGATTGATTATGGGTTTTAAGAATATTCGTAGTCCGGTTTTGCGTAAGCAAATACTCGATCTTGTTGGAGAGATATCTTCTGTAGAACATAGCACAAGTTAATTTTTTTATTAACGTCTTTTAGCTGTAATTTTTCTTTTTTGTGTTAGCATATGAGATATTTTATAGATTTTTGTTTTGTGTTATGTCTTCGCGAAAAAGAAAAGTAGGAAAAGTTGGAATAGTTGGCGCAGGAAATATCGGGGGAGTTCTAGCGCATATGATCATGATGCGTTTACTAGCAGATGTTGTTTTGCTTGATATAGATGCAGATGTTGTGAAAGGAAAGGCGATCGACATAATGTCGTCAGCACCAATTTTTGATAGCGGCGTAAAATTCTCTTTAAGTAATGATTATGCAGAATTGTCCGATGCAGATATAGTGGTTGTTACCGCTGGAATAGCTCGTAAACCTGGTATGTCACGTGATGATTTGGTAGATACAAATTTCAAGGTCATTGAGCAAGTTGCAAAAAAAATCAAAGATTGTGCTAAAAATGAGCCTGTTGTTATTGTTGTTACCAATCCTTTGGATGTTATGACTTATGCAATGTGTAAAGTTACAGGTTTTTCATCCGATAAAGTACTTGGAATGGCTGGAGAGCTTGATACTTCACGCTTTAAATATTTCCTTTCTGAAGAGTTAAACGTTAGTGTTGCTGATATACAAGCTACAGTTTTGGGTTGTCATGGTGATGCAATGGTTGCATTGCAATCTTGTTGTGCAATTGCTGGAAAGCCTATCTCAGATTACATAGCCAACGGAGATATTACTCAGAAGAGATTTAATGAAATTGTTGAGCGTACTAAGAATGGTGGAGCAGAAATAGTTAAATATTTGAAATCTGGATCTGCATATTATGCTCCTGCCTCTTCGATATACGCAATGATAGAAGTCATATTGAATGATACTAACAATATATTGCCTTGTTCTACTTATGTTAAGGGAGAATATGGTTTGCCATCAGATATATATATTGGATTACCGATCATGTTGAATGCTAATGGTAGGAAGAAGATAGTTAATATGAATATTACAAAAGAAGAGCAAGCAGAATTGGTAAAATCTGCTAAATCTGTTGAAGATATGATACGTAAATTACCTTTATAATTTTTGTACATATTGGCAATTTTGGGTTGATATATTTTTATTAAAATATTATCATTAGCGATAGTGTTTAGTTAAGTAACGCTTTATATTTATCTCATGATTTCTGATATAATTCCCTTTTTCCAGAGGTCTTCCTCTTCTTCCTTTTATGATAGAGAAATCTTGGGTGGTAAAGGGGCTGGCCTTTGCGAAATGGTGGATTTGGGAATACCAGTGCCTCCTGGTTTTATAATAACTACAGGAGTATGTAAGAGGTTTTATTCTAAAGGCTCTCGTGTACTTGAAACTTCATTATTGAGTGATGTTAAAGTTCATATTGCAATGCTTGAAAAGCAATTGGGGAGATCATTTGGTTCTACTAATGATAATAATTTACCTCTTGTTGTTTCCGTTAGATCAGGTGCTGTTTCTTCGATGCCCGGAATGATGGATACCATCTTGAATCTTGGATTAAATAGCAATACAGTTGAGGCTCTTGCAAGAAAAACAAATAAGAGATTTGCCTATGATTCTTATAGGCGTTTTATTCAAATGTACAGTTCGGTAGTTTTTGGTATTGCTATCGAATTTTTTGAAGATATTTTTGTGGATTTTAAATCCAATCTAGGTGTTACAGATGATTCTGCAATTTCAGCTGAATATTTACAGAAAATAATCGACTCATACAAAAAATTAGTAAAAAAACATACAGGAAAGGATTTCCCTGATGATGTATACGTACAACTTAATGGTGCCTTAAAAGCAGTCTTGAATTCATGGATGAATGAAAGAGCTATATTTTATAGGAAGATGCATAACATCCCTGATGATGTTGGAACAGCCGTTATAGTTCAATCTATGGTCTATGGAAACCTAAATGATAATTCTGGATCAGGTGTAATTTTTAGTAGAGACCCTACCAATGGCAATGATATCATGATGGGAGAATATCTGATGTCAGCGCAAGGAGAAGATGTGGTATCTGGGATTAGAACTCCTGTTGCACTCCATGATATGAAGAAATCAGATCCAAAAATATATGAGAATATTTTATCTGTAGTGAAATCTTTGGAGAATCACTATAAAGATATGCAGGACGTTGAATTTACAATTCAGGATGGTATGTTGTGGATCTTACAGACTCGTTCTGGAAAGCGATCAGCGGGTGCTGCTGTGAAGTTAGCGGTGGATTTTGTTAAGCAAGGTTTAATTGATAAAAAAGAAGCTATTAGGAGAATTTCATCTGAAGATTTAGAAGGAGTATTACATCCTGTTATTGATTATAAAAATCATGATGCCGAATGTCTTGCAAAGGGTTTACCTGCTTCTCCAGGAGCCGTATTTGGAAGAGTGGTTTTTAATTCTGAGGATGCTATTAATAATCCTGATAATTTTGAATCCATAATATTGGTGAGAAATGATACCAGTCCTGAAGATATAGAAGGAATGAGTATTGCCAATGGAATTCTAACGGTCAATGGTGGTATGACTTCTCATGCTGCAGTAGTCGCTAGAGGAATGGGAAGAGCTTGTGTTTGTGGAGTAGGGGATATTCATATAGATTGTTCGGATACTTTTTTTAAAACTGCTTCTGGCAAAGTTATCAAGTATGGAGATTTTATTACCATTGATGGAACGAAAGGCTATGTTCTAAATGGGAAGGTAGCAACAGAATCAGTGGCTATTTCTGACTGTTTGAAGGAATTTATAAGTTGGCTTGGGGATTATAGCAATATATCTGTTAGAGCTAATGCTGACACTATAGATGATACAAAATTATCGATAGATTTTGGAGCTGATGGAATCGGCTTATGTCGAACAGAGCATATGTTCTTCTCTAAGGAGCGTATTAATAAGATTAGGGAAATGATAATGTCAGATTCCCGTGAAAGTCGAGATCGTGCCCTTGCTAAACTAACACCCATGCAGAAAAAAGATTTTAAAGATATTTTAAGATCTTTGAATGGTAAAGCTTTAACTGTTAGACTTTTGGATCCTCCATTACATGAATTTTTACCAAAAACTACTGAATCCATAAAGGCTTTGAGCATGGAAAGTGGTTTTACTGAACTTCAGATTAAAGATAGAATCACTTCTCTACATGAAATTAACCCTATGTTGGGATCAAGAGGATGTAGATTATCCATTGCATATCCTGAGATATACGGCATGCAAGTTGAAGCTTTGATGCTTGCTATAAAAGAACTAAAGGATCAAGAAAATATAATTATTGATTCTATTGAAGTAATGATTCCTTTTATTGTAAATGCTCAGGAATTTTACGTTATTAAATCACAGCTTTGTAAGATTAGTGATAAATATGATGTTAAATGTTCATTTGGAAATATGATAGAAGTTCCAGCGGCTGTTATTAATGCTGGAGATATTGCTAAGTATTCTGATTTTTTCAGTTTTGGAACCAATGATCTTACACAGACAGTATTAGCTCTTTCAAGAGATGATACCTCCTTTTTAATTAGCAAATATGTTGAAGAAGGAATATTCAAACACGACCCTTTCCAAGTAATAGATGAAAGCACTGTAGGTTTTATGATTAAAGAAGCTATTAGAAAGGGATTAGATAGTAATAGCAGTTTGAAAATAGGTATTTGTGGAGAACAAGCAGGTAATTTGCTTTCAATAAGGTTTTTATCTCAAATAAAGGGTATAGATTATTTATCTTGTTCCCCTTATAGAGTGCCTATTGCAAAATTAGCACTTGCCAAAATAGGTATTAATGATGATTAATAACCAATTGATTTAAAGTGATTTATTATCATTGCTTAGGTAAAAAAAATGAGACTTATCTTGATTCTTTAAAGATTTACCTGAGTGAGGGATTTTTATCATCTAGAGATCAAGCTTTACAGACAAAAATCATTGTTCCAAACGGCTATTGGGCGTCTTTTATAACAAGAGAGTTGTCATCTACAGGAGTTTCTTCTATCATTCCTCAAATTCTGACTCTGAGAGATTTGTATGATAATTATCATATATCATTGGGTCATTCAGTGCATTTTCGATGGTTTAATCGATTATGGTATATGAGAAATTTACTATCTGAAAATGATTCTGGATTATTGATGTCCTACTCAGAGCTTTTTTCCCTTATCAAGCGTTTTGATAAAAATAGTGATGCTTGTCTATCTTTGGGAAAATATACAGATTTTTTCCAGAGATTTTTTGAACATAATCTTTATTTTTGTAATAAGAAATTTCGTGAATTGTCCATACTTAGCTTTTTAGATAAATTATCCTCAAATGTTGCAGTATATTTTATAGGCTTTGATGATCGCAGTTTTGATATTGTTAATTGCATTCTACATAATCTAACCAATATAAAAAATAAAATAGTGTTTGTTCTGGGAAGGGTGCCTTCTAAAGAGCTGATAAAGAAATTTGATTTAGCCAATTTCGATTTCATACAATATGAAAATAACAAAGTTGGCTCTTGTTATATTGAGCAGTGTTATCAGAAGATATTTAACCCTCATATAAAAGAGGATGTGAATGTATTCTCAGAAAATCTGTCTTATATTTCTTGTGATAATACCAATCAAATTTCTAGAGTCGTTAGCTATCTTCTGCATAATGATATGAAAAAAAAGGTGCAGTCTGCGATAGTTAGTAATAACAATATTATTGTTGATAAATTATCGGTTGATTGTCGCAATCTTGGAATTTCCCTTTGTTATAAAAGGCCTTTAGTTTCTCATGCAGATGCCAAACTTATGTTATCTCTTTTAGATTATGTTATTCATTTTGGCGATAAATTATATTTTTCTAGTATTATCGAAAATTATAATGTTAGACAGATTCTTTCTTCTGAAGTATTAGCAGAGATTGATAAATTCTATTTACATTCAATCACTAATAAATTGGAAAATTCGAAGAGTGATTTGAGTCTTCAAGCTTGTGCTTTTATGGATGATATAATCCATTTTAAATCAAAATCAGAAGCGTTAGATAAAAATAATTTACTGGATTACTATATTCTTTTTCTTAGAGAATATTTGGTTAATCAAGACAGTAAAGTAATAGAGATACTCTGTCAGATGGCGCTTTCAGGTTATAAGATAACTAATGTTATAGAGTATAAGCAATTATTAGAGGTTATCTTTAGATTTACGGATTATGCTGTTAATGATGATAAAAAAGACTCAATAACGTGTTTTGGATTTTCTCAAGCGAATCTTATATCCTACGATAAAATTTATATACTAGATAGCAGTATCAATTTTGTTGATGTAAATGAAATAGATTCTATACGTAATATTATCTATTTATTGTGTAGCGGGATAGAGCTAGTTTTCATTAATGAAGAAGGGGCTATCTTGCATGATGTAATATCAAATCTGAAATTAATATCAGAAGATATCACGGATTATTGGCGTTGTTTTGATGAATATCAATTTAATGTTAAAAGAGAAACTGTTCAGTATAAAAGATTTGAATATCAACTGTCTGCTAATCCAGAAGTAGAGTATAGACCAAAAAGAGTCACCAGTACTATGATCTCAGTTTTGATGCAGGATCCTTATCTTTTTTATGAGCGCTATATATTAGGAATTGATGAGATAAAAGAAGTTGTGCAATCACCTGATAATAAACATATTGGTACAGCAATACATAGTGCAATTGAGTATATTACAAAAAACAAGATTATTCATCAACAAGAGATTAATAAGCTATTTTATGGCTTTATTGATGATTGTCAGGATGAATATAGATTTATTGGTAGCTTATGGAAAAATAAAATAGACATGATGTCTAAGCATTTTTATCAATTTAATCTGCAAAGGATGGCTATGATTAGTAATGTCAAAGTAGAAGAAAAGTATAGCTTTAATATTGATAATATTATTATTGATGTCCGCTGTGATAGAGTGGAAGAATTAAAAGATAGTTTGGCTTTAAATATTATAGATTTCAAAATGAGTACAATACCATCAAAAAAATCCGTGGAAGAGTTTTTGGAACCTCAATTGTTATTACAAGCTATGGCTGTTAAGCAGATAACAGATAAAGATGTTTGCTACGTGAATTATTATTCCTTATTAAAAAATAAAACGGTTACTGTGGCTATTTGTGATGAAATGATGGATAATTTTAGGATCAAAATGAGTAGATTGCTGAAGCATTATCTACTTGAAAGAAATGAGTTTAAGAGGTTTATTCTATAAGATTAAAATGAATAGTAGTGTTTTTAAGCAAGATGATAAAGTACTTTTGGTCTCTGAAGATAGGAAAAAGTGGGTAATCTCTTTGAGTGCAGGGGCTGTTTTCCATACAAATAAGGGTTTCATTTCTCATGATGACCTAATAGGTCTCCCTTATGGTTCTTTTATTAAAACTCACAAAGATAAAACTTACCTTGTCGTCCAGCCAACTTTAAGTGACTTAATATTACATGGAATAAAACGAGGTGGGCAGATAATATATCCAAGTGATTTGAGTTTTATTATGCAAATTATGAATATTACTGAGTGTGATAAAGTTATAGAAGCAGGTAGTGGTAGTGGTTCTACTAGCATTTTTTTAGCTAAAAATATGATAAAAAGTGGTGCAAAGATATATAGCTATGAAATTAGAGAAGATATGCTAAAAGTTGCTCGAGAGAATGTTGCATTTTGTGACTTGTCAGAGAAGGTGGAATTTATTTGTAGAGATGTTATGAATGATGGTTTCACGCATAATGATGCCGATGCAATATTTATTGATCTGCCAAAAGCTTATAATGCAATCCCAAAATGTTTTGAAGCATTGCGTGATGGCGGTGTGATATGTGTTTTTACTGTTACTACCAATGATAGCGCTGATATTATAAGAAATTTAAAAGAAAGTGGATTTCACATGATAGAAATGTGTGAGATATTAGTGCGTTATTATCGTACAATTGCTAACAGACTAAGACCAAATGATAGAATGGTTGCTCATACTGGATATATAATATCTGCCCGTAAAACTGTAAAAAAAGAAGGTGATTCTTGGGTTCCTGTTGATAGCAAAGGAAGAGAAATTGATTTCTAATATTCTATTTTTTGTTTTTTAAAAAATTTTTTGACACTAAAAATATAGTGATGAATATTAAGAATAATTCGAAATATTTCCCGTATTTATAATATATACTTCTTTTTTTTGGTTTCTTGGGAATTAAATGATCTATATATCCATTTTTTTCTATATCCAGCATTTTCATCACTATCCCATATGCATCTATGATGAACGATTCTCCATTCACCGTACTGTTTAAAATTGGTAGCCTGTTTTCTATTGCTCTTACTTTAGCTAACTCTATATATTGTTTACGTATCATTTGATTATTATTGTACCAGCTTTGATTTGCTATATTAACTATTAGATCAGTATCTTGAGGAACGTAATCTTGAAATGCAATATCAAAACATATACTAGGCTTTATCTTTAATGGGAATTTTGTGTCAAAAGCTTTTGTCTTATCTGTACCAGCATCAATTGCTCCTGTAACTGTCTTATCATTTTTTACAAATTTTTTATAAATTTTTGTGAATGGTATTTTTTCTCCAAAAGGTACAGGATGTATTTTGTTATATAAATCAACTATCTTACCTTTCTTATCAACCATCATCATACTGGAATAGATTTTCTCATTCTGTTTTTTAAAGGCACCGGCAATTAAATAGTTATCTATTATATTGTTGATATCCTTTCTATATTTAAAGATGTCATAATTATTCTTAATTAGGATATTCATTGATCCTTCTGGCCATATTAAAAGATCTATCTTTGATATCTTGTTTTGAATAGATAGCTCCGTACTTTTTTTCGTTGATTGTAAAGCACATTGATAATCAGAGTATTTACATCGTAGATTAGGCTGTACAATACGCGTAGTATGATCTGTGAATTCTGTAGGAGGAATAAAGCTAAGATATTGCGACAGATTTACTATTGCTATAATAACAATAATATAAGAAACAATGAGATGGTTATATTTTTTAGATTGTAAATGCGCCAAATATCCGGGTATTACAGCAATAAAATAAGTGAGAAAATTTGCACCATTTATCCCAACTATACTGTTAATTTGTGCCAGATTATCTGTTTTTAACAGAGCATAACCTATATATCCCCACGGCATATTAATAAATTGTGTTGAACGTATATATTCTGTTATTGTGAATATTAAAGCAAATAGTAAAGGACTATTTTGACCTTGTAGTCTAAATATTAATGTGGGTATCCCATATGATAAACCAAGTATAATATAAGCAATTGGCATCATAATTATGAAAAATGTGAAGTCATTTTCAATTAATGGAATGAGTATCCAATGCATACAGACCAAGAAATATCCTGTGCCAAATATCGTGCCCATTATAAAAGATTCTCTAGGTGTTTTTTTTGTTATTAAGACAAAATATATTGAGAGTACAAATATAGATATAAAAATATGATAAGGTGTTTGACTAAGATGCAAGGCTAAGCCTAAGAAAAAACAGAGTATGTAAATCAAATAATTTTTTATTGTAAATAGATGTCTAATTTTTATACTTGCTATCATGATTAAGTTTACTATATGTTTTATGCAGCTTGTGGTGTAACATTCTGTAATTTATTCTGTGAAACAAAATTAAAAATGTTATTATTATCAAAATAAACTTTTGGTTTCCATACTGAACCCTTCATGTACATGTTAACAGACATTGTATCAGATTTTAAAGCTGGAGTTTGAAAAGATAATATGCTTAATGCATTTATGTCAAAATTAAGAATAGACATATTGGAGGCAAATTTACCAGCTGCATATTTCGTTAAAAATGTTCCTTCAGATCTCAATAATCCTTTGTTAATCTTGTGAGACGAATAAAGCTGTCTAATGTGTGTGTTATTATTAAATATACTTATCTGTAATATTCCCTCTAGCTCATTTTGTGTTTTGATTTTAGGGACGTCACGCACAATCTGATTAATATCAAAATTTTTTATATTTATGCTAGTAGCTAACAACCTAACTTCTCCTTTTAGGTTTTTTATTATGTTATACATATTTATTCCCTTTGAAGATAAGTTTCCTGAGATATTGCATAAGCCTTCATCTATATCTTGGATACTAAAAACATTATTCATGAATTTAGCCATAGTAATGTTTTGTAGCAAAAATGATGTAGAAAAGGAAAATATTTTATCTTTTATAGATAAAATACCAGAGAAATATAACGAACCATTAGCAATTTTTTGAGGTGATGTTTGTTGCGCAGAAGCATTTATATTATCGTCATTCAATGTTTTAGGTGCTACAACTTTATTAGTAAATTCTTTACCACTACCAGTTATTTGAAATGTACCACTACCAGAATCTTTGATATTTATCATGATATTTGCTTTCTTTAATAATTCTACCTCGTTATTATTAAGGTTTTCAATATGGTAATTTAGTGTTATAGCAGGGTAGATGCTGTTGTCTGTTATGCCGTATTTATCGCTGAAGAATTGTTTAGTATTCCACATAATTTTATCTTCATTTGCTGTGTCAATATTACGAATAAAATGAGGCACCGTGAAATCTGAAATGTTAATATAATTAGATTGGAAATTAATATTGAATTCCGGATTTAAATAATGAAATTTGATCAAAATGCTGCCTTTTATATCATTCTTTTCAGATTGATAGTTAATATCTCTAATTAATATCCCGTCTTCTGTACTTTTTACGTCAAACATTAGTTTTTCTATTAATGTTCCACTTGGCATTGATAGATTTTTAAAATCTACATCAATTTTCATATCGAGATTGCTTGCATTATATTTTAAGTAGTTGAATATAGAAGTTCCTTTTAATACCTTCTGGAATTTTAAGTTATGAAGGGTTATTTTTCCTGCAATTATACTGTGATCTGTAACTTCTTTTATATTTCCACTAACATATAAATTAGATTGACCAATGTTGCCTCCTATATAGGGTATTATTGTCATTCTATCTGAAAGTAGTGATTTCATTTCTATATTTACTGAATCATTGTAGGATGCATCACATTCTATGCCTAATAAATCGCATAGACCTTTTGAAGTTTTACCATATATCTTAGTATCTAATGTACTATATTGCTTATTATTCATCTCTTCAATTCCAGAATTTATTAATATGTTAAGATTTTTCATCAAATCTGTTTTAATAAGCAGTGACCTTAATCTTGTATCTTGTATGTTAAATTGAAAATATGTTGAATTTTGAACATTATTTATATTATCAATCGAAAATAAAATATTTGTATTTATCTTAGTATCAAATTCATGATTGAATAAAGTCTTTATTAATGACAGTA
Organism: Anaplasmataceae bacterium AB001_6; assembly: GCA_020002265.1. Classification (NCBI taxonomy): domain Bacteria; kingdom Pseudomonadati; phylum Pseudomonadota; class Alphaproteobacteria; order Rickettsiales; family Anaplasmataceae; genus Candidatus Mellornella; species Candidatus Mellornella promiscua. The sequence continues at coordinate 243,611 of CP048228.1, forward strand.
TTGGTAGTACATTAATGCTGTTTTCATTTTCTTCATCAGTTATTATTTTATTACATGATATGTTCTTGATATTTGGATTTTGATTTGATAACGTGACATCTAAAACATCAGATTGTATCAAAAAATTTTCAATGTCATTGCTTTCTTTATTGAAAATAATATCGATTTTAAAATTGCTATCTTCTTCTTTTATTCTTAAAAAATTACTTGATAAATCATTAATTAAATAACCAATATTACGCCCTTCTCCTTTAAGATAGAGTTGTGTTTCATCCGAGAATATTTCTACCTTAGTATTGTCTGATTTCAATAATATTTTATGCTCGTTTAATTTGTTATCACCTGAGGTAGTAGATTTTTTAGTATAGGATATATTATATATAATATCCGATCTACGTCCTTCAATATCAGTATGAAGTATTAGTTCATTCTTATCAATTACAATCGATCCTTTTTTTATACTTAGTTTATCTACTATACTTAAGTTAGTGTGGATGTTTGAATCCAATATTAATATTTTAGTTACATCTAGAGTTTCTTTAATCTGACCAAAAATCTTTTCAATTACAAGGACATTTCCACTCATACCTCGAAATGTTATCTCTTTAGATTTTGCAGAAAATATTAAGCGATTTTTGAGAGAAGAGGTTAATATAATTTCTCTGATGGTTATTAATTGCTCTTCATCATCTATAAAGGATATATTAGAAATTGTTATTTCATTTGCTGCATGACTCTTTACACTTAAAAATTTTATATTATACTGCTTTTGCGCTTCTTCTAATTTCTTCTCCATAACCTTTGCAAAGTGCTTTTCATAGAAAAGTATATTAAAAACAGAATAAAATACTATAATTAATAAGAATATTTTAGCTATTCCTTTTAACATAAATACTAATAACAAATTCTTATGAAGATTGTAATGCTACAACAGTAAGGAAAAAATTACCTAGTTATAGTCTAAATACAGCTTAATTTGTAATAATGCTGAAATTGCTCTTAATTTTTATCTAAAAATTGTATCTTTACGCTCAGAACCAGTAGAGATAATAATAACTTTAATTTTTAATAGCTTTTCTATAGTTTCAATATAACTCTTTGCATTTTCTGGTAATAGATCAAAATCTGTTACTTTTTCTGTTTTTGCTTGGTTATGCCATCCAGGTAATGTAATATAATTCGGTTCTACTTTATTACAGTCTATTGTACTTGATGCAATATCGTATTCAGTGCCGTTCAATGAATACGATGTACATATTTTTATTTCATCAAAACTGTCAAGTACATCTAACTTAGTTAAAATTAAAGCGTCGATTTTAGAGATCTTTAAAGTCATTCTCAGTAATGGAATGTCAAGCCAACCACATCTTCTATCTCTGCTGCTAACAGTACCTTTCTCTTTTCCTATGATTCTTAAACTATCTCCAAGGGAATTCTGTTGACCTGTAGGGAATGGTCCTTCTCCTACACGCGTTGTATAAGATTTTATAACCCCAAGCGCTTTATATGATGTATTTATTCCAGTACCTGTAATTACTTGTGGTACAATAGTGTTGCTAGAAGTAACAAATGGATAGGTGCCAAAATCAAGATCAAGCATTATTCCCTGTGCACCTTCAAACATTATTTTTTTATCTTCTATTTTTGACAATATTGTTATATTATCTTTGATGTAAGGTAACAGTTCATCTTTGACATTTAATAGCTCTTCTAGAATTTCTTCATATGTTTTATAAGAGTCTACACCATATCCTTTTTTAATTAACGTGTGATGCTTTATTAAGGCGTTTATTTTTTCTTTCAAACTATCTACATTAAGCAGATCGCACAGCCTAATTCCTCTTCGAGCTACCTTATCTTCATAACAAGGGCCAATGCCCATTTTAGTGGTGCCTATATTTTTTACCTTGTCGTATATGGAGTCTAATTCTCTGTGAGAGCTAGTGATAATATGACAATTACTATTAATCATCAAGCGACTGGAATCTACAGAAATTCCAGATTCTTTCAAATATTTTATTTCCTTTAATAGCTTCCATGGATCTAAAACTACCCCATTTCCTATTACAGCAACTACGTTATCTCTTAAGATCCCAGAGGGTAAGATACTAAGTGCAAATGTCTGTTCATTTATGACAATTGTATGGCCCGCATTATTTCCACCTTGAAATCTAGCTACCACATCATAATGTTGAGATAAATAATCTACTATTTTTCCTTTACCTTCGTCACCCCATTGTAAGCCAATAACAGCAACATTGTGCTTTAAATTATCCACTAAAGTCAAAACCAAAAAACCTCTTAAAAGAACCTAATTATTTTTTGAGAATTAATCTTCTGTATCAGGTTTTATTGTGTCAAGGCTGGAAAGAAATTGCTCCACTTCATCATCAGAAACAGTTTGAAATGATATGTCGGGACTCTTACCTTTCGACATTTTGTTATCACCCAAAGGTTGGGAAGTAGTAATGTTGGAATCTGATTTTGCATCGTTGGAAAAATTAGCATTCAAAGCATCTATTTCATCATCTTTCTTCAGGAAATTTGGGTTAATATCAGGGGTATTATTTGATGACCCCATTTCTGAAACTCCTTTATTTACTTTCCTGATTACCATCTTCATGAGATAATCAGAATCAATCATACCACATTCCGCTTCTCTTAGTGCGACTAATACATTTTTTTCATCTTTATTTTTTTTCTCCACTAAGGGGTCAGACCCTGAATCTAATTCGTGCACCCTCTGTGATACCAAAACCGATGTCATAAAGTCTCCAAATCTGGAATCAAGATTATCTCTCATATCAGAATACTGCTATAAATAAACTACATGAAATACTACAACTAATCACGATATATTTCAACCGTAAAGAATTTAACTTTCTATTCTTCTGGAAGTTCTGCTTTGAAAGATATCTTAAAACCTAACAATATTAAAAACCTAATTAAACGTTCTAGCGAAAAACCATCAGTTCTACAATGTTTTATCTGTGAAATCTTTGGTTGATCAACTTCAAGTAATCTTGCAGTATACGATTGACTCCAATTATTTTTTTCGATTAATTTTGATATAGTGCGTATTATCGACATCTTGATCTTTTGAAGATCATTGATATCTTCAACATTGTATACGCTGAGTTTGTTTTTACTGATGACACCCCTGCCTGTCGTATTACGTAAGGCTATTTCATCCATCTTTTCTTTCATTCCTCTCCTCCATAAAGAGAATTAACATTCAACCTTTCCTAAGAGCCTTCTTCAAAAAAAATCTAGCGCCATACAGAAAGTATTAGCGCGTCTGTTTATATGTGCTTACCAAATACACCTTCTCATTTAATTTGGTGCAAACGTATTCATTCAGGGAAAACGATATACATATCATAAATATTGTCAAGTTATAAAGGAAATTTCCCCCTAAATGTCATTCTAACATAAGAACGCGGATATAAAAAACGCAAACTAACACTTCTATTCTAATAAAGACTGCTACGATATACCAAAAAGTATCTTATGTTAATACTTTTACGTTATTTTCTATAATTACGCAAGAAATTATGTGAGAAATAATCTTTTCATTATATACTTCTGCCAATATCTATCTACTCATTGTAAATGGTGAAAATTAATAAGGAATTAATTAATATTGAGCATTGTGTTCTGCGCCAGTGATTTGACAACTGCTTGAGCTCAATTTTACAAAAACATCAGTTATCTTATCCACATCTGGTAAATTATCTGTGGGCTTGCCTGGATAATTTCTACTATAAGCCAAAGATTTTATTATTCCTGGATTGATAATATTTGCTTTGATATTAGATTGCAAATTTTCCCTCGCATATACCTTCACTAACTTAACAAGAGAATCTTCTACAATATTATAAAGTGACCAAAAAGATGATATATTATTTTCATCAATTAAACCCGATCTAGCCAAAATAAGGCGGCCATTCTCCGATCTCTTGAGCAATTTGTCAAAAGTCTTGATTAGTAACCAATTTAAAGTAACAGCATGAAATAAATTATCTTGAAAGCTTTTATATGAATGATCTATTGTTAAACAAAGTTGTTCTTTGATGTCAAACCCAAGAACCAGAACATCTAATACATTAAATTTCCCTTCAATAGAATTACATAAGCTATCTAATAACGCTACACAGCTATCTTGTGTTTCTGTTTCATCTTGCATAAATGGCACAAGAGTAGTTGCATGCCCCAAAGACTGTATTTCATCATCAGTCTGCTCAAGAAGTGATAAATCTCTATGCAATATTATAACATTGTACTTTTCATGAGCATATCTTTTTGAGATTGCTTTTGTTAATTCTGGTGATTGTACTGCAATCAACGCTACTTTCCTCTTCATACGTAATACCTATCAAAATAATTGTTAATCTATTAATGATTTTATTTTTTCTTCTATATTTTTATCAACATACAATAATTCTTCCATACCTTTTGCAACATTTCTTAGTGTGATATGATTGCTTCTATAATACTCTTCGGAATTTATTATTATAAAATACGCTACATTTTTTGATTTTGCCATTTTCTTACGAAAATTTTCTGCGTATGGTATTATAGCTACCAATCCGCTTTGACGCAATTTTTTTGCAATCTGAAACGCAACTAAATTTAACTGCATTTCGTTTGAACTTGTAATTATAGCTATTTCGTGTTCTTTTTGTGTTGGTAATGTCAATAAATCGGCTATTCTCTCTATTCCTCCTGCAAAACCTACAGCAGGGGTATCATCTCCTCCCATGATTTTTATTAGATTATCATAGCGACCACCTGCAATAATGGTATTCTGAGATGCATTGTTCCTATCTTTCGATTTTATCTCAAATACAGTATGAGTATAATAATCCATCCCTCTCACTAATTTTGGGTTTAAAACATATTTTATTTTTAGTTTATCTAAGTAATCTTTTATTGTTTCAAATCTTTCTAAACTCTCTGGATCATAATAATCTTTAATATTAGGACAATCTTTTACAACAGATATATCTTCTATCTTTTTAGAATCCAATATTCTTAAGGGGTTTATATGAATCTTTCTTTGACTGTCACTAGAAAGAGATTGCTTATTTGCTTCAAAAAAATCTATTAATTGTTGTCTATAATCTGTTCTACTTTTTGTATTTCCCAATGAATTTATTTCAAGAACACTATTTTCTGTTATTTTCAAACTGTCCGATATATTCTGTGCTAAGCATATCATCTCTACATCTGCCAATAATGATTTTGATCCAATTATTTCCAGATTAAATTGATGAAATTGCCTGAAGCGTCCTTTTTGAGGCCTCTCATAGCGAAATAATGGTCCATGAGAAAATAATTTGATAGGCTGTGGATCACTCTGTAATTGATTAATAAAAAAACGTGCAATACCAGCTGTGAATTCAGGCCTTAATGTCAACGAATTTTCACTCTTATCTTTAAAAGTATACATCTCTTTGTTAACAATATCAGACAAATCACCCAAGGTTCTATCGAATGTTGAAGTATGTTCTAATATAGGAGTTGTAGCCTTTTGAAAACCATATGTTTTAGATAAATTATTTACAACATCTACGATATAGTCGTATTTATATTGATCATTATTATATAAATCAGACATCCCCTTCACAGATGGCAGCTTTTTCATTCTATTTAACAGTGTCTTCTTCTACATTATTATTTCTTACTTTATCAAATTCCTTTTTTGTGCAAATAGTAAGAGATAATGCATGTATTTTGTTTGCTAAAAGCTCTTCTTTAAAGAGAGATAAGACAGCTTTATGCCTTTGTATCCTTGTTTTTCCTAGAAAATAGTCAGAAGCTAGAGTAACATGAAAATGTGAATTTTTAGAAGCGCCTTCATGTCCAGCATGGCTTTCTGAAAAATTAACAACATTGATATAATCTATATCTTCTATCTTTTGAGATATTCTATTCTTTATTTCTTGCTCGTTCATTTGAATATTGTCCATAAATTAAGGTAAGTGTATCAACTAAAAAATGATTATGCTATCATTCATAATAATATATATGACAATTTTTTATCAATCCTTTGGCAAAGGATTGTGAAAACCTTCTTTCAAATATGAAACACAGATTATTCCTATGACAGCAATAATAGACATATAGATCACAATTCCCTGATAATTCAATATCTCTATTATCAAAGGAGTCATGCCTCCTACAGCAGCTGATAAATTCCGTGCTAAGGCGAATGTTGTAAATCTACATTCAAATGGTAAATTCTCAAGCAAAAAAGCATTCATAGGACCAAGATTACTAGAGATAATTATTACTATTACTGTCATCGCTAGAATGATTAATAGTGGATTATCATTTTGCAGAAAATATAACATCACACTGGATAAAAAGAGTAAAGAATACATGCCAGATAGCATTATTTTTCTTCTACCTATTAGATCTGAAAGATATCCAAAGAAAATTGTTAAAAATGCCATTATTATCAACATCGGAACTTTGTATAGGTCGATAATATGTATTGAAAATAGTAAATTGCTTACCATGGAAATCAAGAAAAAATACAACACTACTATCTCTACTAAGTCTGATCCAGCAGATAGTAGAGTGATTTTTTTGAAATCTTTTAATACTTTGAATAATGGCATCTCACTTTTATCATCTTTTTTGTTGATTTTACTGACATATTTATCTTGTAAGCTGTTTCTCATTATAGTGACAATTAAGCCAATCAAAAATCCTAATACAAAACCTATTCTCCATCCTAAAGAATTAAATAGGGCATCAGACATCGCTGAATGCAATAATTTTATAACCAGAGTAGCTAATAAAGCACCTACTATAGCGCTTAAAATCTCTGTACAGGAATTTATCCCTCTTTTACTTTGAACACAGTTTTCAATAAGATAAACAGCGTTACCAGATTCCCCCCCCAATGCAAAGCCCTGCGTGAATCGTAACATTACTAAAATAACGATCGACATGAAACCAATCGCGCTGTAACCTGGTAAAAGTGCTATCATAAGAGAAGGGCAGGTCATCGTAAGTAAGCTGAAATTTAAAGATGTTTTTCTGTTATATCTATCTCCAATGTGCCCAAAAAACACTGATCCCATAGGTCTTGCTAAAAAACCTATAGAAAAGATTATTAAACTGTTAATCTTTAGCATATATTCATTTGCAACAGGGAAAAAATTATTACCAATAACAGTTAATAAGCTGCCATACATGGCATATTCATACCATATTACACTATTTGCCAACATGGTGATTAGTAGTATCTTAAGTTTGTTATAATCTCTGGTGTCTTCTAAGAAGAATGATGCCAGTTTATTAACAATAAATTGCATAAAAAAAAGGAAAGTAACTGAAATAATCTATAAGAACAAGAATAATGACATTTTTATTTATATGTCATTACAAAAGAGTACGAAAAGATGGTATTTTTATAAAATATCAAATGCAATTATAGCATATCTTGCGTTTTATTCAATGTTGGCTTAAATGATTAATGATTGTTGATATTTGCTTTATTGTAATAATGTATTTCAATAATCATTTTTTTCAATTATAATTTTGTTTAATTATGTTTATATTGCTGAAATATCAAGTTTAATGATAGTAACTTGCAAATCATGTAAGACTAAATATTATGTCAAACAATCTTCTTTAGCAAAAAATAAGAAGTTTCGCTGCACTTATTGTGATCATATATGGAATCAGGATTTTTTTCTTGATGAAGAAGACGAAAATAATGATAAAGAAAGAGGTTTCTCTCTAAAAAAAGCTACTCTTTGGATGCTTCTTTTTGTTTTATTATCATGCATGACTTTAGTTATGCTTGTTTTATATGGAGAGAAATTTGACATCAATCTTAAACCATATTTCTATTTTACAGATCTTAGTGGTGTGCATGTAGAAAATACCCATTCTTCCCTTTATTCAGAAGATGATTTGCGTTATATGCGTGTTAAATCTGATATTTGCAATGCCAATGGTTATGATATACGTAATTTTTGGATTGTATTAGAAGTTTTTGATTCTGATAGCAACTTGTTAATCAAATATAGATTTCGAATTAATAATGAAGCTATAAAGTCAGAGAGTTGTTTCAAATTTGAGAAAATTCTAAAGGTTGATTTTTCAGATCATGGGCAATTTACTGTCTTGAAGATTGTAAATTTTTGGGAATTATTTTTCACGTAGTTTTGGTGTTTTTATGTTGCCTTTTGCTTCTGTAATGAAAAAATTATTAATCAATAAACAAGAGATTAATAAGTGGTTTGAATCTAACAATTTTAATGATAAAAAGCCTATTTATCATTCTATTGATGTCAGAATATCAGATTTTAAAATATCTCCTGTGGATATTAATTGTTTCCCTGCTGGTTTTAATAATATTTCGGATTCAGATTTTGAGTATTTTGTTGAAATTTGTCGAAATGTTTTAGTAGGACAAAAAATTGTCTTAATCTTGGAAGATTTTGATAGAAATGCTCGATATCTTGCGAGTGCCGATATTTTACGTAAGGTGATCATAAATGCAGGCAATGAATGTCAATTAGCATTTTTTTCCTCAGAACGCACAATTACAATAAATGGTAATAATGAATTTATTCCTTCCTTAATCAGAGAAGATTCTGTAATTAAAACATCAAATGGATTTATTCCTGACATTATCGTGGTAAATAATGATATGACAGTTATCCATTCTGATTCTTTATTACATGGTGATATTCCAATACCTTGTTATCCAGCTGTACAAATGGGATGGTTTTATAGAAGAAAAGATATTGCTTTTAATGTTTATAACGAATTGGTTCAGTCTTTTTGTGATTATTTTGGATGTGATAGCTGGCTATTTTCGCCGTTTAGTAAAAAAGTGACCATCTCTAATTTTAAAGATAGCAAAGAATTAGATAGCTTAGCCACGAAAATTGATGATATGCTACAAAAAATTAACAAAAAATATTCTGAATACAATGTAACAGATCATCCGTATGTTGTTTTAAAATCAAATAATGGAACACATGGAATGTCTGTATTGATGATTAATGATGCTGAGCAATTATATACCTTAAATAATAAAACACGGAAAAATATACACTATAGTCGCTCTGGAGAAAAAAATTATGATTATCTATTACAGGAAGGAATTTCAACTGCTCAACTGTATGATAATTTCTCCTCTGAGACGGTGTTATATCATTTTAATGGTGAATTGATATCGCAATTCTACAGATACAATGAAAGAAAGTGTAATAAAGGTAATTTGAATTCTGTAGGTGCTAGATTTACTGCAATAGATGAAGTTAATGATACTTATATCAAATTTGCCAAAGAAATTGTTTCAAAGCTTACTGTTCTTTCATTAATAAGAGAAGCCAATATACAATGTTTGATTCCTTTAAAAAAAAAACAAACCGTAGATGATTTATCAAATATGTCAACTATATTATAAATTCAAGGCAATATTAGAAATTTTATAGCTTGATGTTTAATCCTGCTTTTCTTCTTTTTGATTTGATACAATAGCATATTCAGGCCCTTTCCAAGGGCTCATGTTATCGAAATTTCTGTATTCTTGCGTTAATTTTACACGACTATATAATATATCTTCTTCTGTTGTAGAATATGAAACTTCTTCATATCCAGATAATGGAAAGTCTTTTCTCAAAGGGAAGTGTTCAAAGTTATAATCTGTTAATATTCTTCTCATATCTGGACTATTAACAAATTGCACTCCATACATATCGTAAACTTCTCTTTCAATCCAAACTGCTGCAGGAAATATCTTGCTAATTGATTCAATAGGCTTTGTGCAGTCTGAATGAGTTATTATTTCTATTCTCTTATTTTGCGTGATGCTTAATAATAAATATATCAATTCCATTCGCACTTTTTTCTTTGGATAGTCAACGCACACTATATCTATCAGTATATTAAATGTTTCGTATTTCTTGAGATCTTCTATAGTACTCAATAATTTATCAGATGATATTTCTATTCTTTTGGTTTGCATATAATCTACCTTAGTACTGTTATTGACCCTCTTTTGATTTTTTCTTGTAGGCATAATATTCCGTACATTAATGCTTCTGCACTTGGAGGACAACCAGGAACATATATATCCACTGGGACAATTCTATCGCATCCTCTTACTACTGAATACGAATAATGATAATAGCCTCCTCCATTAGCGCAACTTCCCATAGATATGACATATTTAGGATTAGGCATTTGGTCGTATACCTTTCTTAAAGGTTTTGCCATTTTATTGGTTAATGTACCTGCCACTATCATAACATCAGATTGTCTGGGGCTTGCTCTATACACCAAACCTCGTTGATCTTTGTCGTATCTACTGGTACTAATATGCATCATTTCCACCGCACAACAAGCTAAGCCAAACGTCATTGGCCAAAGAGAGCCTGTTCTTGCCCATTTTGTTAACTTATCCATAGTGGTTACGATAAACCCTTGGTCTTGTTGAGTATCTAGTTCCATTCTAGCGCTCCTTCTTTTAATTCATAAAGTAATCCTACTGCAAGTATTGCTAAAAAACTTCCCATTGTTATCATAGCTAACATCCCCAAATTCTTGAACTCTAGAGCCCAAGGCAACAAAAAAGCTACTTCTATATCAAATATTACAAATAAAATTGATACTAAATAAAATTTAATCCCAAAATTTTTTGAACTTTCAGGAAATGGATCAAAACCACATTCATATTGACTCACTTTATTTTTATTATAACTTCTTCTTGCAAACAGAGTAGGGATAATAAACATTACTATGCTTACTATAACAGTTATTATTAAAAATAAGAATATTGATAAGTAACTGGTTAATTCATATTTTTCCATATCAACAACAACATATTAGACAAAAAATACACAACAATTTAATTTCAGCCAATTCGCTTTTATACATCAGATAAATGTACATGGCAAATACTAATTTATAGCTATTCTTAATGACACATTTTTTTTATTCAATCAAAGATAATTAACACATATAATTAGTATTATTTATACAATTTATAATTTCATAAGCCACATTCCAAGATAATTTAGAGATTTATTGTATTATTTTGTATATCTCTTGTACTACAGATTTTTCAATATTCATGTTATTCTGATTATAAAAGGCTTTTAAAGTATTTAACAACAAGAATATTATAGTCATTGGCCCTACACCTCCTGGTACCAAGGTTAACGCTTGAGCTTTATCTATCACAGATTCTGCATTTATATCTCCAACAATTTTACCTGTCTTTAGTCTATTGATACCTACATCTATCAATATGGAATCTCTTTTTATCCAATTCTCTTCCACCAATAGAGAGCTTCCTGCGGCTGCTACTAATATATCTGCTTTACTAGTTATTTCTTGTATGTTCTTTGTATTTATATGCACTATGCTTGGAGTACATTGCGCTTTTAAAAGCATTTGTGCCATCGGTTTTCCAACTATATTAGATGCTCCGATTACAGTTGCATTTAACCCTTGTAATTCTTTTTGTACTGTTTTAATTAAATACATACATCCAGCTGGAGTACATGGTAAAAAATTAGCTTTATCCAGATAAAATTTTCCTACATTCTCATAATGAAAGCAATCGACATCTTTTGCAGGATCTATTGAATTTATTATTTCAAAACTGTTTAGATGCTTGGGTAGAGGAAGCTGTACAAGTATACCGTTTACACTTATATCTTCATTCAGTTTTTGTACCACAGAGAGCATATCCTCTGAAGAAATATCCTCGGGTAATTTTATAGTATCTGATTCAATACCAACTTCATTAGCCTTTTGCGCTTTATTCTTTATATAGACGCTGCTTGCATAATCTGAACCAACCATTATTACAGCCAGTTTAGGGGGATATTTTTTTAATATATTAATTATATTTTTTGTTTCATTTGCTATTTTTTTTGATATCTCTTCTGCAATATTTCTTCCATTAATTATCTTTTTTGCAAATATTTCATCTGTTAACAAAATGATATCAAGCCCCTTGATTACATATACGATAGGCAAATTATATATGCGAAACAACAATATTTAAACATCTTTTTGACGTATGATCATTTAATTTATTATAAGTCCGGATATTTTATGTTTTGTGATTTTTCTATTTTTTATTTCTTTTTTTTGCCATCAATTCTAGTACGGGTTCCCATTGATCGCCATTGCTTAATAATTTTTCCTTTGTATACATTAATTCTACATGTGTACGTGATGCAAATTCAAAATTCGGCCCTTCTACTATTGCATCTACAGGGCATGCTTCCTGACATAGACCGCAATATATGCATTTTGTCATATCTAAATCATATCTCTTGGCCTTTCTAGCGCCTGTTTCTGCTATTTCTTCTGCATCTATTGTTATTGCCTGAGCAGGACAAATTGCTTCACATAATTTACAAGCTATGCATCTTTCTTCACCATTAGGATATCTACGTAGAGCGTGTTCTCCTTTATATTTCAAGCTGATTTGATTTTTTTCCCTAGGATAATCCAAGGTTACGTTTCTTCTAAAAAACATATATTTCAGGACAGTTGCAAAACCTTTAATGAAGTCAATCATTAGAATATAGCGCAACACGCGATAGACGGAATTCATATAAAAAATAATAAAAATAGATCTACAACGATACAAGATCGTGCTAACAATCATTCAGCATCAAACAAAATGTACATAATTGATATAATCAGTCAAGGAATCAATCAAATTACAACATATTTTTGATGCAATATGCACATTCAACAACATGTCCATTTATATCGCATGTTTAATTAAGATAGTATAAATCATTGCAACATAATACGCTTTATTGAATAAATAACCATTATGAGAGCAGCATATTTATGCTTAAATATTGTTGAGTAAATATAGCAGAATTTCTTTAATATCGAAATGATAATTAACATGATTATTTGAATATCAATAGACAGCTTTATTTAGAGAAAAATAAAATTTAATAAAAAATTAAATTAACTTGTTGACTATCCGTAGCAAAATGGGTTAATATGATCATCGTGTTTCGACACATTTAAGACATGAGATGTTTTTCTCTGTTGTTGTTTGATAAGTGTAGATAAGAAAAAATAAAGACAGTGAGTTTCTGTTAGGTTCAAACTTTTAATTTGAGAGTTTGATCCTGGCTCAGAACGAACGCTAGTGGTAGGCTTTATACATGCAAGTCGAACGAGATAAACTCGCTTGCGAGTTTATCTAGTGGCAGACGGGTGAGTAACGCGTGGAAATCTGCCTGATAGTATGGGATAACTAATAGAAATGTTAGCTAATACCGTATAATACCCTACGGGGGAAAGAATTTTCGCTATCAGATGAGTCCGCGTTAGATTAGTTAGTTGGTGAGGTAAATGCTTAACAAGACGATGATCTATAGCTGGTCTGAGAGGATGTACAGCCACATTGAAACTGAGATACGGTTCAGACTCCTACGGGAGGCAGCAGTAGGGAATATTGGACAATGGGCGCAAGCCTGATCCAGCCATACCACGTGAGTGACGAAGGCCTTAGGGTTGTAAAGCTCTTTCAGCGATGAAGATAATGACGTTAATCGCAGAAGAAGTCCCGGCTAACTTCGTGCCAGCAGCCGCGGTAATACGAAGGGGGCGAGCGTTGTTCGGAATTACTGGGCGTAAAGGGTACGTAGGTTGTTTATTAAGTTGGATGTGAAATCCCAGAGCATAACTTTGGAATTGCATCCAAAACTGGTTTACTTGAGTATAGAAGAGGGTAACGGAATTTCTAGTGTAGAGGTGAAATTCGTAGATATTAGAAAGAACGTCGAAGGCGAAGGCAGTTATCTGGGCTAATACTGACACTGAGGTACGAAAGCGTGGGGAGCAAACAGGATTAGATACCCTGGTAGTCCACGCTGTAAACGATGAGTGCTAAGCAAGGGGAGATTTCTTTCCTTGTTGAAGCTAACGTGATAAGCACTCCGCCTGGGGAGTACGGTCGCAAGACTAAAACTCAAAGGAATTGACGGGGACTCGCACAAGCGGTGGAGCATGTGGTTTAATTCGATGCAACGCGAAGAACCTTACCACACCTTGACATGGAGATTATACCTATTTGAAGAAATAGGGTCAGTTAGGCTGGATCTCACACAGGTGTTGCATGGCCGTCGTCAGCTCGTGTCGTGAGATGTTGGGTTAAGTCCCGCAACGAGCGCAACCCTTACTTTTATTTGCTAACAGGTAGTGCTGAGGACTATAAAAGAACTGCCAGTGATAAGCTGGAGGAAGGTGTGGATGACGTCAGGTATCATGGCCTTTATGGTGTGGGCTACACACGTGCTACAATGGTAAGAACAATGGGTCGCTATGCTGCAAAGCAATGCTAATCTCTAAATCTTATCTCAGTCCGGATTGTTTTCTGCAACTCGAAAGCATGAAGTTGGAATCGCTAGTAATCGCAAATCAGCAATGTTGCGGTGAATACGTTCTCGGGTCTTGTACACACTGCCCGTCACGCCATGGAAGTCGGTTATGCTTGAAGATGGTATACTAACCTTTTTGGAGGGAGCCATTTATGGTGTATCTGGTAACTGGGGTGAAGTCGTAACAAGGTAGCTGTAGGTGAACCTGTGGCTGGATTACCTCCTTTTAGGATTTTTTTGTTATTTATCACAGATTTTATTTGTGATTTATTTGAAGCTTTCAGTTTTCTCGCTGTCTTTATTTTTTCTTATCTTGTTTTGATATGTTTAATAAATTGTCGGTTTTATCGCCTCATTTGCAGGTATACAAATTTCCTTTAGCTGTTGTTTGTTCTATTCTTCATAGATTTTCTGGCCTATTTCTTTTCTTTTATTCTGTCTTATTTTTAAATTGGTATTTTTTTTTCCTTTTTTATCCAGATAGTTTTATTTTTTCTTTATTTTCTTATTTTTCTCAAGGATGGATGTTTTTACTTTTATCACTTGGATTAATCTTTTCTGTTACTTATCATTCATTGAACGGTATTAGGCATCTTTTGTGGGATATGCGTTTTTTTATATCTTTACGATCTATTAAAATATCTAGCTTTATAGTTATATTTTTTGCTTTTCTATTGTCTGCATATTTAATTTTTTTATTTTTATATTGATATTTTATGTCTTCTGATAAAGCTTTCTCATTTTGGTGGCTGCAAAGATTAACGGCTGTTTTATTATCCGTTTTCTTTTTATGTTTTGTATTTTGCTGGTTCTTTGATGATTATGATCATCTTGAAATAGACTTTTTAATTTTGCATCCATTTTTATCTTTGAGCTTTTTTCTTACTGTTATTTATCATAGCTTTATTGGATTATATATTATTTTGGAAGATTATGTTCATAATCTTCTGCTCAGGCGTTTTTGTAATATATTTTTATATTCTTTTTTGATCTTATCTTCTGTTCAAGTTATTATGATTTTCACTCAACATTTCTTTATTGATGGAATTAGATGAGGATCTTGAGTGATAAATGGTAATAAAACTCGTGATATCTATTATTGTATTAGGAGAAATTTTTTATTTTCTATAGATAATTTGATATCTATTTCTGCTCCAAATTCTCTTTCAGATGAGATGAAATTGAAGATTAATTCTGCTGTGATGGAAGTAGAAATTGTTGATTCAAGATTTGATTTAAAGGCAGATTTTTCAACTAACCTTGCTTTTATATTATATAAATTTTTTGCAGACTCTTTTCTTTCTTTTGCAAATAAGATAAAAGATAAGCTGCTGGAGAATAAAGATTTTTCTTATGTTACAGTTTCAGATAATGGTTTTATAAATTTTTCTATTAATGATCGTCTGTGGAATTCTTTTTTTTATGAAATTATTTCGCAAAATTGTAATTTTGATGTATTAACTGAACGAAATAAATCAATTAACATTGAATTTGTATCAGCAAATCCTACCGGTCCTTTACATATTGGTCATACAAGAAATGCTGTTTTATTAGATGTATTAGCCAATGTATACACCTTCTATGGCTATGAAGTATGTAGAGAATATTATGTTAATGATATGGGTTCTCAAATTATCACACTTTTAGATTCTTGCTATTTGCGTTATAAGGAAGCTTTGGGTCACGATATAGATGCCATACCGCAGGGGTTATATCCTGGAGATTATTTAAAAAAAGTAGGAAAATACATTGTTTCAGAGCATGGAAATTCTCTTTTGAATCTTGAAAGGGAGAAATTTTTTGATGCTGTCAAAGACCAAGTTATCTTTTTTCTTTTGAAGGATATAAAAAAGCAGCTATTAAGATTGGGGATAAAACATGATAATTTTGTTTTCGAATCTTCACTACATAAAAATAGTGATTTTTCAAATGCCTTTAGATTACTAAAAGAGCAGGATCTAATATATGAATCTAATGTATTGACTGCTCCCAAAGGTGGAAATGATGCAATCAAGAAACAATGGGTGCAGAGAAAGACAACGTTGTTTCGCTCAACAAATTTTGGAGATGATGAAGATAGAATTTTACAGAAAGATACGGGAGAACCTACATATTTTGCATCTGATATCGCCTATCATTTTAATAAAGTACGAAGGGACTTTGATGAATTAATTATTGGTCTAGGAGAAGATCATAAGGGATATGTTAAGCGTATTAAGGGAGTGGTTACTGCTCTTACTGATTCTAAAAAAGATATAAAGGTAAAAATTTCTAATATAGTGAATTTTGTTAGAGGTTCAGAGCCTGTTAAAATGTCAAAAAGAGCTGGAAATTTTTTAACATTACAGAATGTTTTAGATGAAGTCCCTAAAGATTCAGTGCGATATACTATGATCAGTAGACGCTCTGATGTTATACTCGATTTTGATTTTGATAAATTCAAAGAGCAAAACAAACATAATCCTGTTTTTTATGTTCAGTATGCTTATGTGAGAATTTGTTCTGTCTTACGTAAGGTTGATTTTGATTACACTGATACTAATTCTATTGATGTTGCTGTTTTGAATAGCACACATGAGCGTAGGCTTATGAGGCTATTAGCAAGATTTTTATCTGTGATGGAAACTGTTTTTAAAAATTTGGAACCGCATTTGCTAACAGTTTTTGTGTATGACATTGCAGAGTCTATACACTCCCTCTGGAATGTAGGAGTACAAGATAATAACATGAGATTTATAATTCCTGATGATGAAAAATTGACTAAAAATAGAATATCTCTCTTATATTGTGCACAAATAGTAATGGGTAGAGTATTTGAAATTTTAGGATTGGAAGCTTTGGAGAGAATGTAATTTTTTCACTGATTCAATATCTTGGATGATTTGTTTTTTTAGTTCTTCTAGTGAATTGAATTTCATCTCTTCTCTTATAAATTCTTCAAATCCTACTGATATATCTTTGCCATATATATCAGCATCAAAATTGAAAATATGGGTCTCTATGATAATTTCTGGTTTGTTATCAAAAGTAGGACGCGTGCCTACATTCGTTATAGAACTATATATTTTTTGATCAATTATTGTATAGGTTTTATAAACACCTTTCTTAGGAGTAATCTGTTCTGCATCTATTTTTATGTTTGCCGTTGGAAAGCCTATTAATCTACCTCTTTTATTTCCTTCTATTACCTTATTTGATATTTCAAATATCCTGTTTAACATTTTATTATAGATACTTGGCTCTCCATCTTTTAAATATTTTCTGATATTTGATGAAGAGCATGTTTCTTTAGCTATTGTTAGTTCATTTAATTCTTGAAAATTGTATTTATACTTATCTTGTAGAGATCTCAGCATATCATTTGAACCCTTTCCATTCGTACCAAATCTGCAGTTATATCCTTGTACTATGAATTTCATGTTTAGTTTTTTGATTAATATTTCAGAGATAAAATCTTCACTTTCTATCTTTGAAAAAGATTCATCAAAATCTAATAAATATAAATAATCACAGTCTTGTTCTTTTAACAATTTCATCTTTGTTGTATTGTCATAAATAAGGAAATCACTTTCTTTTAATAAGAGGGTCTTTGGGTGATTGTTAAATGTTAAAATCACGGAAAGCAATCCTTTTTCTTTTGCTAGATTAGAAACAATTTTAAATATGTTTTGATGAGCAAAATGTACTCCATCAAAATTACCAAAAGTTACAACAGTTTTTAAATTACTAATTGGTCTTATTTTTCTGAAAATCTTCATGTAATTGTTTAACATTTATACTAATAACTTCTTGTAATTTTTGCAAAAATGTTTCTTTATCCATTGTGGCAGGATCTATTGCTTTTAAGCACTTTATTTTTATTGTTCCTGATTTTGGCATATGAAAGAAATTTCTTCCCATTAAATCAGATGAATGATGTGCTACAGGAAGAACGACAGTATTAGTTTTTTTTGCAATATAAAACACCCCAGGTTTGTATTCAATTTTCTTCTGATTATGATTCCTAGTGCCTTCAGGGAATAATATAATGGTTTTACCTCTTTTTACTCTGTCTTTACAGTGCATATAAGTTTCTTTGATATCTGTAATGCTAGATGAATCTTTATTTACTGGTATGTGTTGATTACGCATACTAATTCCGAGAGGAGTAAAAAATAAGGTCTTTTTTGCCAAAAAAACAGGGAATTTTTTAAAGGTGTTTGCGAGTATTAAGATATCCCCAGATGATTCATGATTTGAAGCAATAATAAAGTCTTTATTGTTTGGTATATGTTCTAATCCCTCTACAGCAGTCTTTATGTTTGTTATTTTAGTTAAGATGTTACATAAATTTCTAAAGTGTAGATGATAATTTATTTCTGGCATTTTTTTTGTATTACACCCGACTCGGAAAAAAGTCATTGATCTGCCTATAGGAACCGATGTTACCATAACAATTGCAGTGCAGAGGATATAAACACAATACCTAAAAATATATGTGATTTTGCCTAATAACGATTTCATAATATTTTCATAAAAATTACCTATTTATACTGCTACTATCTTTTTCTATCTGTGATAGATTACTTGCTTCATCTTGTGTAATTAATTCATTTATCATGTCCTCTATCTGTCCTTCTTTTACAAATTGATTAATCTTATAAAGAGTCAAGTTGATTCTATGATCAGTAACTCTTCCTTGAGGAAAATTATAAGTTCTTATTCTTTCAGATCTATCGCCTGAGCCAATTTGCTGCTTTCTCATTTCTGATATTTCAGTATTTTTCTTATTACGCTCACTTTCATATAATCTAGCACGCAATATTTTCAAAGCTTTTGCTTTATTTTTATGTTGTGATTTCTCATCTTGCTGTATGACAACAATCCCAGTCGGAATATGAGTTATTCTTACAGCACTATCAGTTGTATTAACAGATTGTCCTCCAGGGCCGCTTGAACGATATACATCAATTCTTAAATCTTTGTCTTGGATATTTATATCTACATCTTCCGCTTCAGGGAGAACAGCAACAGTTGCCGCCGATGTATGAACACGGCCAGCAGATTCAGTTTCAGGAATTCTTTGTACTCTATGGGTGCCAGATTCAAATTTTAACTTTGAAAATACCATTTGACCTTTGATTATCAAGCTAGCTTCTTTATATCCACCTAATTCGTTATGTGATATGTTAAGAATCTCAGTTTTCCAATTCATTCGTTCTGCATATTTTTGGTACATGCGAAACAAATCATATGCAAATAAAGATGCTTCATCGCCGCCAGTACCAGCACGTATTTCCATTATCACATTGCGCTGATCATCTTTATCTTTTGGGATTAAAGATGTTTTAATTTTTTTCTCAAGACTTGCTACTGTGCTTTGTAAATCAGATATTTCTTCTTTAAATAAAGATTTTAGATCATTGTCTAAATCAGGGTTCTTCATTTCACTCAGTGCATCTTCTAGTTGTCTTTTGTTAGCCAAATAATGCTGTGCTAAATCTGCTGTAGGTTTTATTTCAGAATATTCCTTGGACAGCGTTACCATTTCTTCTGCAGATAAATCAGATGCGTCCTGCATTTTTATTTCAATTTTTTTAAATTTATCAAGTAAATTATTAGAATAATCAGATAGATCCATAAATCAAAGAAAAAAAACGAACAAAATAATAACCTTCTAAGAGAATTTTAATATATATGTCATTATATGTATATACATTTTACATATTTTCAGTAGAACGTAGGACAAAAAACGTTTTTATATAGATTCTAAAAAGTTTCGGTATCTCTTATGGTTGATAATAATTGTTATAATTTTAATGACAATTTAAGCATTTTGGAGTCTAATTTTAGAGATAATTTAACACAAAAATTACTAAGTGTTAAAAGTACTTTACTCAAACTTAATTTAGATTTCTCCATTGACAATATATCGGCGCTCAACAATAAAAAAATAGAATGCATTGTTAGAGCATGTATGATGAATAATTTTACATTTGTCGGACAAAAATTATTGCAAGATATTACTGAATCTAAATTAACTGATTATATACTCGTTGGTGCTATGGTAAATGAGGGTTTTCTTTTGAGAGATACAAAAAAACTATCTTTCATTTTTGGATGATCATCAGGCTAGTTATATACTCAGAAAATGGCTTGATTTAGATTATTGCTCATGTTAGATTACTACGGGTTTGGAGTATTTATGATTGTCAGTGCCTAGAACCGTGATAATATTTTTGGGATTGGTCCCTGCTTGATCCCTGGATAATTCTATACAAGCAACACTCTATCCCACCTTGAACTTTTTGTTCAGGATCATTTGATGGTTATGAGTATTTTGAACCCCCTTGTTTTATAGTATATCAGGCTTATGAATGGTGTGAATAAGAAGGTCGTAGTTGTTTTCGGTGGAAGTGGATTTGTTGGAAGATATCTTGTGGAAATGCTTGTATCTGCTGGATATGTAGTTAAAATTTGTTCTCGTAATCCAGATCTACTCTCTGAACTATCAGTATCCGCAATCCCTGGACAAATCTTGTTTTTAAAATATAATCCTGAAAATATTGCTTCAATTGCTGCTTGTATAGGTGTCGGTGAAATAGTCGTTAATCTTGTAGGAGCTTCATATTCTTGTACATTATCTGAATCTAGAGCAATTAATGTGGATATAGCCGCAAATATTGCTCATGCAGCTTTAGAAAAAGAGGCGTCTCATATGTTGCATTTTTCCACGTTAATGGAAGATGCTAGCAAGAAGAATTATTATGTAAAGACAAAGTTAGAATCAGAAGATATTTTAAATGGAATAATAAGTAATTTGACGATAATTAAGTCAAGTTTTATCTATGGAAAGCGTGATCATTTTATTACCTATTTTTCAAGATTTATTAACTCTTTTTATCTATTGCCTTGGATAGGTGCAGGAAAAGCTAAGATACAACCAATTCATGTTACCGATGTTGTAACCTCGGTAATAAAGATTATCGATTCTAAAATGTATGGAACTTTTCAGCTTGCAGGTCCTGTTGTTTATTCTTTAAAAGACATTCTAGATTTTGTTATAGAATATAGTAGGCCTAAAAGAAATAGATTTGTTATCAGATTACCATCTTTTCTTTGTACTATTGTCGCTTATCCTTTAGAGCTAAAGGTTAGTCGCTTATTATCTAAATTTTTTCTAGGAAATTTTGAACCCATTATTACTAGACAGCACATTGCTATCTTTAAACAAAGTAATATTATTTCTACTTCTAATTTAATCAAAAATTTGGCTATAAAAACCAAGATATTTGACAATACAGCTAAGGACGTTCTAAACGGCTAGAATAATTTGCTTATTTAAGAATGTTATTATCATCTATATATTTTCTTATCATCTGTAGATCTTTCCACGCTATTACTTTTTGCTTCGGTTGTCTAAGCAAATACGAAGGATGAAATATAGCAGTAGTGGGGATTTCCTTTCTTGATATAGGATCAATATAAATAAAGAAATCTCCTCTCATTCTTGAAATTGAATTATTTGTTTTAATCAATGCATTTAATGCGGTTCCGCCAACTAATATTATTAATTTGGGATTGAACAGATTAATATGTTTTTCAACGATAGGTAAACAAGCATTGGATTCTTCTTCGGTTGGCCTTCTATTATTTGGAGGGCGCCAAAATATAGTATTTGTTATGTATATATCTTCTGCTCTGTAAAGATCTATTGATGCAAACATTTTATCTAATAATTTACCACTGGCTCCACAAAACGGAATACCTTGATCATCTTCACTTGCACCAGGAGCTTCTCCGATCACCATAATATTGGCATCTATATTCCCATCAGAAAAAACAGTATTTTTAGCTTCTTTCGCTATATTACATATACTGAGTTTATTGTTACATAAATGCTCTTTTAGATCATCTATACTATCTATGTTATTTAGGGCGTAGGAATTACTTTCAATTTCTTTTGAATTTAATGATACATTATTTTTTTGGGATGAAATTTCCTTCTTTTGGGTTGGAATTTTTAAATTTTTGAGCTTTTTTGTAGGAATCATAAGAGAAAAATCATTGCCAGTTTCTACATATATCTCCAACAGAACGTGTAGCATCAAAAAATCATTTTTCATACCAATGAAGTAAAGTTGAAAAGAATATACTTATAGTATAATTCACAAAACAGAAGCACGCTACTGTTACTCTTTTGATACCTTTATTTTATTTACTTTTTTTAGTGGCAGTAGATTTTTTTTTAGCAGGCTTAGGAGCATCTGTTTTATCTTTTGCTTCTATACCATTAGTTGTACTTTCTTCTTCAGCACTACGATGTTGTATTTCTAGATCTTTTTCCATTGCTGGCTTAACGCATCCAAGCCAGCACTTTATTTTCTTCATTATTGTAGAAACATTTCTTTCCATTTGTTATATTCCTCAAAGATTTATTCTAATTTAATATCTTGGTTATTGTCTGCTTTCTACTTTTTGATTGAGAGACTAAACTAATAAAATTCTACTATCTAAAAGTTAAAAAATTCTTATATCACTGAATTAATTAATAATGTTTTTTAATTGTATGATAGACGTCTTTTCTTTTGTGTTTTAATATATGGATATTTTTGATACAATCAAGGGTTATTTTTTCTTTATTGTTATCTTATGTCTGATTATTCCGCCAGCTCCATAAAAGTTTTGAAGGGTTTGGAAGCAGTAATAAAGCGTCCAGGTATGTATATTGGAGATACTGAAGATGGTTCAGGTCTGCACCACATGGTGTATGAAGTTGTAGATAATGCAATTGATGAATCATTAGCCGGACATTGTGATGAGATAAATATCATTATTAATAAAGATAATTCAGTTGTTGTTTCTGATAATGGTCGTGGTATACCTGTTGATATCCATGAAGAAGAAGGAGTTTCTGCTGCTGTTCTTATCATGACACAATTGCATGCTGGTGGAAAATTTGATCACAATTCATATAAGGTTTCAGGTGGATTACACGGGGTAGGTGTATCGGTTGTCAATGCTCTTTCAGAATACTTGAAATTAACAATATGGAGAGATGGAAAAGAATATTTGCTATCTTTTACCAAAGGTGTGCCAGATGGTGATATATCTGTGATTAGAGGCGGTATAGAAAAAACAGGAACAATGGTGGAATTTAAACCTTCTATAGAAGTTTTTGCCAGCATAGATTTATCTTTTAATACTCTAGAACAGCGTTTGAGAGAACTTTCATTTCTTAATGAAGGTGTATTAATTACATTAGAGGATTTGCGTCCCATAGAACCTCGTAAAATTGTCTTTGAAAAAAAAGAGGTAAATGAAGGATTAAAGAAATTTATAGATTATATATCAAAAGGAAAGGATTTTGTCATTAATGACATCTTGTTTTTTAGCGATATATCTTCTGATATTGAGGTTAATGTTGTTCTTAAATTCACTAAATCTTTTTATGAAAATATATTGTGTTTTACTAATAATATTCGCCAAAAAGATGGAGGAACGCATTTATCCGGGTTCAAAAATGCTATCACTAGATGTTTCAATAATTATGTTTCTATAAATAATCTAGGAAAAAAATTAAAATTCTCAATTATTGGAGAGGATATACGTGAAGGAATGCTTGCTATCATCTCAGTTAAGGTGCCAGATCCTAAATTCTCTTCACAAACAAAAGAAAAATTAGTAAGTGGAGAAGTTAGATCAGTTGTTGAAAAAGTTGTCTATAATAAACTTGGATCTTGGTTTGAAGAAAATCCAAAACAAGCAAAAGCAGTTTTTGATCGTGTGGTTGAATCAGCAATAGCACGTGAAGCAGCGCGAAAAGCTCGTGAATTGACAAGACGTAAAGGAGCTTTAGATACAATTAGTTTGCCTGGTAAATTAGCAGATTGCCAAGAGCGATCACCTGCTAATTCAGAGATATTCATTGTAGAGGGAGAATCAGCTGGAGGTTCTGCAAAACAGG
Organism: Anaplasmataceae bacterium AB001_6; assembly: GCA_020002265.1. Taxonomy (NCBI): domain Bacteria; kingdom Pseudomonadati; phylum Pseudomonadota; class Alphaproteobacteria; order Rickettsiales; family Anaplasmataceae; genus Candidatus Mellornella; species Candidatus Mellornella promiscua. The sequence goes on from CP048228.1 coordinate 267,956, forward strand.
GGAGAAGTAGATTTAATCAAGCTGTTTTACCTTTAAAGGGGAAAATATTAAACGTGGAAAAAGTACGCATAGATAAAGTAATGCATTCTCAGGAAATTATATGCCTTATTTCTGCATTGGGCTGTGGAATAGGAGATGATTTTGATATAGAGAAAATAAGATATCACAAAGTGATAATAATGACTGATGCCGATGTCGATGGGCTGCATATTAGAACTTTATTATTGACTTTCTTTTTCCGTTACATGCCAAAGATTATTGAGCATGGTTATTTATATATCGGACAACCTCCTTTATATCGTATATCTAGAGCCAATAAGGGTATTTATTTGCGCGATGATGAAGAATTATTATCCTATGTACTGAAGGAAAGCATAAGAAAATTCAAAATTTCTTTTGGTGATGTTGATCTATCAGGGGACGAGTTAGAGCAGTTTATTCTATCATGCCGTAATTTTAATTCTTCTATCATTTTTGATTTATATGATGTTCCAAAGAATTTATTGCAGCTTTTATTAATTGGTTATTATTGTGGGGATGTGCAGAATGCAAAATTTGATACAATAATTAACATTCTTAAGAAAGTAAACCCAATTGAAGATTGGACTATAGATGTGAAAGATGATGATTATATAATTTGTGCTTGTATGCGGAATGGTATCAAGCATAGTTATAAAGTGCGTTTTGATTATTTCTTAAAATTTGATCGCTATACCTCGATCATAGATTCTGCTAAGTATTTCTTGGAATCTGTATTTATACGTGGAAATAGCAAAAATACATATTTTTCTTCTCCAAGTGATTTCATACTTTTTACTGAAACAAAGATAAAAGAAGGCTCAACTTTACAGCGTTTTAAGGGGTTGGGTGAAATGAACCCAGATCAATTGTGGGATACTACATTAGATCCTAAAATTCGCAGTCTTTTGCAAGTCAGTATTGAAGATGCAGAAAATGCAGATCGTATTTTTAATATGCTTATGGGAGATAATGTAGCTCCCAGAAAAGAGTTCATTATGGAAAATGCTATACATACAATTATTGATACATAAGAAAATCAGAGTATCTACTTTGATTTTGCATATGGATTGTGACTCTTTGCTAATTTTATAGATATAGGAATTGCCTCTATCTTAAAAAATTCTCTCAGATTATTTCTTAGATAGCTTATATAGCTGTCTAATATCTGATCAGGATAATTGCAATATATTGTAAAATATAGAGGATTAATGCCAGATTGTACTATGTATTTGAAATTTATCGCCAATCTTTTATTGGTTAATGGATGAACATGTTTGCTACATGCTTCTTTTAACCATTTGTTTAATTTACTTGTAGTGAATTTACGCCGACTTTGCGTCTTTAAAATGTGAACAACATCCAGTATATCATCACATTGTTTATCCTTTAAAGCTGAGAAGAAAACTATGGGCGTTTTGTATACTAAGATCTTTTTACACTGATATTCAATATATTTTCTGATATCTTTGTCATCTTTGTTTTTTTTGATAATATCATATTTATTAGCTCCTATTATAACGATTTTTCCATTTTTAAGAGCATGATTAATTAAAATGAAATCTTGTTTATCAATGCCTCTTATTGCTTCAAACATAAATAAAACTACATCTATTTTTTTTATTGTAGCAATTGAGGTATAAGAACTAATTTTCTCTAAATTGTCTGTGATATTTCTTTTTTTGCGGACTCCTGGTGTATCAGTTAAGATAAATCTTTTATTTTTATGGATGAAATTGATATCTACAGAATCTCTGGTTGTACCAGGTTCATCTTGTGTAATCATTCTGTTTTCTTGAAGAATATTATTAATGAAAGTTGATTTTCCAACATTTGGTTTGCCTATTATGGCTAATTTAATTGTATCGTTTTCATCTAGTTCATTTTCAGATTCATCTATGTTTGAATAAAAATTTTCACATTCATCGATGATTATACTGTGTATATCTGCTATCCCTATGTTATGTTCTGCAGATATTTTTATATATTCATCAATGCCTAGAGATAGAAAATCACTAATATCATCGTTTTTCTTAATATCACATTTATTTATCAGCAAGACTATCCTGTGATTTGGCTTCTTACTGGTTTTTCTAATTAAAGAAAGTATTTCATAATCTTGTTTTAACAGATAATCTGCCACAACAAAGAGAATTACATCTGCGCATTGCAAGACAGTATCAGAAAATTCATTAGAAAAGAAGACTTTGTCTTCAAAACCTGCTGTATCATATATGTTAAATTTATAATCACCAAGCTCAACTGTTTCTTCAATGACATCACGTGTTACACCTGGTCTATCATAAACAATAGACTTTTTTTTATTAACTAATTTGTTATACAAAGTAGATTTCCCTACGTTTGCGCGTCCTAGAATTGCTACTTTTAACATTATTAGAATTGCCAGAAATTTTTCATTTTCTTTACAAATGCTTCAAATTTTGGATGACTGTTTGATTTACATTCTTTATCAAATTCTTCTAATAATTGCTTTTGTCTTTGATTTACATTAACAGGAATTTCCACTATTACATTTATTAATAAATCTCCTCTTACTGTGCTGTGTAATTTCATCATCCCTTTTCCTTTGACTCGTAATAATGATCCATGTTGAGTGCCTTCTGGAACATTTACTCGTATTTTTCCGCCATCAATAGAAGGAGATTCTATCTTACCACCCAGTATTGCAGTAGACATTTTAATTGGAATATCACAGCACAGGTTATTCCCTTGTCTTTTGAATATGTTGCTCGGACTGACAGTTATATATAAGAATAGATCCCCACTAGAGCCTCCTCTCATACCTGCTTCACCTGCATCTTTTATTCTTACTTTAAAACCATTATCAACACCTGCTGGAATTTTTGCATCAATATTTTTTTGTTTTTTATATCTTCCTTCTCCGCTACATTTTGTACATGGATCTTTTATAGTTTGACCTGTTCCATTACATGTATGACATGATCTTTCAACTGTAAAAAAGCCTTGTTGTAAGTGAATAACGCCATTCCCATTACATGTTGAGCATGTTTTATAAGGTATTGAAGAATTTGTGCTACCTCTGGCGTTGCAATTGTCGCATTTTACAAATGTTGAATATTTTATTGGTATTGTTGTTCCAGCAAAAGCTTGTTCCAAGGTTAAATTTAAGTCATATCTCAGGTCTGCACCATTTATTGCGCTACTCTTTTGTGATCTTCGGCTATTTGTTCTTCCGCCAAAAGAATGTCCAAATAGATCTTCAAATATTTCGGAAAAATCATTACCAAAGCCAGATGTTCCTCCAAATCCTCCTTGATGGCCAAATCCGCTATTTTCATCGGCATGTCCAAATCTGTCATATTGTTCTCTTTTTTTAGGATCTCCTAATACTTCATAAGCATTAGATATCTCTTTGAATTTTTCGCTTGCTGTTTGCTTATCGGTATTTTTATCAGGATGATATTTCAAGGCTAGTTTACGAAATTTTTTCTTGATCTCTTCTTGTGAAGCGCTGCGATCAATTCCCATTACTTCATAATAATCAGCTTTTTTTGTACTCATGATGAAACTTAATTTTAACTATGTATATTAATATGTATTTTTGCTAACAAAGATCTGTTTAGCTTTCTATTTTAATGAACAAAATGCGCACTGCCTAATGATCAGATTGTCCAATATCACACTACAATTATTGATATAAGCATAACAATTCATAAATCAAGGATACTTAAAAAAAATATTAAAAAAATTCTTTTTATATTTTTTAATAAATTTATTTATTAATTAATAACTTGTAAAATTATTTTATTTTTGTTAACATCTTTTTATAGGTATAGAAAATTTATATAATGCATCATTGTCTCTTCAGATAAAATAGATATTTTTATTTAAAAATGTTATACTAATATTAAAATAAATAACATTATTCTTGCTAAATAAATTTCTATATATAGAAATTTAAAAATACTCAAAAAAAATCATTAGTTTAAGACAAAATGACAACAGAAAACACAACACACAAAGACATCACATTAGATCTTGTAGGTACGAGAATACTAGATCTGATGTATAGCCATATATTCAATTTTTTACATCACACAACAGATAATAGAAATTTGGCACATTATTTATCTCGAAATATTGTAGTACATACTGGGCTACGCGGCAGTAATATAAATCAATTGGGTTTGTTGAGATATATTCGTATCTTAACATTTGCAACAATTAATGTTGCTATTAACTCTATAATAGGCTTGATAACACAGGCATTAGCTGTTGCATTAATTGCAGGTATTACTATCCCTTATAAGATGGTAGGTTTGCTTAATTCTTTCAAATCGTTTTTGACTCGTTCGGAAAATAATAATGCATCAACACAAATAGAAAGAAATGATACTATTATTGATAGTGACAGCGAAAATGATCATACTCAATGGGTAAATATTGGGACGAATGTTAATAGCAGTGGAGGTTATTATCGGCGCTCTATTTATGCGATGTTCAATATTTTTATATCAGATTTTGGCAACAATTTTATGTCAAGTATACAATCTTATTCAGAAGAATTGCGTGCAATTGATGAGAAACACAACCGAGATTCTTATTTTGTTAGTGCAACAGAAAAATTTGTACTGAGTATGTTGTTAAATCGCACACATATACATGGCTTATTAAGTTCTGCATATAATGGTGACAACTTATTGATATTCACTTTAAAAATAGGATTAGCAGTGCTAAATTGGGCTTCTCAATGTTTGATGTTAGTTACTGTTCCTATAATATTTGTTCTGCATACTACAATGCAAACTTTGTACAATGTAATGCTCAAAATAACAAGATCAAGTGATATTTTTAAAGTATCCGATTTTGATGAATTTAGCTATCTTTTATCTGCAACTTTAGAATGTAAAGGCACAAGTTTGGATGGACACAAAGAAACTGTTATGGGTGTGTTGAATAATTACATCGAACTCTTGCAAAAGAGAGAAATTATAGATGACAAAAGTGTAGACAAAATAAAGCAAACTTCTAATGAGAGAAACAATAAATGTACTACAAGTGAGATAAATGACGCAGAAGATAAATGGAATAAAATATTAATTCAACTTCCTGCTGAAGATAGAGAAATTGCTCTCTTGCTGAAACTTGTATTGCATGCTGATCATCAATATATGAATAAAGATGATAGTAGAGAAAAAAAGGTTGTCGCGCCTTCTCCTATGATGACTGTTGTCAAAAAAAGAGATTTAGAAGTTGTAAAATGTTCTGCTACTAATAGAGTAAATAACACATCAATAACAACTGAAAATATTCTTGATATGTTTAAATATCATGGTATTGAAGTTGTGAAAAATTTCTTAAATATTATCAAACATGACAAGAGAATTATTGCTAAAAAGCAATTATTAGATAAAGAATTTGAAAATATTTGTAGACTTAATGGTATAGGTGATATTGACAATATCAGACATTTTATGAAACATCATATGTTTCTTTATCCTGCTGTTGGTAATAATTTAGCGAAATTTGTTGCTCAAGAAGAGATGGTGACACCTATGGAACCTGATAATGAGACTATCAATGTAAAAGAACCTAAACTACGGAATTTAGTAGAATTTTTCGATATCAAAGATGTAGAATTGCAAAAACTTATTGATTTCTGTGTTAATAACGCAATTCTATCTGAATCAAACATACTGTGTATTTTTGTGGCTAAAGGAGAAGAGGGCTTAAAAAATTTTTTTTCAGACCATAAAATAGATGATTTATACAGTTGCATGGTACAAGCAGGGGGGGAAATAGAACTTTCTATAAGTGATATTTGTACTCTTAAGCGTGTTATCTATTTACTTAATGTAAAAAATAAATCGACACAACCTGCTTTTACTATAGAAAATGTAGTGCAAATGTTTACTCAAAATCATGGCTTTACTGATGATTTTAAAATTATTACCTTAAAATTAGAATTTTTTGAATTATTAAATTCAAGTACAGATTATTATGAAAGGGAATTTTGTAGATTTTTACTACAGAAAGGTCTAATAGATGATAGTATTTTCAATATATATTATGCTGACAATGAAAATGTCACAGCAAATATGATAATGCGTGATCTACATCTACAATTTTCTGGAGAGTCAAAATTAACAGATGACTTTATAGTACATTCTGCTTTGAAAGAATTAGAGGAAATGAGAGCTACAATTGATAGAGAGGAAAGCACAGAAGAAGTAGCATTAGATTGTTATAAAGCTGAGATTTTATTGCATTATTTTATGAGATATGCCCGGAATGCAGATGTCGATTTAATGCATTGTATACGTAATAGTTTACCAAAAATTGGTCATTCTGAAGGTGATTCTACAGGTGCTTTAGATAGCGAAGCATTTGACCAGATACGAAAACAAATTACGACGCAAGCTTTATTTTTACATTCAAAGAAGAAGGATGGTAATATTGAAGACATATTATTCTTTTTATTTTTGCTTGATGAATCTACTTTATCTGTAGACAATGAGGTGTTATTGAATCAAATGCTTGCAGTGGAAGATAATAGATCATTTAAGAAATTAGAAAATAATTTTTATCAACAATTAGACCAAGGATGGATTGAGAAAATAAAAGATATGATAAAAAGGCATGAAACTCCAGGGTTTAATAACTGGATACAATTTAACTTTAACAAAATGGGAAAGATAAGCGAATTTAATTCTTTAACAGGGTTTCGAGAGTCAGATGAAATCAAAAAAGCATATAAAGAAATTTTAATTGAAAAGATAAAAAATCCTTTTAATTTTGAATCTCGTAGACATCTTTTTCGTATGTTAATTGCCTTAGAAGTATATAACATATATAATCCTGAAATTGAAATGATAGCTCTTAACCAAATTACTTCGAAAAATAATCCTAGTTTTATGAATACGATGATGAAAGATTATTGTCAATCTCTTGGTTTGATAACTCAAGGATCAGAGCAACAAAATAATTTGACGATAGCAGGAGATGTTGCAAAGACACTTAAAGAGATATATGGTGATGTTTTTCGTTATATTGTAGGAAATGCTTCTGCTATCAAATCATTAGTGAACGGACCAACAATTACTTTAGACATCATAAGGAATACTGCTCCTGCATTACTTACTATGATCGGTACCAACAAAATGCCAGCAGTTCAAATTGCTCCTTTTGTATTAGAATTTTTAAATTCTAATATGTTAAAGTCGGAGATTAGTACATTACAAGTAATAGATGGTCATTCTGAAACAGAAGATTTGAAATCTTTGCAGAATGCATGTTCACAGATGCTTGCTTTAGTAATAGCAGTGTCTTCAACTGCATTGAGTAAAAATATTCCTTTAGGAAGCTTATTACCTAAATTAATTTTGCTTACATCTATAAGATCAGGATTGGCTGGCAATATATGTGCAAATATAGCTGGTGTGATACAAGATAGCAAAGTAGAAAAACATGAAGATACGAAAAGAAGCTACTGTCTTGAACAATGTGTTGCGATTGAGGTTGCTTATAATAGCTATTATCATGACGAATCTGATCTATCACCTAATGATATGACATTAAGTAGTGCTGCGCCAAGAGATGATAATCAAAGTCCAAGTAGCGGTCTTTTTGGAGCAATGGCACAGGGTGTTGGAGCATTAGCACAAATGTGGTTAGATGGTACAGGTGTTGATGACACATCCAATCAAGAAGAAGAGCCAGGCAGATTAATAATGTTTTAGGTCAGTAGTAAATATCGAATTATTGAATCATGGAATCATGCAGCACTAAATAGATGCTGCATTGATTGTCTATTTATAATCTGAATTTAGGCATAATTTTTTTGCATTTTCTGTTCCTATTTCTTTTGCTCTTTCAATTTTATCTGTTGTCTTGTTATAAAATATTCCTTTTTTTGTTCTTAGCATAGAATTAAATACTATTTTATCTGATTCAATAAATGCATACGCAGCCATTGGAACAGTACAGTCTGCATTAAGATACTTCATAAATGCTCTTTCTGCAATGCTGCACAACATCGTTTCTTTATCAGATATCTGACTAATAATATTCATTATATAATCATCATCCTTCCTACACTGCAAAGCTATTGTGCCTTGACCAGGTGATGGAATAAATTGGGCAGTATTTATTTGCGACATTTTCATTTTCAAATTATCACGAATATGATTTTTAATATTTATTCTTTCAATTCCAGCTTGTGCTAATATTATTCCATCTAATAAAAGGGTTTTTTCTATCCTAGAATCAATGTTACCTCTTATATTAATGAATTTACACTTATCTTCTAAAAAAGTTTGCCTACGATAAGAAGAGGTGCCTATTATTGCATTATGTTTTAATTCATTTATAGAGCTAAATTTTTTGGATATTAAAACATCATTAGGAAAATTTCTTTTTAGAGTACAGGGTATAGATAATCTATCATCAATAAATGCTGGAATATCTTTTAGAGAATGTACTGCCAGATGTATTGTTTTGTTTAATAATTTTTCTTCGATTTTTTTTACAAACAGAGCTTTCCCTCCGTATTCGCTAATTTTCGACCTGATTCTATCGCCGGAAGTTTTGATCCCTATGATATCACACTTATGTCCCAGTGATTCAAGCATATTTTTTGCTATTTCTGCCTGTTTAATCGCAAGTGTACTACTTCTCGACCCAATTTTAATACATTCCATATTTATTGATATCGCTATAAACTATTTCTTGGCATAATTAAAAGAATTAATTGGCTTTATGAAGCAGAAAAACAAGCTTTGTATTAAAAATAACAACACTAGAGATACCTCTTCAATTTCAATATCTGCCCTCTGAACTTTGTTAGATAACCTGAGCAATCAAAAATAAAACCCTCTATGCAGGATGTTAACATAAAAATTTCTTTTATTACAGATGCGGAACTATTTGTTAAAGTATAATATGATTTGTTGATTTTTTATTTTATGTGAATGTCAAAAAATATTGATTCATACGCTTTGGATATTCAAAATTCTGTTTGGATAGATGCAAATGCTGGAAGTGGTAAGACCCATTTGTTGACGTTTCGTATAATAAAAATGTTATTGATGGGAAAGCGCAATATATTGTGTCTTACTTTTACAAATGCTGCTAGAGAAGAAATGTTTAGCAGGATAAGTCAAAAACTAACTAATTTAGCTTCTTTATCAGATGAAGATCTAAATTTAGAATGTAAGAATATTATTGGTTATTTTCCTCATAATAACGTTTTAAACAATGCTCGGATTCTACATAATAGTTTTCGAAGCTACGTCAATATACATACAATACATTCCTTTTGTATTTCCTTGTTGCGTGATGAAAATCTGTTAGGGAATTTTCAAATTCTTACGGAAAATAAAGATTTTTTATATAAGCGCTCATTAATTTCAGTATTATCAAGTGAAAAAAATGAAATATTGAAGTTGGACTTTTCTAGATTATTAAAGATATTCGATGATCTATTTTGTAATTTTCATATTACAAATTTTCAAGATTCCAAGGCAATTACAGATTTCTTCTACTCTTCTTTATGCGATTTGTATCAATTTGAAACAACAGATTTATCTGAAATAGACAATGAGATATCTGGGGCTGTGGATTTGTTAACTCAAAATCTGGAATTATATATAAATTCCTATGAACCTACAGAATCTTTACAAAAATTTTATAACAAATTAAAAGCATCAAAAAGTGATTTATCTGAGATATTTTTAACCAAGACACTATCACCAAGAAAGAAGATGATCAAAAAAAAAGATAAATTACCAGAGATTTGTTTGCAATTGATTTTTGATATTCAGCAATTATTACAGAAGAAAAAAAATGCTGAATTTGAAAGAAGTATAATATCTGATACACAAGAATTGATAGAATTGATATGTAAGGTTTCCCGTCATTATTTTTGGCTAAAGGGCGGTAAGATAACTTATGATGAGATATTATATTTCTTCTTGTTATATACAAAAGATCATGAACGAAGTGGTATAATTTTTGCCTTATACGGTAATGTGGAACATGTCTTGATTGATGAATCACAAGATAATTCTTTTTTGCAGTGGGAAATAATACGCAAAATCGCTTGGGATATATTATCTCAGCATAGAGATAATACAATTTTTGTTGTTGGCGATATTAAACAATCTATTTATAATTTTCAGGGTTCTAAGCCAGAGTATTTTATAAAAAGCCGTATACAATTTACTCAATATTTAAATACTTTGAACAAAAATATTCATTATGCTCAATCTCAGAATTCATATCGATCTTCTCGACTTGTTTTGGATTTTTTAGACACATTGATAAATTCCAATGATAATTTACATAAGCACTTAAATAATGATACAGATGTTGATATTAAACACTATGCAGTTCATGATAAATATGGGGAAATAAACATCTATTTTCCTAAGAAAAAAGATGTTCTAGAAGATGATTTTATAAGATCTTTATTGCTTGGATATCAAGATAGTTCGGAGTATCAGACAGCAAAAAATGTTGTAGATAAAATACTGAGTTATGTAGATCAGAAAGTAGATTTAAGCGATATCATGATCTTAGTTAGAAAAAGAGTTTCAAACTTTTATCGCTATTTGACTCATTTGTTAAATTGTGCCAAATTACCTTATTCAGTTGATAAAATAGATAGCAATAACATCGTTATTAAGTGGGTTTCACTTATAGCAAAATTCTTATTATCACCTAATGATCATAGTATTCTAATTTCGTTATTGAGATTCCCTCCTTTTTGTCTTTCAGAAGAAGATATCTTTAAAATATGCAATGCTAAAATCAGTGTGGAAAAAGGTATTTTATACACTATTAACTCTCATTACGCTGAAAATTATACAATCCTTTCTTCCTGGCTATACAGTAGAGATGAATCAGTATTTTTCATCTTGAAAAGGATATTCAATATAGAAATGTTAAACGCTATAGATGATTTCTTTGGATTCGGGAGTAGCAATATTATTGATTCTTTTTTATCTCAAATTAGAGAAATATCTGATTTCACTACTCTTTTGAATATATTGCCTTCTCTTAGTTTTAACATTGAATACAATAACACAAAACATAGTGCTATAAGATTAAGAACAGTACATAATGCAAAGGGTTTGCAAGCGCCAATTATAATTTTTGCGGATAAAGATTCTTATGATGTTAATCCTTTAGGGAGTACGTTAATTTCTCAAAATAATAATATTTTTTTGCATAGCAATGACGGTTGGGGAGGTTTCTTATCTGATGATGATGAAACTTTACCTATTTTTCGTTTTATATATCAACAGAAACAAATTTTAGAAAAAGAACTATATGGAGAGTATTTGCGTTGTATATATGTTGCTCTTACTAGGGCGGAGTCAATTTTAAATTTGTTTTTCTGGAGCAGTGAAAAAGCTTCATCCAAGCAAAATGAATCGCTCTGTTCTATATTGTATGATAATAAAGAAAAATTGTGTCATTATTTTAATAATAAGCATAACTATGCTTTATCATGTGCTGAAAATAATTTTTCTATACAATATGGGGATAAATTTGTCTCTGGAGATATATTAGTACAGAAGAAAACAATTGATAAAGGTAGATTAATAGAGCTTAAATTTAACCCAATTAATGAAACAGAAGATAGGCAAAAATCTAAAATAAACATTGCTTCTGATCGTGGGAAATTTATTCATATGCTATTTGAACATGTTATGTATATTAATTTTGATAAACAAGATGCTTGGATAAAAAATATGTTGAATCAGCATATTGGCTCCTGTTTATTAAAAGATGATTTGTCTTATCTAACTTATAAAATTAAGCTGTCTGTTAGATTATGTAAGGAGAATTTTTCGGGAGAGGAATTTTCTGAGATTGAATTTATAGATGCCAATAACAATATAAAGCGTATAGATAGGTTTTATATTGATAAAACGAGAAAACTTATTTCTATTCTAGAGTTGAAAACAGGGCATTATGTGCGTTCTTCTGACTATTATCAACAAGCTATTGGATATGTGAATATCTTAAGAAACATATATAGCGATTACAATATTATTGCCTATATATTTTGGTTTGATTATGGGTTTTTTGAGGAAATTTATAAGACTAATTGTGGGAATTGAAGATGTTGATAATTTAGTGCTTAAAGTGTAATATTACAACATAATAAAGTTCTTCTTAAGGTTATTAAATAATGAAAAAGGGCATTCATCCTACTCCTAATCCAGTTGAGTTTCAATTAAGTAATGGGCAGTCTATATATTTAGATATTTACACCCTTGATGGAAAGGGTTTGCGTGAAAAAGATAAGATTGTCAAAATGGCTGTGGATCCCACAAATCACGTTGCTTGGACTGGTGCTGTTGGGAAGGTCGAAGAAACTGATAAAATTTCTCAATTTAGGAAAAAATGGGGAGAGAAGAGCATGTTTGATTTGTTAGATTCTAGTGATGAAAACAAAGAAGGTAGTGAGTGATTTACAGTGCCTGTAATAACCAATTTGTCGATTCTTTTATACAATTCTCTGATGGCTCTAGAGAAGAGTGTTTTGCTTTAGAAGGTTTTACAGAGTCCATAATAGGGGAATTGTGCTTTACTACTGGGATGTCTGGTTATCAACATAGTATTACAGATCCTTCTTTTGCAAATCAGATTCTGGTCTTTTCTACTTCACATATTGGTAATATCGGGATTAATTATCTTGATAATGAATCTAGATTACCCTTCATCAAGTGTGTTGTTTTAGATAATGAACCTTTTACGGGTTTTCATTATCAAAGTTATACTAGTATGGTAAAGTTTTTATCTGAAAAAAAGATTGCTGTTTTAGTTGGAGCAAATACTAGAAGATTAGTTAGGTATATCAGAAGTAACCCTGCTTCCAGTGTTTTTGTTGCTATGGGTGAGAAAGCATATAACACAACTGTTACAGATGCTCAAAAATCGATTATGGATTATGGTAATGTAACAGGTTTTGATATGGCTGCGGAATGTACATCTGATCATGTTGAAACTTATGAATCATACGATAGTAATAGTCAGATTCGTATTGCGGTTATTGATTTTGGCGCTAAGGATGGCATAGTACGTAGTTTACGTGACTTTGCGAATGTTCATGTTTTTCCATCGAAAGAAGGATTATATGAAACTTTACTCGAAGATAAATTTGATGGAATTGTTTTAAGTAATGGCCCAGGAGACCCTTCCAAAACATTTGAAAATCTGCAAGATGATCTTTGTAAAATTATCGATGATGAAAGATGGGTGATATTTGGTATATGTTTAGGGCACCAAATCATCGGTATTAGATATGGTGCAAAGTGTGAAAAGATGTTTGTAGGGCATAGGGGTTCTAACCACCCTGTTGTGTGTTTAAATAGCAATAGATCTTTTATAACCAGTCAAAATCATGGATTTGCTATATTATCAGAAGGATTAGATGATTCCCAAATAGAGATTACGCATTCTTCTTTGATTGATAACAGCATTGAAGGTATACGAAGTAGAGATGGTAGAATATTTTCTGTTCAATATCATCCTGAAGCTAATCCTGGAACATACGATGTACTGTTTTTATTTGAACAATTAAAGGATGAAATTAATAATCGATGATTTTATATGTTATGCAAAATTGGGAATATATGATTGGGAAAAGGTCATACATCGTAAATTATTAGTTCATATTGAAGTTGATACTAGTGATATTATTGACTATGATAATGTAGTCTCTTGTACTAGGAAATTTATTGTAGACAATCATTTTGACTACATTGAAGATTTAGCAAAAGCACTGCTAAAGAATTGTATTGCAACTTGGGGAAGTTCTAATCAGTATCTTATTAAGTTGAATAAGACCCCTATAACTTGTTTTGAAAATGGTGCTATTGTTGAGTGTTGCTCATAGTTTAGCAAGAAACAGATTGTATTGTTCTTTATGTGTGCTGTAGATTGTCCTTATGGGTATATATCGGAAAAATGTTGGGATCGTTTTGTTTAATAAAGATAATTATGTGTTTGTGGGGCAGCGTATAGATCACAAAAATATTTGGCAAATGCCTCAGGGTGGAGTTGAATCTGGAGAGACTCTAGAAGAAGCTGCGTTTCGTGAAATTTCTGAAGAAGTAGGCTTGGAAAGGGATAAAGTTCAATTAATAGCTTGTAGTGATAGATCTTTTCGTTATGAGATACCTAAAGACAGCATTAGCAGAAAGAAGTTTATAGATCGAGATAAATATATTGGTCAAGAACAAAATTGGTTGTTATTTAAATTTTTAGGAAGAGATGAAGATATCAACATAATGCGTGAACCTAGAGAATTTCGTGCTTGGTGTTGGGTGCATCATTTGAAAGTGAATGATATATCAACTGCATTTAAACGTGTTGTTTATGAAGAAGTATTACAAGAATTTAGTGTTTATCTATAATAGATCTGATAACCGTATATTATGAAGATGTTTCAAAAATGTCTGCAAAATGTTCTTTCCACCGTTGAAGTATCTTTTGGAAAATATAATTCTGAATTATTCTACAACTGGAATGATATTGTTGGAGAGTCTTTGTCAAATCTTTGCCAGCCACATAAAATTGTTTTTTCTGACGATGAAAAAGCTGTTTTATATGTTAAATCTCAAGATATTAGTTCAATAAGACTAAGATTAAGTTATATGACCGATGATATGATAAAGATGATTAATAATCATTTTAAATTTTGCTTTATTTCACAGATTAGGATTATTTAGAAAGTGCTTTTAATTACTAGTGAAGGGATCGGAGCAAAATCATTAACTTCCAAGATATTATCTGCGAATATAGGAACTGGAGTATTAAGTTATCCGCTTCTTAAATATCAAACTTTAGACCCTGATTTATCTTATATATTGGATAAAACTATCATTTGCACTAGTCCTAGGATTTTTGAGATATTATTGTCTTCTGAATATGATTTTCTTAATACTAGAATTATTGCTGTAGGTTCTGATTCTTATCACTTTGGTATGGATAATGGTTTTCGAAAAATAGAACATGCTGCTAATGATGTAAATTCTCTTATACAGTTTATTAAGAAAAATGTTGATCATTCATGCGAATTAGTATATTTGCGAGCTGTACATATTTCCAAAAATATTAAAGATGAATTATTGCAATCTGGCTTTTCTAATTTTACAGAAGTGTCTTGTTATCGTATGGATGCAGAGAGTGATTTTTCAGAAGAAGTTCTTTCGTTAATTAAAAAACAATCAATTACAGGGATTGTTATTATGTCTAAGCGCTCAGCTGTGGTTTTGAATTCCTTAATAGATAAATATAAATTAGAGAATCTTATGGAAGATATAAGATATTATGTAATGAGTAGGGGAATTGCATCTGTTTTAGGCAGAAAAAAAGTTTTGATTGCTAAGGAAAAATCTGTTAACTCTTTAAAACAACTCATTACAGAAGGATGAATAGTATTATTCTTAACCTTTTGGATACATAATATCATAATAGTTTGCCATAATTGTTTACTTTTATTGAAGGTGCAATATGTGCTATATTATTCTAATTTTTTAAACTTTGGAGATAGTTCTTTATGAATAAGCTTAAAATAAGTGATGAGAAATTGTTACAGATGTATCATGATATGGTGCTGATTAGGTCATCTGAAGCAAAAATAGCAGATGCTTATCTTCAAGGAAAAATAGGGGGGTTTTGTCATTTATATGATGGTCAAGAAGCTATTGGTATTGCAATAGAGTATTTAAAAGGAGAATTTGATTATCTTATCACAGGTTATAGGTGTCACGGTATGATGATTGCTTGTGGTGCTGATCCATATATAATATTTGCTGAATTATTAGGCAAAAAAGATGGTATTTCAAAGGGGAAGGGTGGTTCCATGCACATGTTTGCTCCTGAGAATAATTTTTATGGTGGGCATGGAATTGTAGGTTCACAAATATCACTTGGAACTGGAATTGCATTTGCTAATAAATACAAAGGAAATGGAGGTGTATGTTTTAGTTGCGTTGGAGATGGTGGTATGAATCAAGGGCAGGTGTATGAATCATTTAATATGGCTGCTATATGGAATTTACCGGTTATATATGTTATTGAAAATAATATGTATGGTATGGGAACAAAGATAAATAGAGTATCTCCAACAGAAGATCTATTTAATAGAGGAGCATCATTTGAAATTCCTGGAATAAAAGTTGATCAGATGGATTTGTTTAATTCTTTAGATGCATTATCAGAAGCTAAAGAACATGCCATGAATAAGGGGCCGATAATAGTTGAATTTAAAACTTATAGGTATAGAGGGCATTCAATGTCTGATCCTGCGAAATATAGATCTAAGGATGAGGTAAAAGAAATGAGAAAAATAGATCCTATGATACTGTTGGAGAATTATTTGCTGGAAAATAAGATCTGTGATGCTGATAAGGTAAAGATCATTAAAAGTGATATTAATAAACAAGTTGCTGAAAGCATGAAGAAAGCAGAAGAAGCACCAGAAGCTTCTGTAGAATCTTTAACTGAGGATGTCTATTGTAATCCTGAAATGGAGATATAAGGTTTCGCTCTACTATAGTTTATACTATTTTCGTATAATGAAATAATTGTTGTGTGTTGTAATTTTGTGATAGTATATTACCATGAAATTATATCGTGAATTTTTATTCGAGTATGATAATGCAACAAGATAGAGAACAAGCTTTGAATTTAGCGCAAAAGCAAATAGAGAAGATGTTTGGAAAAGGTTCTATAATGAGACTAGACCAAGACCCAATAGATATGGAATCTGTTTCAACGGGGTCTCTTTCACTAGATGTGGCTTTGGGTATAGGAGGTTTTCCCTTGGGTAGGATTATCGAAATATTTGGCCCAGAATCTTCAGGTAAAACTACCCTAGCATTACATGCGATTGCAGAAGTTCATAAAAAAGGTGGAACTTGTGCTTTTATAGATGCAGAACATGCATTGGATTCTGTTTATGCTAACAAGCTTGGTGTACAAACTGAGAAATTGATTGTTTCACAGCCTGATACAGGAGAACAAGCACTGGATACAGTAGATATTTTAGTGCGCTCTGGAGCAGTTGATATGATTGTTGTTGATTCAGTAGCTGCATTAACACCTAGAGCAGAAATTGAAGGTGAAATGGGAGATTCTCATATGGGTTTGCAAGCTAGATTGTTAAGTCAGGCTCTGCGAAAAATCACAGGATCTGTTTCTAAATCTAAATGTACTGTGATTTTTATCAATCAAATACGTATGAAAATAGGCGTTATGTTTGGGAATCCAGAAACCACAACAGGTGGAAATGCTCTTAAATTTTATTCTTCGATACGTCTTGATATAAGAAGAATAAGCACTATTAAAGATAAAGATGAAGCAGTAGGAAATCAAGTAAAAGTTAAAGTTGTAAAAAACAAGGTCGCACCTCCATTTAAGCAAGTTGAGTTTGATATAATATTTGGACAAGGTATATCTCGTGAGGGAGAGATATTAGATATTGCAGTTAAACATGATCTGATAAATAAATCCGGGGCTTATTATTCCTTTGGAGATATAAAGCTAGGGCAGGGAAGAGAAAATGTGAAGAAATTTTTATCAGAAAATAAAGATATAGCTTTAGATATTGAACAGAAAGTAAGAAATAAATTGCTTCATAAAGCGGATAATGCCGATACTGTAAGGGCAGATGATAACACTCATAAAGAAGGAGAAATGTTAATTAAAGACGGAATATATTAGGTTATTTGGCTATAATTTATTTTTATCTGTGTAATTAGTATTTTTTTAAACATGTTCTATCTATCATAGGATTTTATTGATTTTACCAGCGTTTGTAACGTATGGTATGAGGATTTTCTCCTATTGCAGGTGGTTTAGTTGTAATGTTGTGGGATAAGGTTAAATTAGTTCCTAAAAAGCAAATATATTTTGGTTTGTTGGGAGCAGTTCTATTTTTTTTCTCGCTGTTTTTTCTTTCTTCTAATAGAACTAATTTAGCTCTTTTATATAAACCTTCAGATGCTACAGAGATTGCAGAGCTGCTTTATGTTCTTAATAAATCTGGTATTAATTATGTTCAGAAAGAAGGAGCAATTTATGTTAATTCTGAGAATTTGCAAACAGCAAGAATTACTCTCGCTGAGGAAGGATTGCCACGTAATGGGAGTACTATAGGATATGAAATTTTCAATAAAAGTGAATTTTTAGGAACATCAAATTTTGCACAGAATGTTAATCTATTGCGTGCTTTGGAAGGGGAATTAAGTAGGACATTATCTTCGTTTGAATCTATTAAAAACGCAAGAGTGCATCTTGTTTTGCCTAAAAAAGAACTGTTTATGCAGTCTAAGCATATTCCATCTGCATCTGTTACTTTACAGCTTTATAAAGATGGAGATTTATCAAAAAAAGAAATAAAGGCGATCAGCCACCTTGTTGCATCAGCAGTGCCAGAACTCGATATAAATAACATAACAATTGTTGGTACTGATGGAAGAAATTATAAGCTTGCTGATGGAGAAGAGGAACATGGTTCTAGTTCCATGTATGAATATAAAATAACCTTGGAGCGCCAAATTAAAGATTCTATCGAAAATTTGGGATTCAAAACTGTTGGATATGGCAAAATAGCTGCGGAAGTTTCTATTGATATAGATATGAAATATCAAATAACAGATTCTGAGATATATGATCCCAATCAGCAAGTTATTCGTTCTAGCCATGTTCTTAATGAAGAGGGTAGCGAAACTAGTGGGAGTTCTGCAAATGTTTCTGTACAAAATAATATTCCTAACCAAAGCCCTACTCAGCAGTCTGGGGGAGATGCTAGCAACAATAGAAAAACAGAGGAAATGTTTAATTATGAAATTTCACGTTCTATTAATAAGATAAGTTATTTTCCAGGGTCTATAAAAAATATATCTATTGGAATATTGGTAGATGGTGAATATGAGGCTGATGCAGACGGCGTTATACAGTATAAACCACGTAGTGATGAATTTATTGAATCCTTTAAGACTTTAGTAGTTTCTGCTGTGGGGATAGATTATGACAGAGGTGATAAATTAGAGATAGTTAATATTAAATTTTCTGAAGATGATATTTTAGAAAGTGGAGAATTAGGTTTCATAAATGATATAGAAGATATATATCCAATAGTTAGTACCGTAGTTTATGGAATAGTAGCAATTTTAGGAATGTTTATATTTTCACGTCCTATTGTGTCAGTGATAAATCAAATTTATGGTGCAAAAAATACGAAAGATGCGAATAATATATTAGTGGATGAAATAGGAAATCAAATTGAAGATGATGCAAATAAGCAAGAGACTTCAAAATTTGAGGAAGATGGTGAAGAAGCAGGGGATTTTTTAAGTGCTCTGGAAGAAAATGAAGATATAGATTTATATGGAATCAATCTGGATAATACTGATAGAAATATGAGTATAATACATGCTTTTATAGCCAAAAGACCAGATACTTTTGTGAATGTTTTAAGATCAATGATTTTTAATGATGAAAAAAATCCCAAATGAAATTAGTAATAAATTTAATTACGAAGGTCTACGTTCTGTAGCTGCTATCGTTATGCAACTTAAGGAAGTGCAAGCGGATAAGGTCATGAATATGCTTGATATAGAGGAAGTACAAGCAATATGCTTTATTATTAGTGAACTTGGTCAAATTTCACAATCTTTTATTGATGTTAGTGCAAAAGAGTTTGTTGTTAGATTAAGGCAATCTACTAGAATTGGAGATATGAAGACAGTTGAAAACCTGATATCTAATTTATCTCCTGAGCGTAAAGAATCTATTTTAAAGGGCATCAATAGAACTATCTGGAAAGATATTGAAAATCTTGATAAAGAGAACCTATTTGAATTTTTAAATAAAGAAAGACCAACTGTTGTCGCATTGATTTTATCACATCTATCAAGCGATTTGGTAGTTGAATTTATAACTAAAATTGAAGAAGAAAGAGCCTTGGATATTGTTTTAGCACTTTCTAATGTTGAAAATATAGATAATGAAATACTAGAGCAAGTAGAAGATAGCCTTAAAGATGGTTTAACAAAAATACAATCTTCATTTAGTAGAAGGGTATTGATTGAATTATTTAATAATTTGAGTGTTAAAAAGGAACAATATCTTACTGGCAGAATTAATGTTATTAACCCTGAATTATCAAATTTTATAAAGAATCACATATTTAAATTTGAGAATTTAGAGGGCTTAAGGGAAAAAGATATGCAAACTCTACTTAATGCTATAAATAAAGAAGATCTAAAATTTGCTATGCAGAAAGCACCTAAAAAGATATTTGATATGATTTTCAAGAATATGTCTGAACGTGCAGCTCGTGTTATTAAAGATGATATTCAAATGTCAGCTGGTAGTGTAACAGAAGAAGAAATATTGACTGCTAGATCTTCTATTGCATCTGTTGCACGTAACCTGATAAAAAATGGGGAAATAAAAATAAGTTAAATATTTGATGTTCGAAAAATTTCTCATATATGATAAAATACGATTTTATCGGGGGGAAATATGCTGTGTCTGGAAAAAAGATATTTGATCGTTATTTACATAAAGCTATAACAAAGAATAAAGCACTTAAGTGTTGGGGTGATTATCATAGGGTAGCCTGTTCTTTGAAAAAATTTGATTATTCAAAACTTTCTCCTGATGAAATAGCTTATGCTAGAAATATGTTTGATATATATTATCAGTATCTTTTAGACGAAATAAACACTCATAAAACTCAGAAGGGGCATTTATATTCACATCTAGTAGCCCTAAAACATGAACATGTCACATATATGAAAGACTTTAATCAAGTTTTTTTAAAATTGATCCAAGATGGACAATTTTGCTTACCAAGTTATCAAGATGAGAATATTTCCTTAAACGAAATAATAATATTACCCGATGATGATATATTGGGTTGGTTGTGAATTTTTTATTATTGCATTTCATTGATATTCTCATTTTATGATATTACAATCTCCAATGATGATTTTATTGGTAAGATTTAATAGAATGTATCGCTCTCTTGATTATATTTTGCCTAATGCTGGAATTAAAGAAAAATTTAAGTTTTGTGAAAAAAATGGATTTGGAATAGCCTTCTTAAAGGTTATGAATAAACAAAATAATTCATCAGGTTTTTTTAATTATATATATAACAAAATTTTTGGCTATAATAGTGATTATGTTGCTTTTGCTGTTATGCCAGATTTACCGCAGAAAAAAGGTTCTCATTTCAATGTATTGAAGGCACTTAAATACAAAAATGAAGATTATCAAGATGATCGATTTTTTGACTTCAATGAGGAATTTCAAGTTTCTATTTCTCTTCCTGAAAGTGTACAAGTAGATGTCTTTGGTGTTCCCTTTATTAACTGCATTGATTCATTAGGTAATGAAGTTTCCGTGTTTTTATAATTTTAAATTTCAAATAAATACAATTTATGTTATAATGTATTTTCATATTTTTTAGGGGGGTAAATATGTTACTTAGTTTAGAAAGACATTTACCAAATGTTTCTCTTCTTGGGAAAGTAGAATATTGTATGAAAAATGGATACGATATCTGCTTTAAAGAAGTTAGGGTAGATACTCATAGAGGTTTTGGGAAGGCATGTGGTATGAGTTTTGATAATATATTTTTGCAAAGTGTGAATTATTTTACAGGTCATAAAGAGGCTTTTGCTGTAATACCAGATAGTAAATGTAATGTATGTAATTCAACAGATAATAAAGTATATAAGGAAATCAAACATGACCATGGTTTTTTTGCAGCTATGGAAGGAGTGCCAGATTATGATATGCGGTATCATAGTATAACTTGTCATCCTGATTTGGTGCACGTTGAGCCTTTTGCACCGTTTAAGGTTTATACTTATATTCCTGACGCTTCTGGTGAAATGACGATAGTATATTTGTAATTCTTGCTATGAATTTTCGTGATGTAGTTGTATTTGATATTGAGACGATACCTGATGTGGAATGTTGTGAATCCTTAACGGGGAAGCAATTTACATCAGATGTTGAAGCTCGGGATTTTATGATACAATATCATCACGAATCAACAGGTAATGACTTTTTAAGACAGCCTTTTCATAAGATAGTTATGCTTAGTATTTTGCATGCAAAAGTCTCAGAAGAAGGGTTTTTGTCTATGAAGAAGATTTCATCGATTGGTCTAGATAATAATACAGAACATGATATCGTAAAACATTTTTTCTCTATTTTTAGACCAGGGAAATTTTTGCCTATTATTGTCAGTTTTAATGGTAAAATTTTCGATCTACCAGTTCTGAAGTATAGAGCTATGAAGCATTTTATACAATTGGGCCATTTTCACTCTGCTGGAGATAAATGGAATTCCTATAATCAGCGATATACCGGTCTTGATTGGCATTGTGATTTATTAGAATTTCTCTCTGATTATAAGGCTTCTGCTCCAGTTAAGATGCTAGAAATTTGTTCATTGTTAAATATCCCTTGTAAAATTGAAGGAGTTGATGGTTCTCAGGTGACTACTCTGTATGATAAAGGTGAATGGGAAAAATTAAAGGATTATTGTGTATCTGATGTTATGAGTACCTATCTAATCTATTTGAGAACATTACATAGCAGAGGTTCAATTTCTTCAGAAGGATATAATCTTTCTATTGAGAGTTTTATGGCCTACCTTAAGAGTAATATTTCTAATGTTCCTAGCTATCAAATATATCTAGAAAATTGGGCTATTTTATGTGATCATACATTTATAATTGATGTATAACGTTTTTCTTTTATTTTGAATGTCAAAAATTAGAATCTTTCACAAATCTTATCTGCAATCTGGGACGGCTTTTTCTCTTAGTAATGAGAATAAACATTATTTACTCCATGTAATGAGACTTAAAGAAGGAGATAATTTCTATGTTTTTAACGGTAGTGGAAAAGAGTGGATAGCTACTTTTGGTATTAGTCAATGTGTTGTTGGATCGATTATTAGATCAGAAGCGCTAAGAAGTGATGATATGAAGGTCATGATTGCAGTTTCTCCTATTAAATGGCGTAATTTTCATACTATGCTCAGGCAATTAACAGAAATAGGAATTGATGTTATTCAGCCAGTTTTTACAGTTCATACGAACGGGAATTATAATTTTAAATATGAAAAAGTCTATGATGTTTTAGTAGAAGCTACAGAACAATCTAATAGGTTATGTGTGCCGGAATTCAAACCATATATTTCCTTTAAAGATTTTATTAACATGTATAAAGATCATACTATTTTGGCATGTGATTGCTATAGTGGGGAAAAAAATTTAGAACAAATTTTTGATGAAGTCAGGGCTCCTATTATTTTTATTGGGCCAGAAGGCGGTTTAACCGAAGATGAATTATCTGTTCCGTGTATTAAAAAGCTCAATTTAAGTTCTAATATATTGCGTTCCGAGACAGCTGCTATTGTCGCCTTATCTTACTATATATTGAATAGAAGAAAACATATCTAGAATAATTTATCTTTTTTCACAGCTAATTAATATCAAATGTATTGTTACTGTGTAACCATTCACTTTATCATAGAATAATTCTTTGTATTTCTGTTTAATCGATTTATATGTACTTTTTTTTATTTTTTTAGCTAGTGGAATATAAACTGAATATCCAAGAGCTTGCAAATCTCTGAATAGATCACTGAATCTTTTATATTTAATTACGAGATATTCGTTTTGTAGTACAATTTTTTGGAACATACTCATCTGCAGTATGGAGCCAATATAAATATTAGATAAATTTTTATGATCATTTTCTGATGCTATATTTTCCTGTTTTACAATGGTTTTTAACTCTTTCAAATTATCTTCACCAAACACTGCTGCGATAAATTGTCCTCCGATCTTTAAGGTGGAGTATATCTCAATGATAGTTCTTTGAATATTTGGAAACATTTCAATTATTATAAAGCTTAAAACTAGATCAAATCGATTTTCAAAGCCCTTGTTTAATTGTAACGTATGCTGTAATAGAGATTTTTCCCCTATTACATCGGTCATCATGCCTTTTGCAAAATCCACATTTATAACTTCTTTATAGCCTAACTTTTCAATATACTCATTAGTGAAATGTTTAAAACATCCAAGTTGCATGATAACAGGATTCGCAATTTTTGATCTACTGCACATAATAGGATAAAAATATTTTAGCAAAAGCATATTATCTTCACTAAAGGCATATTCTGAGAACACTTTTCTGAAGTGCGTAACATCCATTAAATTACTGTTCATGTTTATTAAGAACTCAAGACATAAGAAGTGTATGTTTACTAGATGTACTTAATATCTATTACTTGATAATTTTTAAAGCCTTTGGGAGTGAAAAACTCTATGTAATCTCCTGTTTTTTTACCTATCAATGCTTTCCCTAGAGGCGAAAGAATAGATATAGAGTGGGTTTCTATAGAAGCGCCATATTCACTAACTATCTGATATGTACGTTCTTTGTCAGTTTCGATATCCATAACAGTTACTGTTGCTCCAAATTTTACAGTATCACCAGTTAATTTTGATGGATCGACCGCGCTGGAACTAGAAATTATTTTATTATAGCGCATTAAATTTCTATCTATTATAGCAAGCATTCTGATAGCTTCTTTATATTCACTATTCTCTGATAAATCACCCATAGCTGCCGCATCTTCTTTTTCTTTTAACGCTTTAATTCTTTGTTTGTATAGATCACTTATTGTATCTAGCAACTTCTTTTTTTCTTCACTTGTTATATATGATGTGTTCATAGAATTATTATTGTTACTTACCAAAATTATTCGCTAACCAATCTAACAAAAAATCAAATTAGTGGATTCCTACTAACTAGATAGCAAAGATATAATACTAGTAATTGTTTTTATGTTCAATAACTTTGTATTTCAATTTATATTCACTGCCCAGCATTATAAGTTCAATCTAGTTAATCATTTACTAAGCCTTTGAGATTTTAATTTTGGTTTATATAATGTTCTTGTAGTGTTTTTATTGAATAAGGTTGTATATGTCTAATACCAGTGAAGTGTTTGATGTTATTGTGATAGGAGGAGGTCCAGGTGGATATGTTTGTGCTATACGTAGTGCACAATTGGGATTAAAAACTGCGTGCATAGAGAAGCGTTCTACGCTTGGTGGAGCATGTTTAAATGAAGGATGTATTCCATCAAAATTTCTTCTTAATGAATCACATAGATATTTTGATGCAAAAAATAGCTTTCATAGTAAATCTATCAAAGTTGGGAATGTTGATATCGATGCAAAATTGTTGCACGATGAAAAAGATGCAGTTATTAAGCAGCTTTGTAATGGAATAGATTTTCTTTTTAAAAAAAATAAAGTTACAAGAATCGTTGGAACTGCAAGTATTAAGAATGATTCTTCAGATATTAAAGAAATTATAGTAAATGATCAAGATATAATTCGTGCTAAGAATATAGTTATTGCTACTGGTTCTGAATCAATTGCTATTCCAAATATAGAATTCGATGAAAAACAGATCCTGTCTTCTACTGGTGTATTGGAGTTGGATTATATCCCTAAAAGCTTAGTTATTGTTGGTGGAGGTGTCATAGGCCTAGAGATGGCTTCTGTATGGGTTCGTCTAGGCTCTAAAGTGACAGTATTAGAAGGTTCTGATTCTATTATCCCTGTCTTTGATAACGAAGTAAGTAAAACAATGCAGGGCATTTTATCTAAACAGGGTATAGAGATTAAATTAAACAGCATGTTGAGTTCTGTTGATAAGAAGAAAAATTCTGTGAATATAAAATATAAAGATGCAATTTCAGGTTCTGAGCATGATATAGAAGCAGAAAAATTACTTATTTCTATTGGTAGAAGGCCATATACTAAGGGGTTAAATTTAAATGCTGAGCTATCTAAGGGCGGTCAAATTGCTGTTGATGATATATTCCAAGTGAAAGGTAAAAAAAATATCTATGCAATTGGTGATGTAATAGAAGGTCCTATGCTTGCTCATAAATCTTCTGAAGAGGGAATAGCAGTAGCTGAGATAATATCTGGAAAAAAACCCTATATTGGTTGTATGCCATCTGTTATATATACCAGCCCAGAAGCGGCTTTTGTTGGTCTTACTGAGCAAGAATTAAAGCAAAAAAATATAAAATACTCAGTTGGAAAATTCCCTTTTTCTGCTTGCAGTAGAGCAAAAGTCAATGGTGAAACAAGTGGTTTTGTTAAAGTTATTGTAGCGCCTGGAGATAAAAGAATACTAGGGATACATATATTAGGACAACAAGCGGGAACTATGATTGCCGAAGCTTGTTTAGCTTTAGATTATAAAGCATCAGCAGAAGATATTGCTGTTACTTGTCACTCTCATCCTGACCTTCCAGAAGCGTTAAAAGAAGCTGCTTTGCAAGCATTTGATAAAGCCATACATATGTAATGCTAAGTGGAGAGAAGAGTGACATCTTTTCTCCACTTATAAATTCGCCATATTATATGCATATACCATGGTTATCCAATCTTGTTTAGCTGCATTAGTAGAAGATATCAGTTGCTATTTATCACACTTATTATGTTCGTTCGAAGGCGTTAAAAGTTCCTATCTTTCAAGCTTTTAGCAGAATCATTTTCTCTTTATTTGCGAATTATTATATTATAATTCTAACATTATTTATTTTATTGATATATTGTTAAATAACATATTTTTTTTATTTATTTGTTTCCTTGAAAAGTATAATTTCTGTATTGTTTCTTATTTGCATAGCTAGTCTATTAACTTATTGTTCAAAGCTTTAATACTTGCTAGGCGAAAATCATATTGATCTAATTTTTTTTTGGGGAAAAACAATTATGAAAGTATGTAGGATAGAGAATAACAATCTAAAGTTTGGTTATTTGCACAGCGATGAAGACATAGAAGATATTATCTTTCATAACAATACTGAGACTGCCAAAAATCGCTCTTTATGGAGAGGAGTAATTTTACAAGCTATTCTTGATGCATCCAGTATGGCAAAAAGAACAGAAAACGTTGTTGAAAAAAAAAGAGCTACTGAATGGTTAACTAATATGAATCCAGATTTCATAGAAGTATGCCATATGGCGGGGTATCCACCAGAGTATGTCAGAAAGAAAGCAATAACTTTTTTAGAAAAGAAATAACTTTATTTACACTCTTATGAAACATTTTCACTATTTTATCTTGCATGCTAATTCTCAAAATATTCTTTACCAAGTAAACTATATTGCTATATTATGTAATGTTTATTAACAGAATTTGTATAAATGGTTTCAAATAGCTTTGAGATAAAAAAATTTGCTGAATTGGCAAATGAATGGTGGGATAAAAATGGTAAATTTAAATTATTACATGATTTAAATATTTTGCGTGTTAGCTATATTAATAGCTTAATAAATATTGATAGCTTGGAAGTTCTTGATATAGGTTGTGGTGGAGGAATATTAAGTGAGTCACTGTCTAAGATTAAAGCAAATGTCACCGCAATTGATCCGTGTTATGAGAGTATATGTGTTGCTAAAAAGCATGCTGAAGATAACTCTTTAAATATAAATTATCTTCATTGTGAATTAGAAGATTTCCTTATATCCAATGGTGATAAAAAATATGATCTAATATGCTTGATGGAAGTTGTAGAACACGTTGATCAATTGGAAGATTTTTTAACGCAGTGTGCTAGTTTATTATGTCACGGGGGGATATTAGTGCTTTCAACAATTAATAGAACAATACATTCTTATATTAAAGCTATATTGGTTGCTGAGAGATTTTTGAATTTTGTGCCTAAAGGAACTCATCAATGGAATAAATTTGTTAGACCTTCGGAGATAACTAATGCATTAATTAAATTAAAATTGTTAGATATTACTGGATTAAATTACAATCCATTATTGTTTGAATGGAAATTACAAAAAAATAAAGTTAATACAAATTATTTTATGGCATTCAAAGCAAACTGAAAAAGTGCAATTGATATTATTTTTTTATTATGTTTAGCATCAGATGCACGAATTTACTGCCTAATATTATAACAAGGGATGTAACTATTAGGCCTGTTATACAAATTAGTATTGCTAATATTGCTAACAAACCATCTCTATTGATTAATGCTATAGAATAAATGCTTAAACCTATTGCAGGAATCATATTTGTCATAGGTAAAGGTAGCGCTATAGCTAATGAACATATCAAACATATTATTGCATATAATTTTTCTCCTTTTTTTGAACTAAAAAACATAATACGTGCACGTGAAAAATGTTCTATTTTATGTAAAATCGGTGAAGTTTTTTCAACTAGATAGGCTAATATTGATCGCTTGATTTTTATCTCTGCAATTTTTTTAGGAAGCCAAGGTGCTTGTCTGCCAAATAACATCTGTACTGAAAATAATAGCGTCGGAATAGAAAAAACAGTTGTATATCCTGGAGGAACGGGAAGAGGTACAGTTAAAGGTAAACAAAACAACAGTATCAGAATCGCAAAGCCTTTTGCATGCAAAACTGCTATTATTTCTAACAATGTTATTCTATCATTGTCCTCCTTGACGCTAGTTTCTATTTTATCTTTTCTAATATCTCTTATTTCTTTTAATATTTCTAGTATATTTCTATGCTTTTTCATTTTTCATTACGCAAAATAAGAATCGCACATTCCACTATTAACTCTGTAATAAGAGAACTTGAATTAGAATTCAATATTAGATTAGACGAAGTTAGTTTAGTGTAAACTTCTTTAGTTGTCATTACAAGAGAATGATTGAGTAACTCAGTTCAAGAATTAAAAAATTTGATATATAATATCTGATTAACATTTTTCTTTTCCATATAAATGAATGATCTCGTATAAGAAAATAATCGTTTTAGGATCTACAGGATCTATAGGCATACAAACTTTGGATTTGTTGGATATTTACACTAATTACTCTGTTTTTGCCCTTGTAGCTGCTAATAATTATAAATTGTTAGCACAGCAGATAGGGAAATATAATCCAGAATTTGCTGTCATATTAAATGAAGATTATTACGATGATTTAAAATCATTGCTTACAAATTCCCAAACAAAATTGTTATGTGGGTATGATGCAATTAATTCACTTGTTGCAGAAAGAGTAGATTGTGTTGTTAATGCTGTTATGGGTTATGATGGATTAACATTCACAATGAATGCATTAAAATCTGGCAATAAAGTTGCATTGGCTAATAAAGAATCCATAATATGTGGAGGTAAGCTCTTTTCTGATTATGCTGAACAGATTATTCCTCTAGATTCTGAGCATTATGCTATAAGCAGAATTCTAAATAATGATGTTGAAAAAATTACTCTCACAGCATCAGGTGGTGCTTTTTTTCAAGAAAAAGAAATAACTAAAAATCTTAATAATGCTTTGAAACATCCTACTTGGGCAATGGGTAAGAAAATAACAATTAATTCTGCTACTATGTTCAATAAGGTTATGGAGGTAATAGAAGCTCATTATCTATTTTCTTTCCCGAAAGATAAAATTGACATTGTTATTCACCCACAGAGCATAGTGCACTCTTTTGTTCATTATAAGAATGGAGAACAGCACGCTTCATTATTTTTACCGGATATGAAAATTCCAATATCCTCTATATTTGATTCTGCTGAAATGCATTCATATCAGAATTGTCTTGATATTGTAAAACATGGCGAACTATCTTTTTTTAGAGCGGATGTTAGTGAATATCCTATGTTAAATTTTCTAAAAACAGATCAGCACATTACACTAACAATTGCAAACGAAATAGCAGTAGAATATTTTATCTCTGGAGTTATAGGATTTGATAGCATATATAAATGCATAGAAGATGTCTTAAGTACATATTATTATAACGAAGATGCTATAGACAATATAGAAAGTATCTTTGATATTATTAAACAAGTTAAATATTTAACAAGAAATGCTTTATATAAATATAGTAATTGTTTGTATTCGTAAGTTTTGAATATTATAATGTCATTATTATGACTATAAAATTTATCTAGATGTCTTATGTTTGATAGATATAAGAATAATGCTTTTAGGCCTACCAAATCAAGAGTTAGGGATGCCATATACGATTTTTTACAGCATTATTACGACAGCTTAGATGAAAAGATAATGTATGATTTATATTGTGGATCTGCTGCTGTTAGCCTTAATATATTGAATAAACTAGGATTAAAAAAACTATACTTAGTTGATACAAATACTTCTAATATTGATTCTAATGCCTTAGATAATCAAAAAGTTGTTGTGTTAGCATCAGATGTATTATCTCTTAGAATTGGCAAAAAAGGTTTGAGAAAAGCGGATATTGTGTTTTTAGATCCTCCCTATGATAGTAAACTTGCAGATAGGACAATACAAAATATGCTAAAGTATGATATGCTAAAACCGGAATCCTTGATTATTTGTGAAATTTCTAGTAAATATCTTTTTCAGAATGTTCCTAAAGATCTTAGTTTAAAGAGAGTATTTTGTTATGGACTTTCTAAGATTGTAATATTTGAGTATTCTGCTGCTTAATTTTTATTTTTTGATGTTTATATGAATTTACCTATCAATGTACAGTTGGATGAAACACTCAAGGAGAAAATAACTAATATCGTTAACAGTGCTCCTATAGTACTCTTCATGAAAGGCAATGAGCTTTACCCTGCCTGTGGATATTCAGGGGTTGTTGTGAAGATACTTAATGATTTAAATTGCCAATTTAAAACATTTGATGTACTAGAAGATATAGAAATCCGTCAGGGTATTAAGACTTTCTCCGATTGGCAAACTATCCCACAGCTTTATGTAAAAGGGGAATTTATAGGTGGAGCAGATATTGTACGTGATCTTTATCAAACAGGAGAATTGAAAGATCTTCTTGCTAATGTTAATTCTTAGATTTTATTAAGAAGATTATATGGATAAAGAGGATTCTTACATTGCAGTAGGGACAATGAGTGGAACTTCTTGTGATGGAATAGATATTTCTATTGTTGAAACCGATGGTAAAGAATTTATTCGTTTCATATACAATGAATTCTTTGCCTATGATGAGCGTTTTAGTAAATCTTTGTTAGATATCAGTAAAACTAGTTTAGTAGTAAATGATATTTTAGAAATAGAGCATAATATTACTTTACTACATGTTGATGCAATAAATAAAGCAATTCAAAAAGCTGCTTCTTTTGGGGTCAAAAGAATTGATATTATCGGATTTCATGGTCATACAGTTCTTCATAGACCAGATATTTCTATGACTTGGCAAATTGGTAATGCATCTTTAATTTCTGCTCTCTGTGAATGCAATGTTATAAGTGATTTCCGTAAAAATGACATGTCTTATGGGGGACAAGGTGCTCCACTGGTGCCAATCTTTCATCGCGCTCTATTCTCTCAATATTATCAAGGTCAGGAATTATTTGTAATTAATATTGGTGGTATTGCTAATATTACTCATCTTTATAAAAATAAAATTCATGCTTCAGATGTTGGCCCCGGGAATTGCATAATTGATAATATTCTGTATAAAAAATCAGATAAAATATGTTATGACATAGGGGGGCAAATAGCATTTAAAGGCAATGTGAATCAAAATGTTATAAAGAGTCTGTCCGATTACTTTAAAACTACAAAGAAAATACAGTCCTTTGATCGTGAATTTTTTAGTGTGCATTTTTTTGAGAATATGATACTTGAAGATGCAGTAGCAACTGCAGCATATTTTACTGCTTTATGTATATGTGATGCTATTAATAGTCTTGCGAGAGATACTGAAAATATTAAGATTATAGTATCAGGCGGCGGCAGAAAAAATCTGTATATAATAGATTGCATTACTCAAATAATGCAGATCGATGTCATCGATATCGATAAAATTGGTGATTTTAACGGAGATTTCATAGAATCAGGGGCGTTTGCATATTTAGCTGTTCGTAGTCTATTGAACCTACATATCACAGAAACTCAAACAACTGGCGTCAGAAAGAAATTCTGTCAAGGAGGAATCTTAAACAGATACAATAATTCTCAAGAAGAAAAATAAATAAAGCAGATTTATCCAGTGCAATCAAATAGTTCTTCTTCCATTTTTTCCTCAGACACATCTTCTGAACTCGAATGGTTGATATTCTTTGCTGTAAAATCTGATAAATATTGAGTATTATTGCTATCACTAGGCTTTTTATTCAATTTTGCATTTTCATTTTTTTGCGTTTTGGAATTTGCAATGATTTTCTTTACTTCCGTCTGTGTTATATCATAGATCTTTTGTAAATCAGATACTCTACTGAAAGAATGATCACCATCTTTTATTACTTCACAGTGAAATAGTGAAGGCATTTTCTTTTTTATTGTGGATGATACATTAATTACTTGCTGCAGATCAGAGTATTTATCTTTTTCTCCTTGTATCAATATTCCAGGAACAGAACATGGTGCTAAAAATGAAAAATCATAAAGTTTATTTGGTAATCCCAGAGCTATAAATCCAGTTATTTCTGGCCTTCTCATTACTAAATTAAGCGCTAACCAAGAGCCGAAAAACATGCCACCAATCCAAAAATCACTCAATAGCGGGAAATTATTATCTATCCATGCAATCAGATTACTTGTTATCTTGCCAAAGCTTTCTTCTCCCATATTTTCATCCAAGTTAACACATAGTGTTGAAAAATTATTTGCTGCAAAAGCCTTATTGACTGTTCTAATAGCAGGGTTTGCATTAGCATTGCCATACTTTGGATGAGGAGGAAATAACAACATACACCTATCGGTGCTGTGAAAATATGAATCCACAGTTATCTTACCAGCGGTTGTATTAATACATATTCGCTTCATTTAGATTACACCTCCTTGCTTTAATTGAGGATAAATATCTCAATATAAATTTTAAAAAATCTGTAAAGAACACTTTGTTGTCTAAATATTCCCTAAAAGTACATTTACGTAGATTTTTTTTAACTTGTTATACATTTAATTTCTCAATTAATGTTGCACAACGTAATGGTTCTATTATACAATAAATTTTGCTAATATGTCAAATTTTTAATCTTTGCAACGGATGTGTTGTACTTACTTAATTTTTGTTTTGTGATATGCTGATATCTAACCGTTTGCGATATGCAATCTTAGCTGTTTTTGACATCATTATGAATAGTGAGCAAAATACGATACCAGTTAAAATGCAAGCGATTGCAAAAAGACAAAATGTATCAATAAAATATCTTGAATCAATAATGACTGTTATGGCTAAGACCAGATTATTGAAGTCTTCTTCTGGTGTTGGCGGCGGTTATCTTATTGCCAAAGATTTATCAGAGTTATCAATATTAGATTTAATCCAATCTATTGAAAATGGTATAAAATTTACACGCTGTAAAGATCATGTTGGATGCCTTGATAACGGTGCTAAATGTTTTATTCACGATATTTTAGCAGATCTTCAAGAAAACATGGAGCAAATTCTTACAGCAGATTATAAAATCCTGGATTTAATTCAGAAATATCAGGCGGGTTCGAAAGATAATATTATTTATTTTGATAGCAATGCTACCATTCCAATTGATTACACCATACAGCAAAAAATTAATTCTAAGTTATTTTATAATCCGTCTTCAACTCATAAATTGGGGCAAAAATCAAAATATTTAATAGAACAAGCTCGTGAAAGAATATTACGTTCTATAGGGATAGAATCCGATTATAAATTATTATTTACATCAAGCGCTACAGAAGCTAATTATTACATTGGAAAAATTAAAGGTATTAGTAAGTTTTTTTGTTCAGCTATAGAGCATGTTTCAATATTAGATAATTTGCCTAATGTTAATCTAATAGGTGTTGATAACAACGGAGTATTAAATCTGAATACCTTGCGATCAATGATTGATGAAAATACTTGTTTAAATGAACCTTTCTTGATTTCCATAGCTTTTGTGAATAGTGAAACAGGAGTTATGCAAGATATAAAAAGAATATCTGATATTGTTCATTCTCTGGGAGGACTTTTACATGTAGATGCTGTTCAAGCATATTCGCGGATTGATATAAATATTAAAGACCTTGGAATAGATTTAATGACTATTTCTGGACATAAAGTTGGCGCGGGATTTGGCGCCGGTGCTTTAATATATCGATCAGATATTTCAATCCTTCCGACTTTTCTAGGAGGAATGCAAGAAAAAGGAATGCGTTCTGGTACAGAAAATGTTCCTGCTATATACGCTTTAGGGGAAATTGCAGATATGTTAAATTATAGAATTCAATCTTTTGCGAATTTAGTAAAATTACACAGCACCTTTGAAAGCGATTTATGTGAATTAATACCTGACATAATTATATGTAGTAGTGAGGCATCTAGAATAGGTAATACAACTTGTACAATATTACCAAATGTTAAAAATGATTTGCAGATGTTACATTTTGATATGAATGGAATATGTGTCAGTAATGGTTCTGCATGTTCTTCTGGATTATATAAAACTTCCCATGGATTGAAGGCTATGGGCTATGAAGATGCCTTAGCTCAATGTGCTATTAGAATTAGCTCAAATATCAATAACGATAAAAATGATTTTGAACATCTTGTAAAGTCTTGGAAAAGTATGTATAATTCCCTCTATCAATTTAATTATCCTATATTGAACTAGGAGATAGAGAATTTCAGAAGGACTTTTTAAAGAAGAGGTTTTAAATGATTAAGTTAGTTTATCTAGATAATAATGCTACAACTCAAACTGATCCTCGCGTTCTCGAAGAGATGAGCTCTTTTTTTCTGAAACCTAGCAATATGCACTCTCGTAGCCATAATTTCGGTTGGAGTGCCGAAGAAGCAGTGGATAACGCTAAAGATAATATTGCCAAATTAATAGGATCTTCTGGAAAGGATATTATATTAACTTCTGGTGCTACCGAAGCTAATAATCTTGCTATATTAGGGGCAGTGGAATTTTATAAAATTAAGCATGTTATTACACTTCAAACAGAGCATAAATGTGTTTTAGAGTGTTGCCGTAAGTTAGAAAGAATGGGTGTTGAAGTGACCTATCTTAGAGTACAAAGTAACGGCTTAATAGATATTAAGGATTTAAAAGAAGCTATAAAATCTGAAACTAAACTTATATCTGTCATGTTTGCAAATAATGAGATTGGCGTTATTCAACCAATGAAAGAGATAGGTAAAATATGCAAAGATAATGATATCATATTTCATGTAGATGCTGCACAGGCCTATGGAAAGATCAAAATTGATGTAAATGATATGAATATATCCCTCTTAAGTATATCTTCTCATAAAATATATGGCCCGATGGGTATTGGAGCATTATATGTGAGCCGTAAACCTGTCAGAATTAGATTATCCCCGATTATAATAGGAGGGGGGCAAGAAAGAGGTATGCGTTCTGGGACAGTCCCAACGCCACTTGCTGTAGGTTTTGGAAAAGCAGCAGAGATTTGTGCAGAGTTTATGGAAGAAGAGAGCAAACGCTGTTTATCCTTGAGAAATAGATTGCGTGATATAATCTGCGAAGGTATTCCATCGGCTACAGTAAATGGTGATATGATAAGTAGATTGCCAGGTAATCTTAATATTAGTTTTCCATATGTTGAAGGAGAATCTATTATTATGTCTATTGATGATATAGCTGTTAGTTCAGGATCAGCTTGTACATCTGCATCTTTAGAACCTTCGTATGTGTTAAGAGCGTTAGGTTTAGATGATATAATGGCGCACTCATCTATACGATTTGGTATCGGTAGATTTAATACTATAGATGAGATTGAATACACTGGACAAAAAATAGTAAAACAAATTAAAAGATTGATGGATTTAAGCCCTCTTTGGGAAATGGTGCAAGAAGGTATTGATCTTTCAAAAGTAGAATGGGTTGAGCATTAAAAGGAGTGTTTATATGGCTTATAGTGAAGATGTAAAAAATCATTACAATAACCCTCATAATGTTGGGTCTTTCCCGAAGAATGAGAAAAATGTTGGTACTGGTATGGTTGGTGCTCCAGCATGTGGAGACGTTATGAAATTGCAAATTAAAGTTGATCCTAAAACAAGAATTATTGTGGATGCAAAATTTAA
The DNA here is from genome assembly GCA_020002265.1 of Anaplasmataceae bacterium AB001_6. Classification (NCBI taxonomy): domain Bacteria; kingdom Pseudomonadati; phylum Pseudomonadota; class Alphaproteobacteria; order Rickettsiales; family Anaplasmataceae; genus Candidatus Mellornella; species Candidatus Mellornella promiscua. The sequence continues at coordinate 304,078 of CP048228.1, forward strand.
AACTTTTGGATGTGGATCAGCAATAGCTTCTAGTTCTTTGGCAACTCTTATGTTGATTGGGAAAACTCTTGATGAAGCTAAAGGGATTAGAAACTCTGCTATTGCATCACGCCTTTCTCTTCCTCCCGTGAAAAGACATTGTTCTGTTCTTGCAGAAGATGCAATCAGTGCAGCTATGAAAGATTATGAAGATAAATTTTTAATAGATGATTCTACAGATGAAGATGAATCATTTGATAAAATAGAAGGGTAAATAATTATTCTTTTCTGGATATGGCGCGTAGTGTAATTACTGTAACAACATTGGCTTCTGATAAATTGTTTGAATCTATTCTTAATAAGGAAGAACAAGGAGCTTTTGCTATAAAGATAGTGGTAGTCAATGGCGGTTGTTACGGAAAAAAGTACAACATGGAATTTATATACGATAAAGATACTATTCATAAATTAGATGAGATTGTCAGAATTCACTCCACCAAATACAAAAATTTGAAGGATAAATTTTATGTTGTTGTTGATCGAAGATCTATTTTATCTGTGATAGGTACGGAATTAGATTACAAATCAGATGATATTTCACAAGGGTTTGTTTTTAATAACCCACAAGAATCTGGTAGGTGCGGTTGTGGTGAAAGCTTCAGTTAAGAAAGATTGTTTCTCTATATTAAGAATATCAGAGAATTATGATTTGGATCTTACGATCTTAGAGAAGAATTATCTGAAGATTTGTTCTTTAATTCATCCTGATAATTTTGTCTCTGATCTACAAAAAGAGGTCTGTGAGAAAAAATTATTAGATATTCAAAATGCTTATAGAATTTTACGTGATGATATATTAAGAGCAGAATATATGATGAAAATTAGGGGAATTAATCATGATAATATAGCACCTAGTGAAGAATTTCTAAATGAGATGTTTAATCTACGTATGAGATTAGAAGAAGAAAAGCAAGATGATGCTATGATACATCTGGTGAAAGAGAAGATAAGATATGCTAAATTGTGTTTGATGAGAGCATTTGATATGGATAATCATTCATCTATAAAAGAACATTATTTATCTTTAAGATATTTGAATAAGTTAATTTAATAACTATATGAATAACTTTATAACTATTGAAGAGCCAAAGAAAAATCTAGATGGAATCGCAATTGGTATTGATTTTGGAACTACCAATTCATTGATAGCTTATGCTAAAAACGGTATAATAGAAATTGTTCCAATTGATGATGAAGATAATTATTATTTTCCATCTGCTTTTGCATATGAAGATGATCAATCTTTTTTTGGATATGCTGCTCTAGATAAGAAAAATCATATTGCATCCATTAAGCGCTTATTGGGTAAAACAGTAACTGAATCAATTGAAACTACTCATAGCAGTATACATAATATAGATTTTGAAGATTCTAGTCGCAGGGGGTCATTGAATTTTAAGCTAGGAGAGAAGAAATTTAATACTGTTGATATTACTGCAGAAATTTTGAAAATACTAAAGTATAAAGCAGAGAAATATCTTAACACAACAGTTGATAAGGCAGTTATTACTGTACCAGCATATTTTGATGAAGTAGCTCGTAGCGCTATTTATGATGCTGCTAATATAGCTAATATTAAGGTATTAAGATTACTTAATGAACCAACAGCTGCTTTGATGCACTATAAGTCTAATTTTTCAGATAAATCTGACATAAATAATAAGATATGTGCTGTGTATGATTTAGGAGGTGGCACTTTTGATGTTTCTATTCTTAATGTTCAAGGTGATATTGTTAAAGTATTGGGTGTAGGAGGGGATAATAATCTAGGAGGAGATGATTTTGATTATTTGCTCTACGATATGGTGTGTACATATTTGCGAGATATTCATTCTTTTAAAGAAATTCCAGATATCTTGAAGCAGCAGATAATACGTGATATGCCAAGCCTCAAATGCAAACTTAATGATAATGATGAAATATCATATAGCGTGAAGTTTAATGGTGCAGAATATTGTTGTCATGTTATTTATGATAATTTTGAAAATGCCTCTCACCCTTTGTTGAATTCTACTTATCAGATATTGTTAAGCACGCTGCAATCACTGGATTTAGGTATTGATGAAATTGATTATATTGTTTTTGTTGGTGGTTCAACAAAAATGAGAATTTTAAAAAATTTCTTTCAAGAAAAGTTAAAACAGTTATGTTTTTATGACGATCCTGATAAAGCTGTTGTTAAGGGGGCTGCAAAATATGCAGAAAAGTTATCGTTTGGCTATGGAGAGGTTATTTTGGATGTTATACCTCTTTCTATTGGATTAGAAACAATGGGTGGTATAATAGAAAAATTAATCCCTTGTAATAGTCCTCTACCAATTAGTGTAACTCAATCTTTTACAAATTATTCTGATGATCAAAGATATATGTCTGTGAGAATTTGGCAAGGAGAGAGGGAAATATTAGATCAAGAAATGGATACTAAGGGGATTAGATTTCTTGGAGAATTTTCTTTTAAATTATCTAATTTTAAAGCTGGGAAGGCTAGAGTTGATATAACATTTAAGGTAGATCAAAATGGTTTGCTCATTGTATCTGCGGAAGATAAATTAACGGGTAATAAGAAGAGTATTGAGCTTAGTTATAAAGATGGAATTGATGATGATGCGATTGATCGTCTTATTGGAGATTCTTGTGAGTATGGCATGATGGATTCTCAGTTTAAAAAGAAAATTGATAAAAAAAGAAAACTTGAAGAATTGCTCTCTTTGTGTAAAGATTCTCTTAGCAAAAATATTGATACTGAATCTTCTGAATTTTTAAGGAACAGTCTGAATGATGCCTATCGTTTGCTGAAAATAGATGTACACGATCTGAAGGTTGAAGATTTAGATGTTGTGTATGACAAGCTAGAGAATAGAGTTACTACTTATTTAAGTAGTAAGATCGATGATATTTTAGATAGTAATATAGATAAAGTATGAGTGAAGATAAAATTATAAAAATTTATTTTGAACTTGAAGAAGGAAACATAATAGAATGTTTAGCTGCTAAGGGGGAAAATATATTGACTGTTGCAAGAAATAATGATATTCCCCTGGAAGGTGCATGCGAGGGCTCTTTGGCTTGCTCTACTTGTCATGTGATTCTTACTGCTGATGATTTTAAAAGAATGAGTATTGCGACAGAAGAAGAAGAGGATATGTTGGATCTTGCTTATGATGTACAGCCGACATCTCGTTTAGGGTGTCAACTTATGGTTGATGAAAGCTTTGATGGAATGGTTATTAAGGTTCCAAAAGAGAGTAGGAATATCTCAATTAGTGATTAATAGGTTACATCTGCTATTTGTTTAGCTTAGGATGTTCTATTGAAGAGAGATATTGCAGTGCTGTTGAAAATTAAGAAATATAGGCAAGCTATCTGTTGATACATAATTTATGTTAGGAGTAATTGTTATAAGGTTTTGTTTTCACCTTAGAATTCTTTGATCCTGTTAATTGATATTGACGAGGAATTTATTGATGATTTTAAATTATTTGTTGTAGCAATTTTACATTATCTATCTTATGAAAATCCATTGTTGTCTTATACTCTTTGGAAGGAATAATTGCCTTTTTAATACCAAATTTTGCAGATTCTTTCAATCGTAATAAATCAGATGATACAGGCTTTATTTCCCCAGAAAGAGATATTTCGCCAAAAGCTACTGTACTTTCCATCAGAGGTTTATTTTTATAAGCAGAAATTAGTGCTGTTGCTACTGCTAAATCCATTGCTGGTTCTGTTATTTTCAGTCCTCCAGAAACATTTAAATATACCTCTTTATTTCCCATGAATATTCCACATCTAGATTGTATAACTGCGATTATCATGTTTAGTCTATTTATATCCCACCCGACTACAGAGCGTCTTGGTATTGTCATATTTGTATTTACGATCAAGCATTGTATTTCTACTAATATTGGCCTGGTACCTTCCATTCCAGAGAATATTACGCTGCCACTGGTTGGTTTATGATTGTTTCCTAAGAATATCTCAGAAGGGTTATGTACAGCTATTAAACCTTCTTTAGACATCTCTAAGATGCCTATTTCATTTGTTGCGCCAAATCTATTTTTTATAGCTCGTAATATTCTAAAAGATGCATTTGCTTCATCTTCAAAATATAAAACTGTATCTACCATATGTTCCAATACTTTAGGGCCTGCTATTTGTCCATCCTTGGTTACTTGTCCTATGATAAATAGCACTATATTTTTTTTTCTGGCTATCTCTAATAACACTTGAGTACAATATTTCACCTGCGTGATTGTGCCCGGAGAAGAATCTATCGTTTCACTATAAATTGTTTGGATAGAATCTATAACTAATATGTTATTAGTTTTAAGATTATTAACAGTTGCAATTATTTCTTCTAGTAAATTTGTAGTTAAAACTTTTATTGTTGCTTTATTTTCTAATGATAATCTATTGGCTCTCATTAATATGTGCTCCAGAGATTCCTCTGCAGAAACGTACAGAGATTCTTGTTCACACTTGGATAATATCTGTAGCATTAGAGTAGATTTGCCAATCCCTGGACAACCTCCTACGAGTACTGCAGAACCTTTAACCATACCGCTTCCCAGTACTTGATCAACTTCTTTTATATTAGATTTAATTCTGGACATAGAATTGTTAGTTAAAGTTATTCCTCTATCCAATGAGAAGACTTCCTGTGGTTGATACGATGATGTACTTGTTTGAGTATCCTGTACAATTGTGTTCCAGTTATTGCACTCTGAGCATTTGCCTTGCCATTTGTAGTATGTACAACTACAATTCTTACATATAAACTTTATTTTCATATGTGCATTGTATAATTTTGTATATATTGATGTCAATTTTAGCTAACTTTCTATTGTAGATGTTTAATTTTGTTAATTTAACAGGACGCTCTTTTTTTGAATTGTGTGTTAAAGCTGCTCTCTTTTTTATATTTTCTGTAAGAACTATTTTTTGCTTCATAAAATTTCGTGATTATTGGGAAAACACTTTGTACGCTTTTATGGAAGTGTTTTTTTTTTCTTTACTAGTTGTTGCTTTGACTTCTTTGAGTACAGGATCTGTTTTAACAGTACATACTTACACAGGCCTACAGCTGTTCAAAGATGAGGAAATTGTAGCAGAAATTGTTTCGCTTGCAATAATGCGTGAATTAGCACCAGCTATTACTGGGATTATTCTTTCTGCGAAGGTTGTATCGTGGGCTACTTCAGAACTTGCTTCAATGCGTATTACTAATCAAATAGATGCATTGGAAGTCATGGGCATTGATACTTACTCAACTCTTGTTTTTCCAAGGATTTTAGCATGTTGTATAGGCTTCCCATTGATGTTAATACTTGCTGATATTTTTGCGCTGTATGGTGGTTATCTAGTGATACAATACTATTTCAAATTGAGTGGTTTAGGGTATATTAGTCATATCATTAACATATTGCAATGGTATGATATCTATATTGGTCTCGTGAAATCACTTATATTTTCTCTAATAGCTGGTCTTGTATCTTGTTATATGGGCTACAATGCAACAGGAGGAACTAGAGGTGTTGGGATTAATACAACTTTTGCTATAGTTATGGTACTTGTCATGATAATGGTACTAAATTACTTTATTACTTCGATAATGTCAGTATAGGTTATATGGCAGATATTATAGTTTTAAAAGATGTATGTAAGGAATTTTCTGGAAGAAAAGTCATTGATGGTTTCAATCTTAGCATAGCGCATAAGGATTCTTTAGTTATTATGGGTAATTCTGGTAGTGGAAAATCAGTGTTAGCCAAAATGATGATAGGGATTATGCAGCCAGAATCGGGCTCTATTAGGGTAAATGATAAAAAATTAACAACTAATTTGCGAAGAAATGTTGTTTCTAATGATATCTCATTTTGTTTTCAAAGTGATGCATTATTAGATAGTTTAAAGGTTAAAGATAATCTTGCTATTGCTTTGATTAAGAGAAGAAATATGAAGAAAAAAGTAGCTATAGCAATTGCTATTTCTGAGCTTAAAAATATTGGCCTTGATGAAGATGTTGCTGAATTTTATCCTAATGAATTATCAGGAGGAATGAGGAAAAGAGTTGCAGTGTTGCGTAGCCTTATTATTAAGCCAAAGATTGCTATTTTTGATGAACCAACAACAGGCTTGGATCCCATCACCAATGATAAAATAAGTAAATTAATTAAACATTATATAAATAAGTATGAAATAACCGCTGTTACTATAACGCACAATGCTAAGTGCATGTATGAAGTTGGCCACAGAGTTTTATTTCTTATTGATGGGCAATTATTATGGCAAGGGGATATAAACTCATTACCTTCTGTGCAAGAACCAAAAATTCAAATGTTTTTGAGTTGAATATTCTTGTTTTATTTCTAAATCTAACTCACCTTAACTTTCGTAAATCTTTATGTTAGAATTTTTTCTGATAGAATATAATTTTTTTGATATATGTCGTCTATATCGTATAAAAAACTGGGTATAATAGGTGGGGGACAATTAGCAAGAATGATTGCCTTAAGTGCTTTTGAATTCGGTGCTAATGTACATATATATACAGATAAAAAAGATGATCCAGCATTGTTAATGACACCTTTTGCTACTGTTGCATCTTACGATGATACTGCATCATTAGCTAAATTTGCTGCCAGCGTTGACTATCTAACTTTTGAATTTGAGAATATAACAATCAATTGTTTAGATTTCTTAGAAAGGTATGATCATATTTTTCCTCATCCGAAGATTTTAAAAATCGCTCAAGATAGAACGCTAGAGAAAACATTTATCTCTGATATAGGTATAAAAACTGCACGATATGCTCCAATAAGAAATAAAAATGATATATCAAAATTTGGCTTTCCGGCATTACTAAAAACTAATAAATTAGGATACGATGGAAAGGGGCAATATTTAATTCGCGATAATGGCCATTTGGAGAATTTTGTTTTTCCAGATTGTGATTTAATAGCAGAAGAGGTAATAGATTTTAAAAAAGAAGTGTCAATAATTGTATCCCGTGATAAGAAAGGGGAGGTGGATTTTTTCCCTGTAGCAGAAAATATACATCGCGATGGAATTTTATGTACGTCAAAAATTCCAGCAGATATTGGGAATGATCAAGTATTATTAATACAAAATTATGCCAAAAAAATAGCGATTAATATTGATTTAATTGGTATATTAGCTATTGAATTCTTTATTGACAAGAATGAAGATATCATTGTTAATGAGATTGCTCCTAGACCACATAATACGGGGCACTGGAGTATGAATGCTTGTAATATTAGTCAATTTGAACAATTGGTTAGAATATTATTCGGGTACAATTTGAAGAAGATAAAAAAGACGTATGATTGTATCATGGAAAATATCTTGGGGGAGGATATAAGAGATTTGCATCCTGTGGGAGCTGATAAATATTCTTGTGACAGTCATTTTATTCATATCTATGGCAAAGAAAAAATAAGTGATAGAAGAAAAATGGCTCATGTTAATAAGTGTGCATTATAAATTTTGAATTTTTTGCGTATGGTTATAGAAGTTCCTTTTTTCAATCCAATTGCTATAGATTTTGGATGGGTTAATATTCGCTGGTATGCGATTTTGCTTTTAATAGGTGGATTTGTATGCTGCTTTAAGGTTTCTAAAGATATGAAAGCATCCCGAGACTTTTTTGAAGATTCTATATTCTTTTCTTTTGTTTATGGTGTTTTGTTTGCAAGATTATTCTTCATAATTTTTTATGGAGCAAAATATTTTATGCACCATCCGGTAGAAATTTTCTATATTTGGCGAGGAGGTCTTTCGTTTCATGGTGGAGTATTTGGTGGTGCTATTGCTGTTTATCACATGAGTGCAAAATACCAGATCACGTTTTTTAGACTATTAGATAGTTTGGTTTGTATAGTGCCTTTTGCTATTTTTTTAGGAAGAATTGCCAATTTAATTAATAATGAATTGATTGGGAGAGAATCTGACTTTATATTGGCTGTTAGTTATATTAATGAAGGAGTAGCGCGCCATCCTAGTCAATTATACGAAGCTTTTCTTGAAGGTTTGCTATTGCTATTTATAATGAATGTTATAAAAAATAAGTATAGGCCAGCAAAAGATGGGGTTTTATCATACCTATTTTTCTTTCTTTATTCTTTTTTTCGTATACTTTGTGAATTATTTAGACAACCTGATCCACAAGTTGGCTATATTTTATGGGATAAAGTAACAATGGGACAGGTTCTTAATTTACCGTTGGTGCTCTTAGGGTTAATTATGATGTATATAGTGCATTTTAAACGATCAAATCTTTGTGCTTCACAGAAAACAAACAAAGTGCATCTGTAAATAAATATAGGGGATTTATTTGCTGATATGAAACTTTACTGTATCAATATATGCTTCGTTTGAATAAATCCATGAATGCCTATATTGTTAAGGTTTTTCATGCTTAATTATTGAGTAAGCGATGCAGTAATTATTATTCTTCATACTAAGCATTGTGTAAGAATTCGATTATATCGCCATCTTGCACTATATATTCTTTCCCTTCAGTACGCATTTTCCCTTGATTCTTGCATGCTGTTTCTCCGCCAAAATCTATAAAATCTTTATAAGAGATAACATTTGCTCTTATAAACATTTTTTCAAAATCAGAGTGTATTTTTCCAGCTGCTATAGGTGCAGTGCTATTAGACTTTGTTGCCCATGCCCTAGTTTCTTTTTCACCTGAGGTAAAAAAAGTTATCATCTGTAATAATCTGAAGCTTTCTTGTATTAACGTTGTAAGGCCAGATTGCTCAAGGCCGATATCTTTTAAGAATTCTAGTCTCTCTGCTAAATCTTCTAGAAGAGTTATCTCATATTCTATATTAGCAGATATGATAGCTATTGGCGCTTTTATCTCTTTTTTTCTAAGATATTCCTTGACCTCATTGACCAATTTATTCCCATCTTTAGCTGAATTTTCATCTACATTACAGCAATACATTACTGGTTTATCGGTAATTAGGTTCAAATCTTTTACTTCATTCCTATATTTGCTGTTTATTACTAACGTCCCATTATTAAGATCACTTAGTAATTTTTCTAACGTAGATTTTGCATAACCACCGCTATTTTTTTTAGTCAATTGTTTTTCTATTGTTTGCATATCTGCAATTATTAGCTCAGTCTCGATAATCTCAATATCTTCAATGGGTAATATAGTGTTATTTGTATGTTGGATATTTTTATCTTCAAAGCAGCGTACCATATGTATTATTGCATCAACTTCTCTTATATGGGATAAAAATTTATTCCCCAAGCCTTCTCCTTTCGATGCACCTTTTACAAGACCAGCAATATCAACAATCTTTATCTGATTTGCTATAATTTTTTTTGATTTTGATATGTCAGAGACCTTTTCTAGCCTTATATCTGGAACAGGTACTATTCCAATATTTGGTTCAATTGTACAAAAGGGATAATTAGCTGCTTCAGCATTTTGCGTTTCTGTAATTGCATTAAAAAGAGTTGATTTTCCTACGTTAGGAAGACCTACTATTCCACAAGAAAAGCCCATAATCAGAATTAATATTATATGTTTAAAGGTATATTGTAACTAATGATGATGATATATGTAAATTCTTTTATTTGCATTCAATGATTGAGAATTATGTAATACCTGCTATTTTATGTTAAAATATTATTAACTATTTTTTTAATTTAGACTGGAAATTGTTCATGTTTACATCTTGGGCTGCTTTGGGGTGTTTTGCTTTTGTTGTTTATTTGTTATTAAAAATGGCATCAGATGGCAGATAAAATTTTATGCAATGTCTTAATGTTAATAAATCTTATGAAATAATTGTTATCGGAGGGGGCCATGCCGGCTGTGAGGCAGTGGCTGCTGCTGCACGTATGGGTGTTCCTTCTCTTCTTATTACAACAAAAATTGATGCTATTGCGCAGATGTCTTGTAATACTTCGATAGGAGGAATTGGTAAAGGCATCATAGTTAAAGAAATAGATGCGCTTGATGGTTTGATGGCGAAAATAACAGATTATTCCAGTATTCATTCTCGTATTTTGAATGGAAGTAAAGGAACTGCTGTCTGGGGCCCCAGAGCACAAGCTGATAAAGATCTATATAAAAAACATATGCAAGAGGTGTTGTCAAATTATCCTCTTGTTGAATTATTAGAAGATGAAGTTGTATCGTTAATTGTAGAGAACAATACAGCTGTTGGAGTTAAATTAAAATATAATGATATTATCAAGGCAGGAGCTATTATTGTTTCTGCTGGTACGTTCTTAAATGGAACATTGCATATAGGAAATAAAGTATCTGAAGGTGGAAGAAGAGGTGACCCTGCTGTAGCTGGATTATCAGATAGTATAAGGTCTTTGGGTTTTAATATGTCACGTCTGAAGACTGGAACACCTCCCAGACTTTATTCTGATACTATCAATTGGGATGTCTTAGAGCCTCAACGTGGAGATGCAATTATTCGTCCTTTTTCATATATGAATGATTCTGTATCACAGAAGCAAGTATCCTGTTATATAGCAAGAACCAATATTAAAACTCACGATATTATAAGATCTAACTTACCTTTATCAGCGATGAGTATTAGTATTAATTCTAAAGGACCCAGATATTGCCCCTCTATAGAAGAAAAAATAAGACGCTTTGCTGATAGAGATTCACATCAAATATTCCTTGAACCTGAAGGCTTAAAAAGTGACTTGATTTATCCTAGTGGGATTTCTAATTCTTTACCTGAAAATATACAAGATGAATTTTTACGTACTATTGTTGGCTTAGAAAATGTTAAGGTTGCTCACTATGGATATCATGTAGAATATGATTATATAGATCCTCGGGAGCTATTTCTGACTTTGGAAACAAAAAAGGTTTCGCGATTGTATTTGGCTGGCCAGATTAATGGAACTACAGGCTATGAGGAAGCAGCGGCTCAAGGTTTAATTGCTGGTGTTAACGCCGCTTTAAAAATTAAGGGTGAAGATAAAGATTTTATTATGGATCGCTCAGAATCGTATATTGGCGTTATGATAGATGATTTAGTAAGACTAGGGAATAATGGAGAGCCGTATAGGATGTTTACATCTCGTGCGGAATACCGTCTGAACCTTCGTGCCGATAATGCAGATCAAAGATTGACCACAAAGGCTTTTGATTATGGTTGTGTTAATAATGAAAGATATAATCATTGTGTAATAAAATATCAAGCAGTTGAAGCATTAATTAATCAAATGAAAAATAACTCTTTTGTTAGTAATGCTTTATTAAAGAGCAAAAATTTTAAAAGGACTATTCGTAACGGAACTACTATAAATGCATTTGATTTCTTAGGTTTTAGTGATATATCTTCCAAAGATATAGATTATATCTTTCCGCAACTTGATTTATTATCTCTAAGTACAGATAAATTAGATAATTTGGTTAGCAGAGCCAAATATGCTCCATATTTAGTACGTCAAAGGGAAGATATAGATATATTCCAACGTGAAGAGACGGTTAAAATACCTGATGATATAGATTATGATAACATCAAAAGTTTATCGTCTGAAGTAATTGATATATTAAAACGTATACGCCCAACAAACATTGGGATAGCAAAAAGAATTCCAGGAATTACGCCTGCCGCTGTTATTGCAATAATGGTACATTTAAAGAAATCTAAGATACACTCTTAAACAATTTTTCTGGGACTTATTTCTTAAAATTGTTCATTTTATAGTTAAAACATTAACATTATTTTAACTATATTAAAGATATAATTATGATATAAGATAATAAAGGAGGATTTAGTTTATGGTGATACCTAAAAATTCAAAAGAAGAAGATCTTTCAGCAAATAGCCGTTCCAGTGGAATTTTTATGAAAATTGGCAATTTTTTGCGAAGTATAGCCAAGGGTATAATGAGTGCATTGGTAGCTGTTAAAAGAACACTAGGTTTTGGTAATCAAGATATAAGCAAGACATCAATGGAAGAGTTTAGACCTTCTGCTCCTTCTGCAGAAGATGTCCTAGAACTTTCTGATGAAAAAGAGAGATTATACCCAAGGTTACCTGTAGAAGATGAGGATATTGCAAAATTTTCTAGTCAGGGTCCTAAGGTAATGAAAGAAGAAGAGTTTAATACTCCTGATGGTGTGAGTGCAGCTATTGATAACTTACAGCGTCAGAATTTTATGCTGTTTAATGCTATTAATGCTTTATGGCAAGTACATTACGAAGTTTTAGATAAAGTGTGTAGGTTGAACATTGCTGGACCTCCAAGGTATAGTGAATTTCCTGATAATCCACCAGCTTATGAAGATGTTGTAAAAGCAGATAAAATTGAGAAAAATGCAGCAGTAAGCAACAATCCATCTTCTGATATAGAATCTGGTGATGTATCGCAGGTTGATTCTGATGCCGAAATGCTTCGTTCACAGAGAGATGCAATAAGAAGGCATTCAAGATAGAAGAAGTTTTTTTCATATATTATTATAAAATATGATCTTAAAAAAATACCTTTGTTTAAGACGCTAGTTACTTTTCTTATTCAGATTTGATTTTTGTTTTTAGCAAAAGAATATAAAGAACATCTTTGGATTTTGTCTCATGGACGATTTCTAACTAAATTCTAGAGGGTTAATATCTATTCTTGTTTTTATGTCTTTATTTAGCGCTTTTGCTTTTTCTGATATAGTATTCAAATTTTTGTGTATGTTGAAATCCCTAGGGTATATAAGTAGTATTCTGACTCTGTATCTGCATCTCATTTTTCGTATAGGAGCAATTGATGGCCCTAGTGTCATGATTTGTTCTTTCTCTATTATCTTTTTTATTATAGATGCAAATTGTAGAGTTTTTTCCTCATTTTTACCAGAAAAAATTATCGCCGTAGCGCGTGTATAAGGCGGCATACCATATTTCTTTCTTTCAGATAATTCTTGTTTGTACAGTATATCTCGATTGAGATTTAGTATTGCTTGTATTACTTTATTTTCTGGTTGAAAAGTCTGTATAATGGCACTTGCTGATAACATCTTTTCTCTTCCGGCACGTCCTATGACTTGTGTTAACAATTGGAAAGTTTTTTCTGTGTTTCTTAGATCAATACTGGAGACATTATTATCACCATCTATTACTCCAATTAGCTCTATTTTGGAAAAGTGATATCCTTTTGATATTAATTGTGTTCCTATTATTATATCTACTTGCTGATTTTCAATGCCTTCTAAGGCTTTTGCTTTTAATTTTTTATTGTATATAGTATCGCTACTTAAAATAGAATATTGCGCTTGCGGAAATAAGATGTTAATTTCCTGAGCTATTTTTTCTATACCAGGGCCATGATCTATTATTGAATCTACGGTATTGCATTTTTTACAATCAGAGGTAAAAATCTCATTGTATCCGCATAAATGACATATCAATTTCTGTTCTTTTTTATGGTAATTTAAAAAGCTAGAGCAGAATCTACATTTTACTTTTGTTCCACATTTGTTACATAAAATAATCGGAGCAAAACCTCTTTTATTTATAAATAGAAGTACTTGATTGTTTCTATTTAATGTATTTTTTATTGCTTCATATAAAGGTTCTGAAATATTTTTAGTTTTCATTTTTGTTTTACGCATATCAACAGCGTGAAACGAAGGCATTTGAATATCTTGGAATCTACTTTTTATTTGATAATAATCGTATTTTTTTTGCTCTGCTTGATATATTGATTCTAATGAAGGTGTTGCTGAGCTTAATATTACCGGTATTTTCTTTATTTTACTCAGCATTATTGCCATATCTCTTGTGTTTATTGAGCTATTGGTATCTTTCAATGATGTATCGTGCTCTTCATCTACAACTATTACACTTATATTTTTATATGGTAAGAATAACGCAGATCTTGTGCCTATTATAATCATCTTCTCTCCAATTATTATTTTATCCCATAATATGCTTTTTTGATGCTCTGAAATTCCCGAATGCCATTCTTGTATTATAGATTTAGGAGTTATATATTTTCTGATATTTTGTATCAAATGAACGGTCAAGGCTATCTCTGGGATTAATATAAGGGCTTGTTTGGGTATGTGGCTATTTAATAATTCTGATATTATAGAAATATATATAGCTGTTTTTCCCGAGCCTGTGACACCATCTATTAGTGATACTTTGAAATTATCTTGATATTTTATAATACTATTTTTTATTTCTTCTTGTTTTGGTTCAAGGATATAGGCTAATTCAATTGTATGGTTACTGTGATTTATTGGGGATATTATCAAATCTCCTTTTTTTATCATTTTATGGATACTGCTTATTCGCATTTCTTTAATAGCATCCCTAGTTGTTGTTTGACTGTTTTTTTCAATAGTCTTTTTTATTTTATGTTTTAACGTAGAATCACAAGAAATGATTCCTATATCAATGATGTCCTTTATTAAGAAAGATTGAAGTATATTACCTAAGCTTATCAGATTATATTGTGCTACAAATTTTATAAATTTAATAATTTCTGATGTGAAAATAACTTCTTTATAGGGGTGTGTGATATCCTTTATTATGTAATTTTTTCCTTGAGGTTGTATAGTTTGTTTTTTAATTATCAGTCCATTTATGATCCTGTCTGCAAAATCTATTTTGACTATCTGCCCAATAGATAGTTCGCTATGATATTTATAAGTAAATGTTTGATTTAGATTTTGTGATACTAAGATTTCAAAGTAATACATTTTATATATCAACTATTCCCTTTATTAGTGCCATGAAGTTATCTATGATGCATTTATTTTCTTCAGGGGCTAAAAATGATAATTCAATTGCTTCTCTAAACAAAATAGTATACGAATTATTACTCAGGCTTTCTGTTATATCTACGCTCACGTTATGCGGATTAATCCCGACTATTCTATATATTTCTTTTTGTTTTAAAAATTGATCCACTTTTATTAATGGGATATTTGTATTCAGAGATTCAAAATATATCCAGCCATTTGTATCATAGATATTACATTTAACATCATTTATATATTTTGCTAAATAAGATATAGGATTTAGCTTCAACATATTTATATTATTTGTAGTATTTGGTGTATCTTGTTTTACGTTTTCAATATCAAGCCAATATAGTGTTGCATAACCAGATGTTATTACAGGCTTTTTGAACTTTTTTATATTGTTTATTGCTTCTTCAATTTTTATATTGTTATTTGGATCATTACCACCAAAAATTATTATTAGATCAACAGCTGGGTCTAAATTCTCATATTGGATCTGTGATGTTACATCTATTATATTGAAGTCTTTTAGAATTTCTATAATGTGTTCATCATCTATGATGTTACTATAATTTGCTAAACCTATAAATTGAGCATTAACATTATCGATTGAGATAAAAAGTATAAGAAATATTATAAGATACTTAGCTTTCTTAAACATTTGATTTTTTTATAAGAAAAAATAATGCTTATACTTTAACATATTTCAGTATGTTAAGCCTTTTAGGATGCATTTTACTCTTATTGCCATTGAAAATATTTTTTTGTAAAAAGAATAATAATATCTCATAGCATTTTTTTACATCTTCAATATCAATTGAATAATCCATATTTTTTTTAAAATATATATCCTTCATAATTTTAGGTATTGCAAATAGTCTTTTTTTAAAAGGCTCTCCAACTATTTTACATACGGAATTTCCTGTGTTGGGAGAAATAAACTCTACTTCATGATTTATTCCATTAATATAGCATTCGTTAAAGTTGAATCCAAATCCTGATATTTTTAATAAATACATTTCTATTGCGATATGACATATCACCCAAGAGGGATATAAAATAGGTTCTTTTTGAAATATCAGATGTTGCATCTCTTCATATATTGCCATTTCTCTATGATTTATAGGAATTGCATAGTTAATTAAACTGCACATTGAATCTACAATGCACATCCTAGAAGGATCTAACATTAAATTTGCTGGAATATTTCTTTCTACATCTAGTTTTAGATATCCAAGATTTTGATCAATTCTAGAATAAAAAGATATTTGTACCATACAACCTATGGATATTAGATATTTTGCATTTCTAGATCTTTTAAAATATCCCTTAATAATGCCATGATCTTTCGTGAGTACCGAAACTATATAAG
The DNA here is from genome assembly GCA_020002265.1 of Anaplasmataceae bacterium AB001_6. Classification (NCBI taxonomy): domain Bacteria; kingdom Pseudomonadati; phylum Pseudomonadota; class Alphaproteobacteria; order Rickettsiales; family Anaplasmataceae; genus Candidatus Mellornella; species Candidatus Mellornella promiscua. Next base: position 320,253 of record CP048228.1, read on the forward strand.
CATCATTGAGAGTTTCGATTATTTTGATGACAATCCCTTTATCTTCTATTTTCATGTAGGAGGCTTAATCAACATCTTCTTATTCTTTTTAGTTTGGGGATTGCTTATTTTCTTCAAGTTACCACCCAACATCTTTATTAGATCATCATGCATATAATCTGGATTAATTATTCTACATCCTCCCAGATTTTTCAATTGCTCTTCAGTCATATCATATAAATCTGTTGTTGGACTACAACTACTTATTAAGAATAATTCTTGCATTCTTTTGCCAAATATAACGTAGTCATGCCCTGTTTTGAAAAAAAATCCACATTTATCGGGATTTGATTTAGTAAGCAAATATATGTATTTTTCTTTCTTTTTCATCTTCCAGGAAACAGCCACAAGGAATTTGATCATTTCATCTTCTTCATTGAGATAAAATTTTTTCGCAACTTTTCCCAATGCAATTACATCATACTGATTATAAACATTGACCTTTTCTGTTTGTGTCGCCTGATTTCCTGCATTCATATTTTGTTGAGAGGAGTTATTTACAGCGCACACACATTCAGCATGTGCATCATATATAATGAATGTGCTTAATAAAAAGGTGCCTACAATCAGAAAATGTCTCATTTTATGGAACTACAGTATTTAATAATTCTATGTAATGTACTTTCATATATTATTCAACATAATAGAAATTTTGCAAAGTCTGATTATCAATTAATTCACCGTGTTCTTTTATGGCATATCTATCTGTCATGCCAGATATGAAATCTGTTATCACTGTCACTTTATCTCTATCACCTTCTGCATTTTTGAATTTATCAAACCAAAGAGAGGGAAGCATCTCTGGCTTGTTCAATAACGCGTTGAATATATCTTTAATCATCTTATGAGCCCTTGATGTAATTCTAAGAATCCGATAATTATTATACATATTAGTGATGAAGAATTCTTGTAATTGCTTAATGTTATCGTTAATTACTGGTGAAAAAGAAGCAATAAATGTATTCTCATTTTGTATTTGCTCTATAGATGATATAGCTTTTTTTTCTATCACACCTTTTGTATTTTCTATGATATCTAGTATCAAACAGTTCGTGATTTTTTTTATCGCATGCAATGCAATATATTTTATTTCAATATTATTATTCTTATATTTTTCATAGCTTTGTTTGAAGAATTCACCATAAAATGATAATTCAAATAATTGTTCTATTTTTACTATATTGGATCTTATACAATCATCCAAATCGTGCATATGATATGCTATCTCATCTGATCTTGCGGCTATCTGTGCTTCAAGAGAAGGTAAAGTATCTAATTTGATATTGTGTTTTTTGCTATATTCTAATATGTAAGGATGCGCTAGGTCTTTTTTAACATGTCCCTTACGTTTTATTAGGCCATCTAAGACTTCCCAAGTTAAATTTAACCCAGGAAAATTGATGTAACTTTGATCTAATTTTGTGAGAATCTTAATGGTATTAGCATTATGTTCAAATTTTTCATAATCCTTTGTTAAATCTGCTAATGCATCTTCTCCTGTATGACCAAAAGGTGGATGACCAATATCGTGTGCAAGAGCAATAACTTCACCTAGAGTTGAATTTAACCCCATTGATTTACATATAGAACGAGTTATTTGAGCAACTTCAAGGCTGTGAGTTAATCTTGTTCTATAATAGTCTCCTTTATAGTGGAGAAATGTTTGTGCTTTATTTGCTAATTTTCTAAAATAATGTGAGTATAAAATTCTGTCTCTGTCTTTTTCATAGCAATTTTCAAAGGGTAGAACATCATTTTGTTCTTCAAATAACCTACCCTTTGTTTTTACGGATTCAGAACGATAATTTGCAAACATATATATCAAGATAATATAATACTTACTAGTAGTATAATATTATTATCGATTAAAATTATATAACAATTTACTTTTTATGACAGAAGAAGGTTTATTTTCCGTTGCAGCGGATGGTTTTGCTCAAATAATGAAATTAAAGAAAATCAAAGGAGCAAATTATTGTTTGAAAGTTGCTATCAAATCTGGTGGATGTAAAGATTATCACTATAAGCTAGAGATGGTTAATTTAGATGAATATTACGCATTCAAAACAATGAATTTTGAAAATTGTATCAATGTTAGTGATGCGCTATCTAGTTTAAAAGATACTGTGGATAAGAATAGTGCACAGGATAATCATGCTAATGACCTAATAGAGAAATTTATTGAGAAATATAAAGTAAATTTTTTTAGTGTTGTTGGTGAGGCGAAAAAATCACTTTGCTATGCAATTTTTAAATGTGAAGATATTCCAGCGGTGATAGTTGATCATTTATCTTTAAGTTTAATGCTCAAAGGGTGTGAAATTGGATATGAAGATACCTTGGTGAGATGCGGTTTTGTTATAATCAACAAATCAGCTATGGCTTCTTGTGGCTGTGGGAATAGTTTTCAATTAAAAGTATAGAAATCTATTTTTTTGTAACTTCAGCGTTTCTTAATGCTTCTTTTAGAGTTTTATCAACCCAGTCATATGAGTGCAATCCTTGATAATGCTTACCATTTACTATCATTGTTGGTGTTGCTAATATTTGCATATTCTTTGCTGTATACAACCTAGATTTTAATACTTGATCTGTCATCTGCTTATCTTCTAAACATAATTCCATTTCTGATCTGTTATAGCCGCTAGTTGAAAGCGTATCAAACATCAATTGTCTATTATTTGATTTTCCATACCACTGTTTTGCAGATTTAAATATCATATCCATAGGTTTATTAGGATCCCTTCTTTCTTTGGTTTTTTGATATTTACTTATTTTCATGCAATGAGCCAATATTTCAGCTTCAAAAGATGTTACTTCAGTGGATATATAGCGTATTTTTAACATTGCAAGTCCATCTTGAACATAATCTTCCTGTATTTTAGGAATAATGCTTTCATACATTGTCCTACAAGCATAACAGCTCATGGATATATACGTTATAATTTCCAAAGGAGCATCTTTTTGTCCATATACCCACTCTACTATTTCTTTTTCGTCAAATTTTTTGCTTTTTTTTGCGTTTTTATCTTCACCCACCTTTGTTTTTTCTGCTGCATAAACGGGATTCACATTGCTAAGAGTACAATTTGTGTGTAGTAACAAAATGAAGAAAAGAGAAATAATAAACAAAGTTATCATTGATTTAGTTTTGATAGATTGCATCTAAATTATTCAATACACAGAAACGTATAATCTAATATATTTTTTTATACATTACAATTTTTGCTGAATATATCAGATCATAATATGTAGTTATTATACATAAATAAAATTTGATTGCTTTTTATCTTTGCCTTTTGTAAAGAAATTATCAAAATGTTATAATGAACGTTTTAAATAAATATAATTAAATGCCACCTATTTTGGATAAATTAGTTAAGCTATTCTCTTTAATTAATGGTGTGGGTCATCGTTCCGCAAAACGCATTGTTTTAACGCTTGTAAAAGACCAAAAGAACTTGGTGCTTAATTTATCAAAATTGCTCAAAGATGTTGCAGATAATGTGAAATGTTGTAGCGTCTGTAACAATATAGATGATTCCTTGCTGTGTTATGTGTGTAGTGATGAAAATAGAGTACAGGATAAATTATGCATTGTAGAAGATGTATCAGATCTCTGGACTATTGAGAGCTCTAATATTTTTAATGGAGTTTATCATGTTCTTGGAGGATGTTTGTCAGCTTTAGAAGGGGTTACCCCAGAAGATCTAAAAATTAACTCTATAATTGACCGAATCAAAAAAAATAGTATATCAGAGGTTATTATTGCTACAAATCTTACAATAGACGGTAGAACAACCGGTTACTATATTTCTGATCTAATTAAAAAGCATTCTAGTACTAAAGTTACGGGACTGGCTTATGGTATTCCAGTTGGAGGAGAGATAAATTATCTAGACGAAAGTACGTTGGAATTTGCATTTATGGGGCGTAAAGAATATGAATAAATCATTCTTATTTGTGAGATTTTTATCTTTTTATATTGTGTGTAAGATATGAAAAATTTTTATATAAAAACTTATGGTTGTCAGATGAATGTCTATGATTCAAATATCATAAGTAAGATGATAAAATCTCTTGGTTATCAGAGTGTTGAATCAATAGATTGTGCTGATGTTATTGTGTTAAATACTTGTCATATAAGAGAAAAAGCTACGGAAAAAGTTTATTCAGAGCTAGGCACAATAGATTTTATGGCTAAAAGAAGGAACAAAAAAGTTACTGTTATTGTTGCAGGATGTGTAGCACAAGCCGAGGGAGAAGTTATAAAAAAGAGAAGTAAGAATGTTGATATAGTTGTGGGACCACAGAGTATACATACTATTCCTGTACTTTTATCTAATTTAAATAAAAAAAGTGGAGACACTATTTCTTTGGATTTTGACCCAATAGCCAAGTTTGATTCTGTAGAAGAATATGATCAAACACATGGAATAGAAAAAGGGAAAGTTTCATCCTATTTATCAATACAAGAAGGTTGTGATAAATTTTGTCATTATTGTGTGGTTTCTTATACAAGAGGCGCTGAATATTCACGCGAAGTGCCGGCAATATATAGAGAGGCTTTGAATCTCGTATCAAGTGGAGTGAAGGAAATAGTATTGTTAGGACAAAATGTCAATGCTTATAGTTCTACCTATGATGATAAAGAATATAATCTAGGGCTATTGATAAATTCATTAGCGCGTATAGAAGGTTTGTTGCGTATACAATATACTACTTCTCATCCTTCTGATATGCATGAAGATTTGTATTTAGCTCACGCTTATGAGAATAAATTAATCAATTTTTTGCATTTACCAGTGCAGTCGGGTTCAGATAGAGTTTTAAAGACAATGAATCGGAGACATACTGCTAATTATTATCTAGAAGTTATAGCCAAATTGCGTAAAGCGAATCCTGATTTAGCGTTTTCTTCTGATTTTATTGTTGGATATCCAGGAGAGACAAATGAGGATTTTGAAGATACGTTAAAGTTAGTAAAGGAAGTAAAATATGCTAGTGCCTACAGTTTTAAGTATAGCCCAAGGCCTGGAACTCCAAGCAGTGAATTCCCTAATCAAATTCCTGAAGAATTAAAAAAAGAGAGATTGGCAATATTACAATCTTTATTAAAAGAACAGCAAATGGAATTTAATCAATCTACTGTAGGGCGATCTGTGCGTGTAGTGTTTGATAAAATAAAAGGTGATCAAGTAATGGGTAGAACAGATTACATGCAAGCATTCTACAGTAATGATTTATCATTATATGGGAAAGTTGCACAGATGCGTATATCATCCTTTTCACAGAATACTGTATCAGGAGAAGTTATTCAAATTCTTTCTGAAAATAATAGTTATACAGATAGCGATAATTCTGAATCTAAGATAAAGATATAGTCATCAAGAGTTTTTTCTAGTATCTCTATTTGCTCTTTATCTAGTGTAACTAATGGCAATCTGACATCTTTTTGTATGTAGTGATATAATTTGGACATTGCATGTTTAATCGGAACCGGATTTGATGCTATGTCCAAACTTTGATTGATTGCGCTTATTATCATTAAATTTTTTTGAACAGATTCTAATTTCTGTTCTTTCCACTCTTGATATACGGTAGACATGAAATTCGGGATTAAATTTGATAAAACCGAGATCACTCCGTCGCCACCGTATAGAATATAGCCAAAAAAACTTGCATCATCCCCAGAGAGGATGTATTTATCTTTATGGTTATTTTTAATAATTGATGCACGAGAAATATCTTGTACGGCATCTTTCAATCCGATAACGTTAGGTAAGGAAAGTAGTTGAATAGCTGAATCTATATCTAAATTAAAAGCAGTTCTGCTAGGAACATTATATATTATTATATCTTTTGTAGTATATTTTGAGATTTCTGTATAGTATTCCTGGATACCAATTTGACTGGGTTTTACATAATAAGGAGTACAAAGAAGAAATGCATCAGCTTCTTTGAATCTATTTATTTGCTCTATAGTTTTATGATGATAATTAGTGTTGATTCCCATAATAATTGGTATCTTATTTTTTATTACATCTTTTGCACTATGAAGTAATTCGTGTTTTTCATTGTCACTTAAAGAAAAAGATTCTCCGGTGCTTCCAGCTACTACAACACCGTTTATCCCACTTTTTATTTGATTTTTTATTAAATTTTCCCAAGATTTTAAGTCTAGTTTATCATTCATAAAAGGTGTGATTAATGCTGTTATTATTCCCGAATAGCTGATATTAGACATAATGGAATTGCAAAAAAACAAACATCAAAATCCAAAATAACATAAATTTTTTGGTTTTAAAAGTTATTTGCAATAGGTCATTTTAAGTTATTAGATTTTTTCTCTCATAAGAATAATACCTTGAATATATATTTACGGCATAGTATTATACTGACGTAACCTGTAATGGTTTTTAGATCTATCGATCATTTCTCTTGGATTATTTTGGAAAGAAATATGGGGTTGGCGGAACATATATTGGTAATTGATTTTGGGTCTCAATTTACTAGTTTAATTGCACGTAGAATAAGGGATTTGAATTCTTTTTCTATCGTCGTGACACCAGATAATTTTAATTTTCAAGCCGGATATACAAAAGGAATAATACTATCTGGTGGCTATAATTCTGTAAATGATATAGATTTCAGCCCTTTATTAAATGAAATATTAAAAATTAATAAGAGTTTGCAAATTCCTGTATTGGGAATATGTTTCGGGCATCAATGTCTAAGTAGATATATGGGAGGTACTATTCACTCTTCGGATGCAGAATATGGTTTAGCTTCTGTGAATGTGAATAGAAATTCTAAACTCATATCTGATATTGCTGAGAAGAATTTTAACGTTTGGATGAGTCATGGAGATAGTGTGGTTCATTTGCCTGATGATTTAATAAGCATTGCTGGCAGTATTAATTGTGAAAATGTGATTGTTTCTAATGAAGAAAGAAATATATATGGAATCCAATTTCATCCGGAAGTGCATCATACAGAAAATGGTGAAAAAATATTAGAGAATTTTTTGTCCATATGCCAAGTATCAAGAAGTTGGAATGCAAAAATATTACAGTCTGAAATTGTAAATGATATTAAAAGAATCGTTGGAAAGTCAAAGGTTTTAGCGGCTGTTAGTGGAGGAGTTGATTCTTCTGTTTCTGCTGCATTAGTATCTAGCGCTATAGGAGATAATCTTAGATGTATTTTTGTTGATACTGGTCTGTTAAGAAAAAATGAGAGGCAAAATGTTGAAGAATCTTTGAGGAATAACTTTAATATAAATTTGGAAGTGATAGATGCCAAAGAAGAATTTTTATCAGTATTGAAGGGAGTTTCAGATCCTGAAAAGAAGCGTAAAATAATTGGAGAAAAATTTATTTCTATTTTTGAATCTGTAGTTAAAGAGGAAGAATTTTTATTACAGGGAACAGTATATCCAGATTTAATAGAATCCGGTAAATCTGGTGGTGCAAAGATAAAATCTCATCATAATGTTGGAGGCTTGCCGGAAAAAATGAATTTGAAAATTTTGGAGCCTATGAGAATGCTTTTTAAGGATGAGGTGCGTAGAATTGGTGCAGAAATAGGCTTACCCCATGATTTATTATGGCGCCATCCATTTCCTGGTCCTGGATTAGCTGTAAGAATTCCCGGTGAGATCACTGAAGAGAAAATAAATATCCTGCAAGAAATCGATGAAGTATATATTTCTGCTCTTAAGAAAGAGAATCTGTATGACAAAATATGGCAAGCTTTTGCAATCTTATTACCTGTAAGAAGTGTCGGGGTAATGGGAGATGGTAGGTCTTACGGATATTCTTGTGTGTTAAGAGCCATTAGTTCGGTTGATGGAATGACCGCTGATGTTGTGCCTTTTAACTTTAAAGATGACGTAGAAATTATACATATGGTAAATTTTTTGAAGCACATTAGTAACGAAATAGTAAATAAAGTAAAAGGTGTTAATAGAGTGCTTTTTGATATTACTTCCAAGCCACCGGGTACGATAGAGTGGGAATAATCTTCTACAATAACATCAACATACTGATTTCAATTGATCCTATTTGTTTTACAACATAAGTAGATGATAGCAAACAAAAGCATCAAAAATAGAGCTGCCATTAACAGATATATGATTATTTTAAAAACGAGATAGGTAAAGATGAAGAATAAAACTATCTTTACTGCGAAATCAGCGAAATGGTATAAAGATTCTTGCATTATTAATAGTAATCATTTACTTATGATTTATATTGTCCTTCCTATGAAAAATACAAGATCTGCTTTCTAAAAAAGAAATATATTACTTGTATTTAATAATTTGACACTTTAAATCTTCTATTTCATCTCTCAATATATTACAAAAATCTTCTTTTTGTTGGGGTAAATTATCTCCCATAAAAGCCATTTTTGCTGCCATAAATAGTGGTGTTATTAAACCCATTCCTTTGCCATTTTTTGATTCAAATAAATTTTTCAATGTTCCTTTTTCTGTTAATGATAGCATTTGATATTTTCCTGTATGCTCCCATGCATCTCTTGCTTTCATTGATTGATCATGCTCAGACAATTCATGATCTGCTTTGGTTGGAATTCTTGTGTTTATCATCTGTTTTAATGTATCCGATGACATATAGGAAAATTTTATTGGAATGAATATTTCAATTACAGTAGGAACGTTTAACTTATCTTCATCGGTAAATTTTCTGATAGATATCACAAATGATCTATCGTATATTTTTGTTTTTGTTGCAAAATCATAATTATTCCCCTTTTCTGTTTCTGCTGCGGTTTGTAGAAATTCCTCTTCCATTTCTTTTTTGCAATTTGCCAATGCAATATTTTCATCACTAGTAAGTGGATTCATAAAACCACCAAGTCCAGAAAATAGGTTATCATTTTTTCTTTCAAAAATTACAGTGTAATCATCATTGGTCAGCATTGCTGATATAACACCAGTTCTATAAATTGATTTTAATTCTCTTATTCTTTCGATATTTTCAGGATTATCATTATAATAATTTATTACTTGAGGCATAAATCTTGCTACATGATAATTTCCTATTCTATAGCTAAGAACTACTGTATTTCTATCCTTATCAAAATTTGCATCTGTTAGATAAATCAACAACTCATCTTCTACCAGAGAGTCTATTTTGTCTTTTAGAGTAATTGAGCCAGTAGAATCTTGTAGTATTACGTTTTGTTTTTCTGCATCTGAAAAATCATATAGCTCTTCGCTTTCTTTTATAAACTCAATCTTAGAATTTATAAAGATAAAAGATAGTTGGTTAATTTCCATATTGATACTTTCATTTGAAGGAGTCACTACATGCCAAATTTCTTTGAATGTACAATCTTTATGATAAGCTTCATTGAAATTTTCAGTTAACGAAAATATGCTATTATCGATATTAATGTCAAACATGTTAAATATTAATATAAGTATAAATCTATCATATATAATATGATTTTCAAAATATATATATATGGATTAAAAAAACAAATATTAATATTTTTTATAATAATATTTATTGAAAAAATATAATATATATAATACAATTTAAAGATTAATTTTAATATCTTTTGAACTAAAAAATGTTAATATAACAAAATAGTATGTTAAAATTACAATTAATATCTATATTAATATATGAAAATAAATGGACGACTATTCTAATATCTCAGCCTTGCAATCTACGCCATATGTTAACAGCAGTGTTGCAGCTTATGATGCTGGTAATAATCAAAATTATATTGAATCTGCAGTTGATTGGGTAAAAGAAGATGTAGGGAATATTAATTATCATGCAGCGCAATCTATGGCGGCCGCAACGGCTATTCAAGTTGCTTTATGCCCAAATCAACTTTCTCAAGCTATTAATCAGCCTATAAAAGAGGGCATTTCTCATATATTTGGTGGTGGTAAAGCACATTTTGTAGGTAGTATACTTAAAATTGCTAGTGGAGTAGCTGTTAGTAGCTATGTGGTTAACCATATAATGAATTCATATGTCGATGAAGTCATCGCTCCTGTTGTGAATGCCGATATGTCTGATAGACATGATATGAGCCTAATTGTAGGAACTGCAATATCAGGTGCTGTTAGTTTTATGGTTGGGCAAGGCATTTCTTGTGCTTCAAAAATGATTGAAAGATATAATAACAGATCTTAGTTTTGTTCTTATTCTTCTTTTTTTCCTAAATTTATTCATTAATATCTCATACTCATAAATAAAACTTCCGTAAAAAATTGGCTTTCATAATAAATAATATTTCTGATATCGTTAATATTCTATATTAATAATAATTTCATCTAACTGTGTTAGAAATTCAGGATTACTTTTACGATCTTAAGGTATAGAAAGTGAGTATATCAATAGATTCTTCTACTACTGGATTGATTGCTCAAGATACAAGTCTTGACGTTATTGCTAACGATTTAGCAAATGCTAGTACAGTTGGTTATAAAAGAAATTATGCAGTTTTTAGTGATTTAGCTTATCAATCTGTTAATCGTAATATTAAGAAGAATGATGACGAACCATATGTAAAGCAAATGCAAGTAGGGTTAGGGACACAAGTTTCTGATATCTCTAGAATACATGAACAAGGCCCCTTGCAAACCACGGGAGTTCCTTTAGATGTTGCTATTGTGGGTATGGGTATGTTTATTATAACAATGCCCGATGGGGAAGAGCGATATACCAGAAATGGTCATTTTCGTCTGGATGCCAATGGCAAAATTGTAACATCAGACGGATTTGAATTATATCCTGGAATAACGATTAGCAATGATATTGTTAATATTAAAATCACAGGAGATGGCTTTATTCTTGGAGAAGATAAAGAGTTAACAGAAGTTAATTTAGGCCAAATAGAATTGGCAACCTTTATTAATCCCTCTGGTTTACAAGCAATGAGTGATAACTTATATGCTGAAACTGTTGGGTCTGGTCCACCGGAGAATTATATCCCTGGAGAAGAAGTTGCGGGAACTTTATCCCAAGGTTTTCTTGAAGGTTCTAATGTTAATATAGTTTCTACCATGACAGATATGATGAAAGTACATAGGAATTTTGATTATTGCTTAAAGTGTCTTTACACTTCGCATGAAATGTTAAAATCAGTATTTAATTCAAATAATAAAGTAACGTAATTTAGTCTAAAATGAAATAAAATTATTAACAAATATTATTATATTAATATAATTAAGAAAATTATGATCAATTTATTATAAGAAATGCGTTATGTTAATTTTTACAAATATTAAGATGAAGAAAATTTGTAGAGTCTCTTTGATTTTATGCTGTACAGTTTTTCTAAATATGACAAATCTGTATGCAGAAGATTTTGCGTACGCGTTTAAACACGATGTATCAGTGGGCGATGTTATACTTCCTAATATGTTGGAGCAGATTGATTTGGATGGTATCGATGATACTATTGTGCCTGAAGCAATTCGCAATAAAATCCGCAAGAATAATTTGAATCATCGTTATGTTAAGAATAAAAAAACTCTAATTGGTAAAACTGTAAAAAAAAAAGTAGAAGCACACGTTCCTCTAGAAAAAAATTTCTTAAAAGACACGGAATTAGTAAGAAAAAACGCAACAGTAGACATCGTTTATAATAGTGACTCAATTAAGATAAAAGCAAAAGGAAAAGCTATGGAGAATGGTTCCTATCAAGATGAAATTAAAGTAAAGATGAGCGATACTGGAAATATCATAAGAGGGAAAGTGCTTATAGACGGTACAATAGGAATAAAGTAATATTCTCTTTTCCTGTTAATTACATTCTTTCAACATTTTTTCGTAGACAGAAGAGAAGCCGAGGAGAGAATATACATCAACGGAACATGTTCCTTTTGGAGATCTTCCTTTTGTTATTAAAAAATATCCTTTTCTCATTGAGGCTACAGCTTTTTGATCAACATCAACATTACGGGACCATGCTGTCTCATCAACAATAATATCCAAGTACATATTTAAATCAGATCCAGTAGAGCATTTTCCTGATTTTGCATTTGACAGAACAGTGGCCATTATTTTTTGAGTACTCTCTCCAGAGCTGTAATATACTGCTACTGGCACAGCATCACTATATGGATAACCAGCTTTGACGCTTATTTCATCTATGTTAGGTGCAATGTGGTTAATAAAAATCATCGATTCACCTTTTCTTGTGAAATTACCTGCTGTATGTATAGGAGAAGAAGTCATAAAACAAGCTACGCTATTACCCTCTTTATATAGATAAAGCTCCCAATCTTTGGATTTATATATTAATTTTGGACTTTCATTTGTAGATTGTGCGCAGAAAATGCAACACGGAAACAAAAAAAACAATAATATGAAGTAGCAGAAAAAATTTTTAATGTTGAATTCTGAGAAATTTAACATAAAACAAACAATAATATAACATAATTCACAAACAATAGCTCGTTGTTGTATGAAATCCCCACAAGCCGAAAGATCAACGAAACCGAAAATATATTCTACTCAATAAGAATAACAAAAACAAATATATTTTTATCCTTTTGTCGGCTAATGGTATAAAATATACTATTAATGTGTACTTTGTATTGTATCCTGGATGTTATCCTATTGTATAGATAATAATTCTGAATTTTGCCTATTTATTCAATTATGATGAGAAATATTATTGATAAGATTAGTTTAGATGATAAAATATTTAAAAATATTGCAGAAGTATCAAAAGAATTAAATTTGGAAAAGTATGTAATTAGATTTTGGGAAAAAGAATTTCCAATGCTTAATCCAAAAAGATATAAAGGTGTTAGATATTATAGCCCTGATGATATTAAGCTTCTAAAAAAAATAGTACATTTATTGTACGAAAAGAAATATACTATTAAAGGAGCCAAAGATTTTTTGTCTGCGAGAAGAAGTGGTGAACTTTATAACTCCTTATTACAAATTAATAAGCGATTGGAGTCCATTTACTACAAAATTAAAGACAATAAAAAGTAATATGATTATGTTTATCGGGGTGTAGCGCAGCTTGGGTAGCGCACTAGTCTGGGGGACTAGAGGTCGTAGGTTCAAATCCTGTCACTCCGATTCTTTTAATATTATATTTTCTTATCTTGTTGTTGCTTGCGCTAGCTATTATAGGGGTTGGTTTTAGTTGTGAATTTTGTTAACATGATTCAACCATCTTTTAGTTAGCTTATATCGTTTCGTTATTTGCTTTTGTCTGTTATGTCGTCTAGATTGATACAATTTTCTGTATTTGTTTTCTTCTTTTATACCTGTATAGCATGCGTTTTTGCTAAGGATAAGTTTGAGTCTAAAGTTGTAGCAGTTATTGATAATATCCCTTTTACTAATATAGAAGTAGATATTATTTTTGATGCCGTTAGAGAATATAACGATCTTGCTCTTATTAAGATTGACGCGACTGAATTAAAAGAACAAAAATTGGAATTACTTAATAGCATGATCAACGTGTTTTTAGTGACGACAGAATTTAAGAGACTGGGGGCTTCTTTATCACGCGAGCAAATTACAGCCATTGAAAATTCGTTTGTTGATATTACAAATAAAGCTTTTCAGAAATTTTTGAGAGAGGATATGGCCTCAAGTTTTATGCTGACCATGTTAATGGACAGAGAATATAAAAATAGACTAAGCGCTTCTCAAAATGAGATATATAATATGCGCTATTTAAATAATCCATCAATTGATAAAGAAAGCATCATGTTGGCAAAATATTCTTTTCCTGTTAGTAGCTGCTCTAAATTTTCAGAGATCAAGTTTGATATTTTAAAGAACAAAAAGTTAAATAATGTGAGATCTAAAAGTGACCCAGTATGGATAGAAAAAGATTTTTTACCTGATAATGTAATTGAAAAGATGTCACATTTATCTGATGTGGAAGATATATTTTATACACAAAACAAGAAAAGTTGTGATGTATATAGGATATATGATAGAGAAAATTCAGAGATTCTTGATTCTTATGTGCTAGGAATTCCATTACAGAAAGATGGGCATTCTGGAATAGGGCGTGCAATGTGTAACGCAAGACAGGAACAGGAAGTAGTTGATTTTGAAATGAACTATGAATCAAAAAATTCTGTTGAGAATGTTAATGCAGATAAGAATCTTTATAAGCTTAGTTTTGTTAATTTGAAGCCTTCAGCGCGTAAAAAAATTATTCAGAGTAATCAATATGATATTGTTGATCTTGAAAATAAGGAAAAGACAAAATTTCTGATATGCGATGACAGTCATTTGAATGATGTCTTTGAGAATATTATTGTTAATCAAAAAATATTTAAATATTCTACTGATATTATCGAGCAAATAAGACAAAGACATCTAATAGAAATCAGAAGAGATAATATCACGTAATGTTTTATGAGCAAAATCTTTGGAACTGATGGCATAAGAACTGAATTTGGAAAATTTCCTTTAGATGTTTTATCATTAAATTTCTTGACTATTGCCGTTCACAGTGTGTTATATGGTAAGGAACGTGGTATCGTGCTAATAGCCTCTGATAATAGGATATCGAGATTTTCGATAATCAATATGATTACTTCTACTTTGCAATTTTTGGGTGTGAAGGTGTTAAATATAGGGATTATCACAACCCCTTGTCTTGCTTTTTTGACAAATAAAATGGATGTGGATTATTCAATAATGGTTACTGCTTCACACAATGATTATAAGTACAATGGGATCAAGATATTTGATAATCATGGCTATAAAATCTCCGATGAGAAAGAGACGCAAATTGAATCAGCTTTCTATCATCTTCTAAAAAATAAAAAAATATTAGATAAATTTCCTATATCTACAGATATGTTACAAAAAGGAGATGATGTATCTTGTGAAATTAAATTATACAAGGATTATGTAATAAATAGTTTTGCTGAAAAGATAAAGTTATCAGATAATTTTTCTGTAGATCTAGATTGTGCTAATGGTTCTATTTCTAGTCTGATAAGAGATATCATAGATCCTTTTATTAAGAATGTTAGGTATTTGAATAATGATAATGACGGCTTGAAGATAAATCAAAATTGCGGAGCGCTCTTTCCTAAAATTGTATCTAATTCGATTAACAAACACTCTTCTTCTTTGGGAGTTGCATTTGATGGAGATGGTGACCGTATAGTTGTTTGTACTAGAGAAGGTGGTATTGTTACAGGAGATCAATTGATAGCTTCTATTGCTGTATTTCATAAAGAAAAATACGGATTATCTGATGCTATTGTAAGTGTTGTATCGTCTAGTAATTTATCTGACTATCTTTATAGTAAGGGTATAAATTGTGTTTGTGTGGATGTAGGAGATAAAAATATAACACGTGCTATGATGGAGCATAATATAAAAATAGGTGGTGAGAGATCTGGGCATATTATACTTCCTGAGAGTATTAATAAATCAGCTGATGCTATTATTGTTTTTATGAAGATTCTTGAAATGTATTCATTTTATGGAGAGAAATTCATTGATATGATGACCAAATTCAAGGAGAGTGTTCGAATAGAATATGATTATTATCATGATGTATCTGATATAGATTCTATGATTTCTAGTGATGAATTTACATTATTATGTCGCAATATGGAAAATGATCTAGGACAAACCGGACGTGTCTTCATCAGAAAATCTGGGACAGAAAATAATTTAATTAGAATAATTATTGAATCTGATAAATTTGACAATATTGCATTGTTAGATCCATATTTAGGAAGGATTATTGAATTTTTTCAATCTTGATTGTTATAAGCGTATTTTTTCCATGGATTGTTTTTTATATGGTGACCGTGATGTTTAAAAATGTTTCTACTACTGGTATTGATATAGTTGCTGTCTCAAGAACTATATTAGATGATGAAATTGCTGCAATTCAAAGGTTTGAACAATTATTAAAAGAAAAGGGGGTAAATTATTCCTTGGATCATAAAAAGGTACTGGAATCAGAGTTAACTAAAGGTGAGTCTGATAATCTTGAAGAAATTATCCAAAATAATAAATTTCAATATTTTATTGAAGCAATAAATAATAAAGATAATGATGTATTATGGATCATAAGGGGTGGTTATGGGGCCAATATTATTGCTTATAAATTATTGGAGAACCCTATTAGTATACATGATGATGTTAACAGCAAGGTGATTGTTGGTTACAGTGATCCTACTATCCTTGGCATATACTTCACTCAAAAATTTGATTGGGTTTTTATTCATGCTTCAATGCCTTCTGGATTAAAAGATCTTGATGTAAATAACCCAACCGTTACTACCACAATAGATATGCTTTCTCATATTCAAAATGGTCTTAAGGGTAATTATAATGCGCAATATGAATTGCATCATGTATCTGGAAGTATGAAAAAATCTTTTGATAATATCAAAATAGCCGGTGGTAATTTATCTTTGATTAATTGCTCTCTGCAGACTGATTTTTCTTTAGATGTTAAAGGAAAAATTCTATTTTTTGAAGATATAATTAGTTATGATAAAGCGTATGAATTTTTGAGATCATTTTATCAATTGTTATCTACGGGATTAATTAAAGATGCAGAAGCTGTTATTATTGGTTCAATTACTGTGCGAGAACCTGAAAGCGATATATCAGAGATGATAAAAAAAATGTATGAAATTGTCTGTAAAGAAATATTGCTTCAAACTGAGGGCTCTATACCAATATTTATTAATGAAAATTTTGGTCACGGAGAAATTAATTATCCTTTACCGTTAAATCATGATGTGGATATCCATCTTGTAAAATTAGAAAAAGAAGATCACGAGAATATGCAATCAAAAAATAATGAGAAATATTTACTCAAGTACTGTTTATAATTATTATGCCTTTCCTTGTTATTTAAACTTTCTCTTCTTTATTTTCTTTCTGGTTATACATTTGTTCTAGATGTAAGTCCAACTTCTCTTTTAATAGTATATGTTGTGTGTGTTCTATTATTAATGAAATCGTGCATTTATCTGAAGAAGATAAGAAATATAGATTTATATTATTTTCTGATATGATATCCAGTATCTTGGAATATAATTCATTATCAAATGATCCGATTATTGATGTCATTACAGCATTATTGGAGATAATGTCGTTATCATTGATTAAATCCTTGACGGCTTTTAGAGCAGCTGGATTGATTAATAAAACAGTTTTTTTATCTGAATACGATATAATGTTTATATCGTTGCTTTCCGTATATTTTAGAACCTCTTTCAAGGTGCTACAATCTATTTCAATTAAATACATTGGCTTAGTGAATAGCATATTTTTTATAATTTTATCTTCAAATAGATAATCATAATTTTTTTCTTCATTGTTGGACATTATAAAGGTTCCTCTCGTTTTACTGTCTGGTGTTAAAATTTTTACCTTAACATTATTATTCAAAGCTATT